>NZ_CP059692.1:2514166-2828333 GCF_014058705.1 Aureimonas mangrovi
CGCCTCCCCCAGCGCCTCGAGGCGCCGCAGTTCCAGGAGCTTCTCCAGCGTCCGGGTGATCTGCGAGACCGCCTCCACCCGCGCCTTCACCTCGGCGGGCCGCGAATGCACGTCCTCGTCCGCATCGGCTCGCTCCACCTTGCGCGCCGCCTCCAGCGCGGTCAGCTCGGCCTTGAGGAGAACCGTCAGCCGATCGGCCAGAAAAACCTTCCTGCGACCCGGCATCGCCCCCTCCAGAAACAAAGAAGCGGCCGCCCTCCGAAGAGGGCCGCCGCCCGCCGGCCGCAGATTTCCGACCGTGCCTGAACCCTACACGGGCACCGTCACGGTGTCAATGACTATTTTCCTATTTTATGCTTTTGGTCTTATTCTTGTCCGTCGGATCCTCGCCGGGCCAGTCGGCCAGGTGGTCCTCGTAGTCCTCAGGCTCCAGCCCCACTTCGCTCACCGTGCGCCCGCGCACCGAAATCCCGGCCTCGTGCACCGTGTCACGGTCGCCCGAAACGAGATAGTGCCACCAGTAGAGGTCGCGTTCCTCGGCCACGAGGCGGTAGGCGCAGGTCTTCGGCAGCCAGGAGATCGCGCGCACCACGTCCGGCGTCAGCCGCACGCAGTCCGGCACGGTGGCCTGCCGGTTCTCGTAGTCCGAGCAGCGGCAGGCCTCGCCGTCGAGAAGCTGGCAGGCCACGTTCGTCCAGGCGATCTCGCCGGTGTCCCAGTCTTCCAGCTTGTTGAGGCAGCAGCGCCCGCAGCCGTCGCACAAGGCCTCCCACTCGCGCTCGTCCAGCTCTTCCAGCTGCTTCTCGCGCCAGAAGGCGCTGTTGCCGAAATCACGCATCGCCGGCCGGTCTCGCGCTCGTCGCGTCGTCAAGGTTGTCGTTCACGGTGAATTTCGCATCTAGTCGGTAAGAAGGGGCGTATATAGGTTTGGTTGCCGGGCGTGGCGCCTGGGAGCCGTCGCGCCTGCCCGTCAGGCGCACGAGAGATGGTGGCGTTGGCGTGGCGAAACTCCTTCCAGCACGAAACGAGCGTCGGCGCAGCCCCTCCCGCCTGATCGAAGTCGACGCGTGGCTGGATTCCACCCTCTGGCGGGCCGTCCACGCCTTCAGCGGCCTCTGGGAATCGATCACCATCTTTTCGCGGCGCTTTCGCGTTCGCGGCTTCAACCGTGCAGTGGTCGAGCTCTCCTGCGAGGCGCTGACGCTCGGCCTCGTCGGCCTTTTCGTGCTCGCGGCCCTCGCCCAGCCGGCCATGCGCTTCACGGCAGGCGGCCTGCCCGAGCAGACGGACTACTCCGTCACCTTCCTCGATCGCCACGGCAACGAGATCGGGCGGCGCGGCGTGCTCCGCTCGGACGCGGTGCCGATCGACGAGTTGCCGGACCAGTTCGTGAAGGCGGTTCTCGCCACCGAGGATCGGCGCTTCTTCGAACATTGGGGCATCGACTTCATCGGCCTCGGCCGCGCGCTCAGCCAGAACGCGCGAGCCGGCGGCGTCGTGCAGGGCGGCTCCACGCTCACCCAGCAGCTTGCCAAGAATCTGTACCTCACCAACGAGCGCTCGCTCGATCGCAAAATCAACGAGGCCTTCATCTCGCTCTGGCTGGAGTCCAACCTCACCAAGCGCCAGATCCTCGGCATGTATCTCGACCGCGCCTATATGGGCGGCGGCACCTTCGGCGCGGCGGCCGCGTCCGAGTTCTATTTCGGCAAGAACATCCGCGAGGTCACGCTGGCTGAATCCGCCATGCTGGCCGGGCTCTTCAAGGCGCCGGCCAACTACGCCCCGCACATCAACCTGCCGGCGG
Organism: Aureimonas mangrovi; assembly: GCF_014058705.1. NCBI lineage: Bacteria > Pseudomonadati > Pseudomonadota > Alphaproteobacteria > Hyphomicrobiales > Aurantimonadaceae > Aureimonas > Aureimonas mangrovi. The sequence goes on from NZ_CP059692.1 coordinate 2,515,974, forward strand.
CGCGCGCCCGCGCCAACGTCGTCCTCAACGCGATGGTGGATTCCGGCTTCATGACGGAAGGCCAGGTCGTCGCGGCCCGGAGAAATCCCGCAACCGCGGTGGATCGCACCGGCATCGTCTCGCCGGACTATTTCCTCGACTTCGCCTTCGAAGAGGTGCAGCGCGTCACCGCAGCCATGCACCGGCGCAACTTCATCGCGCAGACGACGATCGACATGGGCCTGCAGCGCCTCGCCGATGAATCGATCGACTATCACCTTCGCCAGTTCGGCCGCACCTACGACGTGGAAGAAAGCGCGATGGTCGTCCTCGACGACGATGGCGGCGTTCGCGCGCTCGTCGGCGGACGGGATTACGGCCTCTCGCAGTTCAACCGCGCCACCCGCGCGCTGCGCCAGCCAGGCTCCTCCTTCAAGCCGTTCATCTACGCCGCCTACATGGAAGAAGGCCACGAGCCGAACGAGGTGGTGGTCGACGGCCCCGTCTCGGTCGCGGGCTGGTCCCCGCAGAACTACGGCCGCTCCTTCGCCGGCCGCGTCACCCTCGCCGACGCCCTCGCCCGCTCTATCAACACGATCCCGGTCAAGCTGTCCCAGGCCATCGGCATGGGCAAGGTCGTCGAGCTCGCGAAGGCGATGGGCGTCGAGACACCGTTGCGCGGTGACAAGACGATGGCGCTCGGCACCGGCGAGGTGACGGTCCTCGATCAAGCGACAGGCTATGCCGTCTTCCCGGCCGGCGGCATGGAATCCAACCGCCACTCCATCCTGACCCTGCAGGATACGGCGGGCGACATCATCTGGACGTCGGCGCGCGACATGCCCGCCCGCAAGCGGGTGCTGACGCAGGAAGCCGCCGATGCCATGAACCAGATGCTCGTGCGCATCCCGGAGGTCGGCACCGCCCGGCGCGCCGCCCTGTCGATGACGCGCGCCGCCGGCAAGACCGGCACCACCCAGAGCTACCGTGACGCCTGGTTCGTCGGCTACACGGGCAATTTCACCGCCGCCGTCTGGTACGGCAACGATTCCTATCGCCCCACCAACAACCTCACCGGTGGATCGCTGCCGGCGATGACGTGGCAGCGCTTCATGGAGGCCGCCCATCAGGGCATCGAGCTGCGCCCCATCCCTGGCATCGAGAACCCGCTGCCCGAACCGGGCTCGGTGCCGGTCGCCGCGGCGGACGGCGAGGACGCTCCGCGCATCACCCGCCCGCTTATCGTCAATGCCGATACGCAGCGCGTCCTGTCCGGCATCTCCGACCTCATGTCCGGCGCGCTCGCGGCCGAGCCCGAGGAGTTTGCCGCCGCGCGCGTTCCGGGCGCCGAACGCGCCGCCGCGCGCTGAGAGCCGTTCTTCGCATGCGTTTCCTGTTTCTCGCCGTCGTCGCGCTGGCCATCGCCATCGGCGGCGGCGCCTGGTCCGCCAGCGTCATGCTGGAGCGTTTCGAGGGGGCCGGCTCGCTGGACGTCGGGCCGTGGCAGGCCGATCGCCTCGCCGGCTCGCCAGCCGCCGATCCCTACTCCAAGGCGCGCCTTGCGCGGGACGGCAATCTGACGCTCGGACTTGCCGAGGGCATGGCTTTCCGCGCCGTAGTCGACAGCGAGCGCCGCGCGCTTCGTCGCGAATGCACCTATCGCATCGCCGGAACTCTGCCGCCCGCCCGCGTCTGGACGCTGTCCGCCTTCGACGGCGCGGGCCGCCCGATCCTCGAGCGTGATCGCCCCTCCTGGCTCACGTCGCAAAACCTCATGCGCGACGATGAGAACGAGGCTCCCGTCCTCGTCAGCGCCCGGCCGCAGCCCGGCAACTGGCTGGCCGTCTCGGGCACCGGTGGCTTCGTCCTCGCCCTCACCCTCTACGATACGCCGGCAAGCACCGCCGGCGGAGCGACGGACGTTTCCATGCCGTCGATCGAGCGCACGGGATGCGCCGTCGATGGGTAGGCTTCTCCTCGCACTCCTCGTCGGCCTCGTCGGCGCGCTGATCGTCCATATCGGCGTGATCTTCGCCATGCCTCAGGTCACGGAGAACAACGCCTGGGCGCGGCTTTCGCAGGCCATGCCGCCCTTCCGAGCGACCGTCGTTTACGCTGGCGGGCTGTCGGAAGCGCCCCTGACGCCGGGCGGCGAACGCTTTGCCTTCATGGACCCCGCTTTCATCGCCGCCGCCTGCCGCTTCACCATCGCGGACGGTCCGGTGCGGCTGAATGCCGAGGCACCGCGCACCTTCTGGTCCGCCTCGATTTACAGCCGGGCCGGCGACAATCTCTACAGCATCAACGAACGCGTCGCGCTCGACGGTGCCTTCGACCTAGTCGTCGGCACGCAGGCGCAGTTCGAGCAGGCCCGCATCGAAGGCGAGAGCGGCTACGAGGATGCGATCCCCGTCGTCGTCACCTCGAACGAACTCTATCTGACGCTGCGCACGCTGGTGGAGAGCGAGAGCCGAAGACCCTTCGCCGAAGCCTTCGCGCGCTCAGTCAGATGCGCGCCGCTCGATGCGTCGGCGGCCGGCAACCCCGCACGCGGCTGACGCCTCGCGCCCGTCTTCAAGGCCGAGGCGCCTCGCTGATCGGCTCGCGGCGGATGCAGGGCAGAATGTAGATTTCTGCGGTGCTCAGCGGAGCGCCGGTCTGGACGGGCGGGCGCCGAACGCCCTGTCGAGGCCAGTCGGCCAGTTTTTTCACCACTGCCATGGTCTTCCCCCTCATGTGCCGACGACGGGCGAAGCGCCCGTTTCTCGAATGCTTAACGAGGATGAAACAGCGACAAGGTTAACAGCTCGCTAACGATTTCGCTCTAATTTGGACGCGATGTCCTTTCGCCACGCGCGTGCCTGAAGTCGGAGCCCATGAAGGAAGCCGCACCGCGGATCTTTCGATCCCTCGAGACCCCGCAGGGCCAGGCCGGCTTCGACACGATCGTCGCCGCCGCCGTTTCGGCCTACGGGTCGCTTCGCTCGCCCACCGAGAGCCAGGCGCGCGATTTCGGCCGCCTCGTCGCGCCGCTCTGGCCTCGAATCTCGCCGGCCGCGCAGCGCTCGCTCTGCGCCTCCCTCTCCCACAGCCCCCATGTCCCGCGCGATCTCCTCGACCAGATCGTCGAGGCCGCCGTCGAGGTGACGGCGCCCTTCCTCGTTTCCAGCCCCGCGCTCGCGGCCCACGACGTCGCGCGCCTGGCCGCCCGCAAGGACGAGCGCATCGAGCGCATCCTCGCGCGCCGCCGCGAGCGCGCCGATCCGAGCGATGCGGACTGGGCCTCCTCCCTGCCCTTCGTGGATGCCCCCCCGCTCGCCCCCGACCTCTCTTCGCCCGAGCCCACGAGCCCGGCCGTCGAGGGCGAAGCGGCCGAACTCGTGCGCGCCACTCTGCGCCGCCTTGCCCGTGTCGGCACGCCGGTTCCCCGCCAGAGCGCGCCGCGCGACCCGGCCGATCTCGTGCGCGTCGCGCGCGAGGGTAACCTTGCTGCCTTCTACGATGCCCTGGGGGCCTGCCTCGGGCTTCTGCCTGAACGGATCGCGCCCATCGAAGTCGAGGACGACGGCCGGGCGCTCGCCCGCGCGCTGAAGGCTCTGCGCCTTCCGACGTCCGACGCGCTCGCGATCCTGATGCTGGTGAAGCCGTCCGTCGGCCTCGACGTGCCGGCCTTCGAGGCGATGACCGTCTATTACCGCTCGCTCGACGCGCAGCGCGCCTTGACGGAGATTGCGCATTCAGGGCCCGGTCCCGCGCCGGTCGCCTATCCGCGCCGCTCGCCGGAAGCTCCCGCCGATCAGTCGGATGGCGCCTCGCGCGAGACGTTCGGCCGTCGCTCCGGCGAAACTGGCCAGCCCGGCCGGCTGCGCGGGCCCTCGGCCTGATCTCAGTCCTCTTCGGCGAGGTCGAGATAGGCGGCGGGGTCCTCGACCTCCAGTTCCACCACCCAGAAGTCCGGGTCGAAGCGCGCCTCGCGCTCGAAGCGTGTGCGCATCGCCTCCTCGTCGCTCGCCGCCTCGAGCATGAAGCGGCGGCCGTCCTCGCCGGCCAGCGTCTGCACGGCCGGGCCGTAGAGGCGCAGCGAGCCGTCGCGCCCGCGCTGGACGACGAAGATCGCGCCCGCCGCCTCCGCGCCGCGCCGTTCCACGGCCGCAAAGCCGCCCTCGGCGAAGACGCGGCGCACGAGGCTCGAGACGAAGAACTCGCTGGTGACGCGCACCGCCGGGCCTACGGACGTTCGGTGATTTCGTTGAGGCGGCTGAGGAGCTGGGGCGTCGGCTCGCCGTTCACCTCCATGCCCTCCAGCTCCTGAAAGGTGCGGATCGCGGCGCGGGTGCGCTCGCCGAGGATGCCGTCCGCCTGGAGAGAGGCGACGGAAGCGGCCGAAAGCCCCGCCTGGATGCGCCGCACCAGCTCGCGCTCGGCGCCGCCGTCCGAGACCGAGCCGGTCGGCAGATCGTTCATCAGCTCGTCGAGGCTGGCATATTGCGTGCCTTCGGCCGGTGCCTCCTGCGCAGCGATCGCCGCGCGGATCTGCGTCAGGAGCAGCGTCGTCGCCATCCCGTCGACGGCCACGCCCCGCTCGGCCTGGAACGTGCGGATCGCGCGGTCCGTCGCCTGCCCCGGCCGCCCGTCGATCTCCGCCTGGTAGTGCCCGGTCTGGGCGAGAAGCGTCTGCACGTCGCGAACCAGCGGCACGGTCATGATGCGCGGATCGTTCGTCGGCTGCCAGGGCTGTGCCTGCGGTGTCGGGACGGGAGCCTGCACCACCCGCGCGGCCGCCCGGTCGATCGCACGCGTCGCGAGCATCGGCTGCGGGTGCCCGCCGGTCTGCGCGAACAAGGCGTTGCCGCCGACCGTCCCGCACAGCGCAAGGAACGCGGCCGAGCCGGCGAAGAAGAGCGGGCGCGCGGCGACCACCCGGCCGAGCGCGGCCAGCCCTGCACCCGCTCCGCGGGCGATCGCAGCCGGCACCGGGCTACGCCGAGCGGCGGCCGGTTTGGGCTTGCGGGAGGGGGACGGTTTTCTTGCGGGCATCTGTCAGACTTACGATCTTTTCCTTGAGATTGTGTTCGCCGATCGCGGCGTCGCAGTCGAGCGGAATGGTGACGCCCACGGTGGTGCCGACACCTGGCCGGCTCTCCACCCGCAGCGCGCCGCGATGAAGCTCGCAAAGCCCCTTCACCAGCGAGAGACCGAGGCCGGTGCCTGGCCGCTGGCTGGGCGCCACGCGCACGAAGGGTTGCGCGATGCGCGTCACGTCAGCGGCCGCGATGCCGATCCCGGTGTCCTCGATCTCGACGATCTGCGCGCCGCCCTCGCAGCGCGCCGAAAGCCGCACCGTTCCTTCGTCGGTGAACTTCACCGCATTGGACAGGAGGTTCAGGAGGATCTGGTGGAACGCGCGCCGGTCGGCGTGGAACTCGGCGTCCGTGCCGGGCTCCTGCACGATGAGGACGAGGCCCTTTCGCTCGGCTTCGGGGCGGACCATCGCGGCCGCCGCCTCCATCGCCTCGTGCAGCGCGAATCGCTCGGGCGTGATCTCGTAGCGGCCCGCCTCGATCTTGGAGATGTCGAGGAGGCCGTTGACGACGTCGAGGAGGTGCTGGCCCGAGCGCCCGATCAGCCCGACATATTCCTTCTGGCGCGCGCTCTCGAAGCCGCCGAAATATTCGTGTTCCAGAATGTCGGTGAAGCCGATGATGGCGTTCAGCGGCGTGCGCAGCTCGTGGCTGATCGACGCCAGGAAGCGGCTCTTGGCCTGCGAGGCCTCCTCGGCGCGCGTCAGCGTCACGGCAAGGCGCCGTGCCTGCGCGCGCTCCTCGCTGACGTCGCGCGCCACGCCGTAGACGCAGACCGGCTCGCCGTTCGCGTCGTGCGTGGCGGCAAGGCGCAGGAGAACCTGGCGTTCGCCGCCCTCTTCCTCGCCCTTCATCAGCCGGATCTCGGCTTCGGCGCTCGCCGCGCCACGCCGCAGGTCCGCGAAGGCGCCGAGATAGGCGACGCGGTCGAGAAGGTGGATGCGCTCGACGAGCGCCTTGTCCTGGACGGCGCCGAACAGCGGCGCGGCCTCGGCCGGCACCTCCGCCAGACGTCCGTCGAGATCGAATCGCAGGAGGGGGCCGTCGAGGAGCCGCGCGAGCGAGGCGCCAAGGCCCGCATCGCCGACCGACGCCGGCGCGGAGGGGCGCCGCCCCTTCAGTGCGCGCAGCGCGAGCGCGCCCGCCCCCAGAGCCGCCGCACCCAGCGCGCCGGCGCCGAGCCAGGCTGCCTGCCCGCCCTCCATCATCCCGAAGCCGCCCGCTGCGCCGAGCGCTGCGAGCGCGACGGAACTCACGAGCCGCAGCCGGCCCGTGGCGCAGACCGCGACCGCCGCCGCAAGGCTCAGCGCTGCCGCGGCCGAGGGAACGAGAACGGTGGAGATGTGCGCGCCGGAAACGCCCATCACGGCGGATGCCGCCATGAAGGAGAGGCCCGCGCCCGTCAGCGCCAGGATGGCGCGCGCGTGGCGCCGGCGCTCGTCCGGCCGGTCGATGTCGAGCGAGACGAAGCCTTCGAACAGGCCCACCAGCGGTTCGAGGCCGCCGATGGCTTCGCCTTTCCCGCTTCGTGTGCCTGATTCATGCATTCGAGAACGTCCGTCAGCCTGTCGCACGGCGCGGGATTCATTCCCTCGCCCGCCTTGTCCCGGATCGTGCCCTTAACCTTTTAAGGAAGGCATAAGTGGCCGTTAACCAGGGGATAAGGCCCGTGGCCCGGGTGTGGCGTCGCCCCGGTTTCCGGCGCTTTTGCTCAGGCCGGCATCGCGGCGTCCGGCGGCAATCGAATCTATGTTTAATGAAATCGTTCGCGTCTAGCCGACCCCTGCGCCACGGGCCATCCGCGCATCCTTCGTGCTCCGACGGCCGCCGATCGGCGCAATTTGAATCAATCTCGCGGGCTGCGCGATACGTCTTTTTTCGAGCCGTGCGCCAGATTGATTGTCAGCAACGAACATCCGTGCGGGCCGAACCCCGCCGCGAGAGGCCCGCAATGCGCTTCCTCATCAAGACCGCCTTCTGGCTGGCGCTGATCGCCTTCTTTCTTCCCTCCCCGCAATCGGGCGAGGGAGAGGCCGCGAGCGTCAATTATTTCGGCGCCTTCCTCGGCGCGCAGGAAGCGATCTCCGACATGACCGGCTTCTGCGAACGCTCGCCGGCCGCCTGCGCCGCCGGCCGGGACGTCGGCGCCTATGTCGCCTCGCGCGTCGGCGACGGCCTCGTCTATGCCTACTCGCTGGCTCGCGCCTCGGGTGTCGAGGTGGCGGAACCGGGGACGACCGAGGCTCCCGCGCTCGCGGTCCCGGCGCGCGATCCGATGGAGACCGCAGCCGTCGCCGCCGAGCGCGTGCGACAGGCCACCACCGGCCTCACCGTCGGCCAGACGATGCCCGCCCTGCCGCAGACGCCGGCCCCGGCGGCCGCCGGGACGGCCGCGACCGTCCCGTCCGTCACCATTGTGCCGACGCCCGCGCCGCGGGCCTGACGGGCCTCCCGCTCCGTCGCCCGCCGAGGGATTCGCGGTGCATGCCCGGTACTCAGAGGGTCTGACAGGCGCGGCGAAAGTCTCTATCTAGAGGGCGACGCCCGAACGAGACACCGAGCCGCACCCACATGCCGAACTTCCAGGACATAGCCGACAATTTCGAATTCCTTCCCGAGGAAAACGACAAGCTCGAATACATCATCGAACTCGGCAAGCTGCACGCTGCCCTCCCCGAGGAGCAGCGCACCGAGGCGAACGAGGTCCACGGTTGCCAGAGCCGGGTCTGGATCGCGAGCCGTCCCGATCCTTCGGACCCGAGCCGGCTCCTGTTCAGCGGCACGTCCGACTCCTTCATCGTGAGGGGTCTCGTCGCCCTTGCCATCCTGCTGTTCTCGGAGCGCACGGCGTCCGAAATCAAAGCTCTCGACGCCGAGACGATCTTCACCGACCTCGGTCTGCAAGCCTACCTGACCTCCAAGCGGTCGAACGGTCTGCGTTCGGTCATCGCGCGCATGAAGGGCGACGCCGAACAGGTCCTAGCCGCCGGATAGGCTCGGCGCGCATCAGCCGCCGACCTTCGGCTTGTAGTCCGGGGCGCCCCAGCGCCGGATGCGTCCGGCGGCCAACGAGCCGGCCTCGCGATCGAAGCCGTAGTGCCGCGCGAGCCCGGCGAGCCCCACCTTCAGGAGCAGCTTGGCCGAGCGCGCCGGCCAGCGTCGCTCCCTCTCCACCGCCTCCAATCCCTTCAGAAAGCAGCAGACGTCGAGGAGGAGGCCCGAAAGCTCCGGCCCCGCCGCCGTCATGGCTGCGTCCAGTCGCTTTCGCGCGTCGGCGGCCATGTCGGACATGTCGCCCGCCCCGCCGCCCCTGCCGCCGGCGCGCGGCGAAAGATCCCAGCTCTGCGTGATGCGCGGGGTCAGCCCCGCACGGGTGAAGTCCCCCCGCAGGCGCTCGCCCGCCCTCGCCTCGGACGGCGACAGGAACGGCTCGCCGCCACGCGCAGGGCGCGTCGCAAGCCGGTGGAGCGGGGATTCGGCATCGTCGAACTCGGGGCCGCTCATCGCTCGCATCCCGCGCGATAGACCGAAGCGATCCTCTCCAGCTTCTCCACGCGCGCATCGAAGTCCGGCTCGTCGCGCCGGTCCTCCACGCGCCGCACCGCATGGCCGATGCTCGTGCGGTCGCGCCCGAAGACATCGGCGACCTTCTGCAACGACACCTGAAAGACCACGTTGGCGAGGTAGATCGCGACATGCCGGGCGGCCACAACATCGGCGGTACGGCGCGTTCTAGCGCTCATCTCCTCGGGCGGCACGTCGAAGGCGGCCGCCGCAATGGCGCTTGCCACCCGGCACAATCTTGCGGCCTCGACCCCTCGAAGGTCGGGCCGCACGGCCTGCGGCGGGCGGAATGCCGGCATGGCCGGAAAGAGGGGGACGACATTCGGGGTCACGATGATCCTCCATCGGGTGAACCACCCCTGCCTAGCACGCCCCTTACGGATATAGGATTATTTTCTTATCTTACTGCTCTCACGAGAACGGCATTGGCTGCGATAGACGACGAGTGTCAGCCATTCGACTCACTCGATCAAGGATTTTAATCCCCGCCCCTTTTCCCCCGAGGCAAGCTCGGCGATCCCCTGCAGGAGCCGCCGTCCCATGTCCGAACTGTCTCTCGAGCGCCTCGAGGCGCGCCTTGCCCGCGCAGCAGCGTCCTATCTGAAGGATCTGCGCGCCGCGCAGGAGAACGGAGATCGCACGCGTGAGCTTCGCGCGACGCTCTCGCGCCTCGGCTTCCGCATGGCGGACATCGAAACGCTGGTCTCGCCGGGCGGCTGCCTGCCTTCGGCCCTTCGCGCCGAAATGGGCGAGGCACTGCGGCGCGAAAGCGCCTATCAGCTTCGCTGCGCACGCGGCCACCGAACGGGCTACGACCTCAACCGCCACATGGTCGTCGCCCGCGCCCTGCGCGAGTTCGACCGGCACGCGGCTACTCCTTCTGCGCCAGCCGCCCCACGAGAGCGCCGAGGTCGTCGTCGATCGCCGCGTCGCTGAGGCTCTGCATCCGCCGGTATCGCTCCACCACCTCTGCGCCGAGCGGCGTCAGCGTCGCGCCGCCGTGGGCGCTGCCGCCCCGCGTCAGGGCGACGAGCGGCGCGTCGAAGGTGCGGTTGAGTTCGTCCACCAGGCCCCAGGCGCGCTTGTAGCTCATCTTCATCGCCCGGCCCGCCGCCGCGAGCGAGCCGTGCTCTGCCACGAGTTCCAGGAGTTCCACCCGTCCGGGACCGACGATCGCGGCGGGGCCGAAGACGAGCCGAAGCCGCGCAATGGGCTTGGCCTCGGGTGCCTTCCGGGGAGCGCGATTCGCGGTTGGATCGGAGGTCTTCGTCATCGCCGATGACGATAGGCGCTCGGCCTCGCGCGCACCACTGCCGCAGGGCCCCCGCCATGAAAAAGCCGGGCGGCGGAATCACTTCCGCCGCCCGGCTCCCGATCTGATTCCGCGCCTTCGCGCGATGATTCAGCTCACTCCGCCGCTTCCAGGAAGCCATCGTCCGGCAGTCCGGCGAGGATCTTGTCCAGCGTCATCGGATAGTCCCGCACGCGCACGCCGCAGGCGTTGTAGATCGCGTTGGTGATCGCCGCGCCGGCGCCCGAGATGGCGAGTTCGCCGATACCCTTGCCACCGAGCGGGCTCGCGACCGGGTCGTTTTCCGGCAGGAGCACGACCTCGAGCTGGGGCACGTCTGCGTTCACCGGCACGTGGTACTCGGCGAGGTCGTGATTGACCATCAGGCCCGAGCGCGGATCGACCACGAGTTCCTCGGTCAGCGCCGTGCCGATGCCGAAGATCTGGCCGCCGTAGCATTGCGAGATCGCCGTCTTCTCGTTGAGGATGCGGCCGGCCGCCACCACGGTCAGGAGACGGCGCACACGCGTCTCGCCCGTCACGGAGTTGACCGCCACCTCGCAGAAATGGGCGCCGTAGCCCGACTGATGGCTTTCCTTGAAGGCCTTGCCGGGCTCGAACTTGCCGAGAATGCTGATCGGCTCGCCCGCCAGAAGCTCGCTGAGCGCGACCTTGCGGTTGCCGCCGATGGCGCTGCCGTCCTTCAGGGTCATGTCGCCCGGCGCCACGCCGAGCTTTTCGGCCAGCGCCTCCACGATGCCCTCGCAGGCGACGTAGACCGACGAGCCCGAGGAGTTCGCGCCCCACGAGCCGCCGGAGCCCGGCGCCTGCGGCAGCGTCGAATCGCCGAGCTTCACGTCCACCTTCTCCTGCTCGAGCCCCAGCATCTCGGCGGCGATCTGCGCGAGGATCGTGTAGGTGCCGGTGCCGATGTCGGTCATGTTCGTCTCGACGACAGCCGTCCCGTCGGGCTGGAGCGTCACCCGCGCCGAAGCCTTCATCAGAAGGTTCTTGCGCGAGGCGGCCGCCATGCCGTAGCCGATCAGCCATTCGCCCTCGCGGCGGGTGCCCGGCCTTTCGGGGCGCTTGTTCCAGCCGAAGCGTCGCGCACCCTCCTCCATGCACTCCACCAGCTTGCGGCTGGAGAACGGCAGGCCCTCCTGCGGATCGACCTTCGGCTCGTTGCGGATGCGCAGATCGACCGGGTCGAGCCCCAGCTTCTCGGCCAGCTCGTCCATCGCCGTCTCGAGCGCGAGCATGCCCACGGCCTCGCCCGGCGCGCGCATGGCGGCCGACAGCAGCAGATCGACGTCGGACTTGCGGTGCGTGATCAGCCGGTTCTCGGCATCGTAGAGGAAGACCGTCGAGATGCCCGCAGGCTCGATGAAATCGTCGCCCGGAGAGTTGGAGCCGATCGTGTCGTGCGCGAGCGCCGTCAGCTTGCCGTCCCTGGTGGCGCCGAGGCGGATGCGCTGCACGGTATCGGAGCGCCGGTTGGTCGCCTGGTAGACCTGCTGGCGGGTCAGCGCCACCTTCACAGGCCGCCCCACTTCCTTCGCCGCGATCGCGGCGTAGACAGCCTCCGGCCCGATGCCGAGCTTGCCGCCGAAGCCACCGCCGATATAGGGCGCGAGAATCTTCACCTTCTCCTGCGGCACGCCGAGCGCCTCGGCGAGCTGCTGGACGTTGTCCGTGACGAGCTGGTAGCAGCCGTTCAGCGTCAGCTCGTCACCGTTCCATTCGGCCACGCACGCATGCGGCTCCATCGCCGAATGGCTCTGGCTCGGTGTCGTGAAGGTCGCGTCCACCCTCACCTCGGCTTCGCCGAACGCCTTCTCGAAGTCGCCTTTCGTCACATGGCCCATCTCGTCGCCGGGATCGTAGGCCTTTTCGACGACATCCTTCAGCACGTACCGCCCTTCGCGCGGCTCGTAGGCGATCTTCACGAGCTTGGCAGCGTCTCGCGCGGCCTCGAAGGTCTCGGCCACGACGAGGCAGATCGCCTGCCCGTAATGCGTGACCTGTCCGTCCACCTTCACCGGCGGGTTCGGGCCGGGGTCGCCCGACGCGCGCACCGCCCGTTCGTCGATCACGACGGTGAGGACGCCCGGGGCCGCCTTCGCCGCCTCACCGTCGATCAAGGCGATGCGGCCGGCGCCGATGGTGGAGGTGACGAGGAAGCCGTAGGCGGCCTTGTTGCCCGGCATCGTCTCGTAGGCGTAGGCGGCACGGCCCGTCACCTTCAGCGGCCCTTCGAGCCGGTCGACGCCCCTGCCGATGACGCCCTGCACTCCACGCTCCAGGCGCGTGTCGTTCAGCGGCGCGTCGTGGCGATAGCTCTTCTCGCTCATCGGGTCTCTCCTCGCACCGCCTCGTGGAGCACCGCCGCCAGCGTGCGGCGCGCCAACGGTATCTTGAAGTCGTTCTCTCCGTGGCCCTTCGCCTCGGCCAGAAGCACGTCGGCCGCCCTGGCGAAAAGCTCGGCGGAGGGCATCTGCCCTTCCAGAACCTCCTCCACCGCCCGGTCGCGCCAGGGCATCGTGCCGAGCCCGCCGAAGGCGAGACGCACGGTGTTCATTCGCCCCGCATCCATCGTCACGACGGCGGCCACGGAGACCAGCGCGAAGGCGTAGGAAGCCCGGTCGCGCACCTTGCGGTAGACCTGCGTTCCTCCGAGCGGCGCCGGCAGGCGCAGCGCCGTGATGAGCTCACCCGGCTCCAGTGCCGTCTCGATCTGCGGCGTGTCGCCCGGCAGGCGGTAGAGCGCGTCAAGCGTCAGTTCGCGCGTCGACCCGTCGGCCTTCATCGTCTCCACCACGGCGTCGAGCGCGCGCATCGCAACGGCCATGTCGGAGGGGTGCGTCGCGATGCACTTGTCGCTGGTGCCGAGGACGGCGAGGATGCGGTTGAAGCCGCCCATCGCGTCGCAGCCCGAGCCCGGCTCGCGTTTGTTGCAGGCCGTGGACGTATCGTAGAAATAGCCGCAGCGTGTGCGCTGCAGGAGGTTGCCGCCCGTCGTCGCCTTGTTGCGCAGCTGGCCGGAGGCACCGGCGAGGAGCGCGCGCGACAGGACAGGATAGTCGCGCCGAACGCGCTCGTCGGCCGCCAGATCGGAATTCGTCACCAGCGCGCCGATGCGCAGACCGCCCTCGTCGGTTTCCTCGATGGCGCGCAGCGGCAGCCGCGAGATATCCACCACGGTGCGCGGCGTCTCGATCTGGAGCTTCATCAGGTCGAGAAGGTTGGTGCCGCCGGCGATGAAGCGCGCCGCGCTTGCCGCTGCCGCGGCGGCGCTCGCACCCTTCGCATCCTCGGCGCGCGTGTAGTCGAAGGCCCTCATGCCGCGTTCCTTTCGGTACCGCGCGTCTCCTCGGCGTCCGCGACCTCGCGGATGGCGTCGACGATGTTCGGATAGGCCGAACAGCGGCACAGATTGCCGCTCATCCGCTCCGACACCTCGTCCGCGCTGGCGCTCGCACCGCCCTCCAGCGAAGCCGAGACGTGGCTCGGCCAGCCCTTTGCGATCTCGTCGAGCATGCCCACGGCCGAGACGATCTGTCCCGGCGTGCAGTAGCCGCACTGGAAGCCGTCATGGTGCAGGAAGCTCTCCTGCATCGGATGCAGCCGCCCGGGCTCGCCGAGCCCCTCGATCGTCGTGATCTCGTCGCCCTCGTGCATGACGGCGAGCGTCAGGCAGGAATTGATCCGTCGCCCGTTCACCAGGATCGTGCAGGCGCCGCACTGCCCGTGGTCGCAACCCTTCTTGGTGCCGGTGAGAGAAAGATGCTCGCGCAGGACGTCGAGCAGTGAGGTGCGCACGTCTGCTTCAAGCTCGTGCTCACGCCCGTTGATGGTCAGCCTCATGGAGATGCCGTCCTCTTTGTAAGTCTTCCAAACTTGGAAGGGCATCAAGGGCGGATCGCGCATCCGGCAATGGCCGGATGCAAACGAATTTTCGACCTGCGGCCTTTCGTCAGTCCGGCCGCGCGAGCCGGCCGCCAGCCGTCGGCGCATCGACCCCGGTGGTGCCGGGGAAGGAGAGCGGCAGGCCGCGCAGGGTCCGCACCGCCAGAAGCGCGAAGCATTCCGCCTCCACCGCGTCTCCGCGAAGGCCGAGCGCATCGGCGTCGATCACTTCGGCTCCGGTGCGCCGGGCGAGCTCGGCCATCAGCACCGGATTTCTCCGCCCACCGCCACACACGACGAGGCGCGTGGGCCGCGCGGGGAGCCTGTCGAGCGCGCGATCCACCGCGCCGGCCGTGAAGGCGGTGAGCGTCGCCGCCCCGTTCTCCAGCGAAAGGCCGTCGGCCATCGCCGCGGTGAAATCGTTGCGGTCGAGGGATTTGGGATAGGGCGCCGCGAGATAGGGGTGTTCGAGAAGGCCGGCGAGACGCGCCTCGTCGACGGTGCCGCGCGCGGCGGTCTCGCCGTCGCGGTCCATCTGCGCACCCGTGTGACGGGCCATCCAGTCGTTCAGCGGCGCGTTGGCCGGGCCCGTGTCGAATGCGTGCATCCCGCCCCCCGCATCGACGAAGGTGACGTTGGCGACGCCGCCGAGATTGAGGATCGCGCTTTCGGCCCCCGCCCCGATCCGCTGGAGCAGCGCGCGGTGGTAGATCGGCGCGAGCGGGGCACCCTGGCCGCCGGCCATGATGTCCGCGGTGCGGAAGTCATAGGCGACATCGATGCCGAGCCTGCGCGCCATCGCCCCGCCGTCGCCGAGCTGGCGCGTCGCTCCCTTGCGCGCACGCGTCGTGCCGCGATGCAGGACGGTCTGGCCGTGGAAGCCGACGATGCGCAACGTGCCGGGCGCGATGCCTTCCTCATTGAGGAAGGCCGCCACCGCTTCGCTCTGGCCTTTCGTCAGTGCCGCCTCGGCGCGCGCGAAAATCTCGGGCTCCGGACCTTCGAAGTTCCAAGCCGCGGCCGCCTGCAGCGCCTCCACGAGCAATGGGCGCACCCCCTCGCCATAGGGTACGAGCCGCGCGGGCCCGAACTCGGCAATCGCCTCGCCGTCCGTGCGGATCATGGCGATGTCGACATTGCCGTCGAGCACCGTGCCCGTCATCAGCCCGATCGCCCAATGCGTTCTCGCCGTTTCCATACTTGCCCTCCTCGCCGAATCGTCCTCCCTCTTAGCGCCGGACTGCGTCCCGTTCACGCCGCTTTACAAAGGCGGGGCACGCGAATACGCCTCGGCGGCAACGGCAGCGCCTGCCCTTCGCGCGGCAGCCTGCCCGGTTTCGAGGCAGTAATGGACGCACTCTCCGCCCGGACCGACGCGACGAAGGGCGCGGCACCCTGGCGCGCGCATCTGCGCGCGACGCTGATGCTCGGCTTGCCGCTGGCGGGGGCGCAACTCGCGCAGATGGCGATCCACGTCACCGATACAATCCTGGTCGGCCGTCTCGGGACGGCCGAGCTGGCTGCAGCCGTCCTCGCAACGCAGTTCTTCCATCTCGTCTGGATGCTTGGCTCGGGCTTTGCCATCGCCGTCATGCCGATGGTGGCCAGCGCCATCGGCGAGGGCGACACGCGCACCGCGCGCCGGTCGGTGCGCATGGGCCTTTGGGTCTGCGCGCTCTTCAGCGCGGCGATGATGCCGTTCATGTGGCAGACCGAGGCGATCATGCTCTGGCTCGGCCAGGAGCCCGACGTCGCAGCACTCGCGGGCATCTACATGCGTGTCCTGCAATGGGCGCTGTTCCCGGCGCTCGCCGTCATGGTGCTGCGCTCCTTTCTCTCCGCGATCGAGCGGCCGAACGTCGTTCTCCTCGTCACGCTCATGGGCGTCGCGTTCAACGCGCTTGTCGCCTACGCGCTCATCTACGGTGAGCTCGGCGCGCCGCAGCTCGGCGTTGCCGGCGCCGGTCTCGCCGGGCTCCTCACCATGCTCTTCATGGCGGGCCTCCTCGCGCTGTATTGCCTGCGCAAGGCCGATCTCGCGCATTACGAGCTTTTCGTGCGCTTCTGGCGGCCGGACTGGCAGGGCTTCAAGGATGTCGTGCGTCTCGGTCTGCCGATCGGCGCGACGATCGTCGCCGAAGCCGGCCTCTTCGCCGCTTCCTCGGTGATGGTCGGCTGGATCGGCAGGGTGGAGCTCGCCGCTCACGGCATCGCGCTCCAGCTCGCCTCGATCGCCTTCATGATTCCGCTGGGCCTTGCCAGCGCGGCGACCGTGCGCGTCGGCCTCGCCTACGGCCGCAAGGACGCACCGAACATCGCGCGCGCGGCGCGTGCCGCGGTCTTCGTCGGCCTATCCATTGCTACCTGCTCGGCGCTCCTGTTCTGGATCGCGCCGCGTCAGCTCATCGGCCTGTATCTCGACCGCTCGGCGAGCGACGCGGCGGCGGTCCTGGCCTACGCGGTTCCGCTGCTTGCCGTCGCCGCAGCCTTCCAGATCTTCGACAGCCTGCAGGTGCTGGCCGCCGGCATCCTGCGTGGGCTGAAGGACACGCGCGTGCCGATGATCTTCGCGATCGTCAGCTACTGGCTCGTCGGAATGCCGGTGGCCTATCTCCTCGCCTTCGTCGCCGGGCTAGGCGGCGTCGGCGTGTGGGCGGGGCTCGGCATTGGCCTCCTCACCGCAGGGTTGTCCATGAGCGTCCGCTTCCTGAGACGCGAGAAGGCCGGACAGCTCCTTTACGGCGCCTAGGAACGACAACAAGACACACGTCTTGCGCGAGGATTCAAGCTGTGCTCTTATCTTCGCTTCCCTTATCATGCGGCGCATGAACATCTTCTCTACAAGACATCTCACATCTTATGATCAATCATAGGTTGTGATTTTGTTGCAACTGTGCGGCAGAATGGCCATGCCTAATGCAAATGGAGGTTGCATCCGTCGCGCCCTGAAGTAACGGTGCGATGGAGCGGAAGGGCAGTGACACGCCGCAAGCGTGCCGCACCGCCGCCGACCAGGGGGAATGCCGCCGCACGCTTCGCCGGACGCCAAGTCCGCTTCAGCGAGGGCGACGATAAGGGGAAGATCGATGCGTCTCTTGAAGCTCGCGACAGCCGTCGCGGCAGCGCTGTCTTGCGCCTGGACCGCGGCATCCGCACAGAGCACCGTCAGCCCGTCGTCGGACTGGAACGGCAATTACGGCTTCTCGTCCACCGCCGACCGCAATCTCAGGCTGCTCCAGTCCGACCTTATCAAGAAAGCCGAGGAAGGGTACTACGAAAGCCTGGGGCGGCAGACCTACAACGTCACGACCAACAACAACGTGACGAACAACAGCTCCTCGACGACGGAGATCGGGCAGCAGACGACCACCATCGGAGCGATGAACAACACGACGAACACCATCGACGTGCGCGACAGCACCAACATCGACATCTCGACCGACAGCAACGCCACCTCCACCGGCTGCCAGAACGGCGCCATCACCATCGACAGCCCCTCGCCCATCGCGGGCGGCACGACCTGCAACTGACGGACGCCGCCATGACCGTGCGCAAGACCATCGCCACGCTCCTGACGTTGTCGCTTCTGGCGGGCTGCGCCGGCGCGCCGGGCGTGGCGGGATCGACCAGCAACGCCAAGCTCGTGCAGGGGCCGCCGATCACCGACATCGTCACCCCCTTCGACAAGGCACTCTCCTGCCTCAAGGGCGAAATCCAGCCCTCGATCGTCTTCTCCGTCGGCGCAGTGATCGACCAGACCGGCAAGGAGAGCTTCACCGACGGCGGGGTCGGCAAGTTCGTCACGCAAGGCGCAGGCGACATGATCCAGTCGGCCCTGTTCAAGGCCGGCACGACCGTCGTCAACCGCCGCGATCCGCGCGTCATGACCACCGAGGTCGAGTGGCAGATCCGCGATCCGCGCCGCATCGTGCCGTCGAACTTCTACATCACCGGGTCGATCAACTCGCTGGACTTCATTCCCGGGTCCGGCGCGGAAGTGGACATTGCGGGGATCGCCGGGCGCTACCGCCAGAACCGGATGCTCGTCGGGCTGGACCTGGCGATGACGGACGCCAACACCGGGCGTATCGTCGCCAACGTGCCGCTGCACAAGCAGATCTTCGCTTCCGAAGCCGGACTCGGCACGGGCCGCTTCTTCGGAGACACGCTGGTGCTGGCCGATATTGGCGGGCGCGAGCGCGAGGCGATCCACTTCGCGCTGCGGCAGATGCTGTATCTGGCGACCTTCGAGCTTCTGACGCAGGTGATGTCGCCGACGAACTACGCCGAGTGCCGCGGCCATATCGACCGGGCCCACGGCTATGTGGACAACACCACGACGGCCGCCGCGGTGGCCGCGGTGAAGCTGCCGCCGCCCCCACAGCGAACGGCGAGCGCGGTTTCCGGTCCGCAGCCGGCCGGTCGGCAGGCAAGCGCGTCCGGCATGGCGCGCGCGGCGCAGACCGCAGCCGCCAGCCCTGCCTCGCGGCAGCAGAACGGCAATTTCGCGGCTTCCAGCGGAACCTTCGCGCCATCGAACGGCGGCGACGAGGACACCAGCGCCCAGGCAAGGGCACAGGCGATCCTGACCGCGCAGTAGCGTTTTCGAGATTTCGGCGGAGCGGGGGCAACCGCTCCGCCGAAGCAAGACAGGGCCCCTGGAAAGATCCTGTCCAACCTTCACCCACGCCGCCTATCAGGGAGCGGGCGGCTCCATATAGACTGGAGTATATGGCATGAAAAAGGTTCTTCTCGGCGGCGCTTCGGCGCTCGCCTTCCTCGCTCTCGGCTCGGCCGCGCAGGCACAGTCCCTCTCCGACACGATCGGCGCGGGCCTCATCGACCTGCAGGGTGAGTTCGCCACCGGCAACTACATCAACGAGTCGATCAACATTGCCGCCATCGACGGCAGCGTGAACCTCATCGGGACCGGCCTCACGGCAGCCACCAACATCGACCTCGGCACGCTCAACGTCGACGCCGACCTTCTGATCGAGGCCGCCGTCGGTGCGGGTCTCGATCTCGAGGTCATCCTCGAGCTCATCGAGGGAGGCGACATCTCCGGTCTTCTGGCCCTGGCGGTCGCGGCCGGCATCGATCTCGACCTCGGGCTCGGCCTCGATCTCGGCAGCATCGTCGCCGACACGCAGGTCGGCGGCACGATCTCGTCCGCGGCCGAGATCGCGACCCTCGCCGTCGGCGCGGTCAACACGGGCGACATCGCCACGGGCGTCTCGACCGTGACGGCCGCAACCTCGAGCGACACGTTCACCGCGGTGACGGGCGCGATCGAGTTCTCGTCCGACGAGGTCAGCTCGGCCGCCAACACGTCGACGACGGCCGCCTCGGCCGCCGCGTCCCAGGTCAGCTTCTCGGCTGGTCCGGCCACGGTCGCGGCGATCAGCACGGCGGCGGACTTCTCGTCCTCCGGCCCGCTGGCGGGCGTCTACGCCACGAACCGCGCCTTCAACATCGCCGACATCAACGGCTCGGTCACGGCCGCGGCGAACCAGATCGACCTGACCGGCGTCAGCACCCTCGCGGTGGGCGCAGTCAACACCGGCTCGATCGCCCTCGGCCTCGAGGGCGGCCTGGCCGACCTCGCCGACCTGAACTAGCAACCATCGGGGGCGGGTCCGCCCGCCCCCACCCTTCGCATCGTGAAGCCAGACGACGACGCGGCACCGGCCGCGCCGAACGATCCGTCGCGCCCGATCACGTCTGAGCCCGACCGTTTTTACACCTGATCCGGGCCGACCCAGCGCCCGGCAACGGAAGAGCCGACACCCGGCAACGGGAGACAAGGAGCCGCCATGCCGCCTTCCCTCGCGATCCGTCCGCTGTTGAGCGGTGCCGCTCTCTTCGCCGGGCTCCTCGCCGCGAGCGGCGCCTCCGCCGAATGGACCTACAGCGAGGTGGCGCGCGGCGCCGGAGAGCCGGCGACCCATATCGCCGTGACCTCGCGCGAGTATCACGGCGTCGGCCTGCGCTGCGACGGCTCGGCCGTCTCCGTGCAGTACCTCACCAACGACCCGATGGATGGCGAACAGCTCGAACGTTTCAACGCCTCGGGGCCCAGCCTGAACCTCAAGGCCGGCGCGCAGGCGCGGCGCCTGACCGGCGAGATGCAGCGCGTGCCGCAGGGGCTCGTCTTCGTCGCCGCCGCAGAACCCGAGTTGCTCGAAACGCTCTCAGGCGCGTCCGGCGAGCTAGAGGTGTCCATCGATTTCTCGGGCCGCCAGACCCATCAGCGCACCTTCGCGATGGAGGGTTCGGGCCCGGCCCTCAAGACGCTGCGCGAGAACTGCGCGCCGTGATGCCCGGCCGACGAGGCCAAGGACGACGTCGAGGCCGCGACTGCGGTCTCGGCCCCAAAGCAAAGCGGCCGGCGCGGGGGGACCATTGCCGGGCGTGCCGAACAAGAGCCCAGACTGGAGATCATGATCATGAAGAAACTCGCCGCCCTCCTCTCTCTGACGACCGCGCCGGCGTTTGCCGCCGACATCGTCGTCTACGAGCCGCCGGCACCGCCCCCGGTCTTCGTCGCCGCGCCGAGCTGGACGGGCCTCTATATCGGCGGCCAGGCCGGCTACGCGTTCCACGGCAGCGGCTCGAGCGGCCTGAACAACGCCTTTATCCGCATTCCGGGAACGCCTGGACAGCCTGAGGTTCCGGCCGAGCCCGGCACGCCCGGAACGCCTGGCACTCCCGGCACGCCGGGGACCCCGGGAACGCCGGGCACCCCGCCCATCGTCATCCCGGCCGGCACGCTGGAATACTCCTATGCCTGCGCCGGCATCGCCGCGGACGCCACCTGCGCCGTCGCCGTCAGCGGCGCCGTCACCGACACCTACGAGCTGACACGTGCCGAGCTTTCGGCCGCCGCCGTGCTTCTGGGCGGTTCAGCCGGAGACGTCGCGGGGATCGCCGGCGCGGGCGAATTCACGCTCGGCGAGGCCGTCATCATCGATCCAGGTACACCGGGCACCCCCGGCACACCGCCGACGCCGCCCACGCCGGAAGTGCCAGGCACGCCGGGCACACCGGGCAGCCCTGCCGTCCCCGGCACGCCGGAGGAGATCATCAATCTCTCCGATCTCGCAGGCGTCTCGCGTTTCGAGGACGAGTCGGACGGCTTCATCGGCGGTATCCACATCGGCTACGACAGGCAGCTCGGCTATTCGGTGGGCTCGGGCGCCTTCGTGATCGGCGCTCTGGCGGACCTCTCCTATGTCGACGTGGAGCGCTACGGCGGCATCCGCGGCTTCAGCGAGGAAATCTCCGTGCGCGAAGAGCTGGATTATCTGGCGACCCTGCGCCTGCGCGCCGGCGTCGGCTTCGAGCGCGCTCTCGTCTACGCCACGGGCGGCCTCGCCTTCGGCAATGTGGACACGACCTTCGTCAACACCGTCTTCGACGACTACGGCTCCGACAGCGACACGCGCGTCGGCTATGCGGTGGGCGGCGGCGTGGACTTCCTCGTCTCGCCGAACTTCTCGATCGGTATCGAGTATCTCTACACCGATCTCGGCGACGGCGACGGCGTTTCGCGCTCCTACGATCTCGGCGGGGGCACGACGCTCAACGTCGCGGCCGACGAGGATTTCGACTTCCACACCGTCTGGGCCAAGGCTTCCTTCCGCTTCAACTGAGCGCAGACGCAGCCAAACGGAAGGGCGGGCGCCACGCGGCGCCCGCCCTTTTCGCATTTCACCGGATCAGAACGGCGAGTCGGGGAAGTAGAAGCTCTCGGCGTTGTCCTGCGTGATGAGCTGCGCGCCGATCACGAACTCGCCCGCGATCGGGGCCGGAGAGGTAAAGCGCAGCGCCGTCAGCTCGATGGCGGTGGCGATCATCGCGGGCGGGTAGGTCACGTCCACCGGTACCATCGTGTCGCCATCGCGAACGCGCGCGACCATCTCCTTCATGCCGGCGCCGCCGACCACGAACTGGATGTCCTCGCGGTTCGCTTGCGAGATGGCTTCCAGGACGCCGACGGCGATGTCGTCGTCCTGCGCCCAGACCGCGTCGATCTCCGGGAAGCGCGACAGGAAGTCCTGCATCACGTCGAAGCCGTCATCGCGGTTCCAGTTGGCGTTCTGGCTGTCGAGGATCTCGATGCCCGAACCGTCGATGGCCTCCACGAAAGCGTCGTAGCGCTCGTTGTCGATGGTCGTGGGGATGCCGCGCAGAACGACGATCTGCGCCCCGTCCGGGAAGCGCTCACGGAAATATTCGCCGGCAACGCGCCCGAGGCCCGGATTGTCGCCCGCGACGTAGAGGTCCTCGATGCCGTCCTCGGTCAACCCGCGATCGACCACCGTGACATAGGCACCGCCCTCCTTCACCGAGGCGATGGGCGCCGTCAGCGGTTCGCTCTCGAAGGGCAGCACGACGAGCGCGTCCACCTGGTTGACCGCGACCATGTCCTCGATCTGGTTGATCTGCTCGGAGGCGCCGTTGGCCGTCGACAGGACGAAGTCGAGCTGCGGATACTGCTCCTCGAGGCGCTCGATGGCGGCATTGGCATGGTAGTTCATGCCGCCCGCCCAGCCGTGGGTCGCGGCGGGGATCGAGACGCCGATCGTGGTCGTCTCGCCGTCCTGCGCGAAGGCGGGCGCTGCGACGAGCATCGTGCCCAGCGCGGCGGTGGATAGAAGCGTCTTCAGCATGGATATGGGCCTCCCTGGTCCCGTTCGGTCCTGTCGCGCCCCATTCGGCGCCCTCCCCGGCCTTGCCGGATTTCGTTCAGCTCTTTCGCGAGCGCTGGAGAAGCACTGCCGCCACGATGATGACGCCCTGGATCGCGCCATTCAGATAGTTCGAGACGAGCGAGGTGATGTTGAGGATGTTGCCGATGAAGCCGAGGATGAGCACGCCCACCACCGTGCCCCAGACCCGGCCGTAGCCACCCTTCAGGAGCGTGCCGCCGATGATGACGGCGGCGATCGCCTCCAGCTCCCACAGGACGCCGGTGGAGGGCGAGGCCGAGCCAAGGCGCGGCACGTAGAGGAGCGTCGCCACCGCCACGCAGATCCCTTGCAGGACGTAGGCGAAGGTCTTCACCCGGTCGACGCGGATCGCCGAATAGCGCGCGACGTCCTCGTTGGAGCCGATCGCCGAGACGTGGCGGCCGAAGCTCGTCATCGACATTACGATCTGCCCGGCGATCGCCACCAGGGCGAAGGCGATGATCGGCCAGGGCACGCCGAGGATACCGTCGAAATAGACCGGCCGGTAGATGGTGCGGATGCCCGAATCGAGCGACAGCGTGCCGCCGTCGGCGAGCCAGGTGACGAGCGAGCGGTAGATGCCCATCGTGCCGAGGGTGACGATGAACGGCTCGATCCCGGCCTTGGTGATCAGCCCGCCATTGACGGAGCCTGCCACCACGCCGATGGCGAGCGCGGCGAGCATGCCGACGGCCAGCGTCGAGGCGCCCGCTCCCATCGTCGGCACCAGCGCGTTCATGATGAGGATCATCGAGCCCGCCACGAATGCGGCCATCGAGCCGACCGAAAGGTCGATGCCGCCGCTCGCGATGACGAAAGTGGCGCCCACCGCGATGATGCCGATGAAGGCGGAGCGCGAGAGGACGTTCGTCATGTTGGCCCAGGACAGGAACCCGTCAGAGATGCTGGCGCCGATCACGAGAAGCAGGATCAGCGCCAGCACCGGGCCGATCGCCTTCAGGTCCACGCCCGAGCGCCTCGTCGGCACGGCCCGTTCAAGCGGCGCGGTCGACATCACTCTCTCCCATGGTCTTCACGCCGGTGGCGTATTTCACGATCTCGTCCTCGTTGATGTCCGCCCCGCTCACCTCGCCGACCATCCGTCCGGACCGCATGACGATGACGCGGTGGCACAGGCCGACGATTTCCGGCAGCTCCGACGAGACGACGATGACGGCCTTGCCTTCGGCAGCCAGCGCCGCGACGAAGCGGTAGATCTCCTGCTTGGTGCCCACATCGATGCCGCGGGTCGGCTCGTCGAAGATCACGACCTCCGGTTCGGACAGCATCGTCTTGGCCAGAAGCAGCTTCTGCTGGTTGCCGCCCGAAAGCTGGCCCGCCTGCACCGTGCGGTCCCGCACGCGGATGTCGAATCGCGTGATCGCCTCGTCCAGCGCCTTCTCCTCGGCGCCACGGTCCACGAAGCCGCGCGAGAAGCGATCCAGCGCCAGGAGGGTGAGGTTTTCGCGCAGGCCCTTGCGCAGCAGGAGGCCCCGGCCTTTCCGGTCCTCCGTGACATAGGCGATCTTCAAGGCGACTGCGTCCTCGAACCGGCGGATGCGCACCTCGCGCCCCTCGCGCTCGATCGTCCCGCCGGTGCGGTGGCGCAGCCCGCAGACCGCTTCCAGAAGCTCGGTGCGGCCGGCGCCGACAAGGCCGGCGAAGCCGAGCACCTCGCCCGCCCGCAACTCGAAGCCCCCGTTCGTCACCCGGCCGGGGACGTCGACGCCTCGCGCCGAGAGCATCACCGGCGCCCCGGCTCGCGGCGGGACTTTGGGCGGAAACAGGTCCGACAGTTCGCGGCCGACCATCAGCCCCGCCATCTGATGCTCGTCGAGTGTGCCGCCGGGGCGCGTCGCCACGTGCCTGCCGTCGCGCAGAACGGTGATGCGGTCGGAGAGCGCGCGCACCTCATCGAGCTTGTGGGAGGTGAAGAGGATGGCGACCCCCGCCGCCTTCAGCTTGGCGACGATGCGGAAGAGCGCCTGCGCCTCGCGCGGGGTCAGGACGGCCGTCGGCTCGTCGAGGATCAGGACGCGCAGGTTGCGCGAGACGGCCTTGGCGATCTCCACCCGCTGCTTGTCGGAAACGGACAGGTCCGCGACGCGCGTGCGTGGGTCGAGCGCGGTGTCGAGCTCTTCCAACGCCTGACGCGAAGCCTCGTGCATGGTG
Source organism: Aureimonas mangrovi (assembly GCF_014058705.1). Taxonomy (NCBI): domain Bacteria; kingdom Pseudomonadati; phylum Pseudomonadota; class Alphaproteobacteria; order Hyphomicrobiales; family Aurantimonadaceae; genus Aureimonas; species Aureimonas mangrovi. The sequence continues at coordinate 2,540,699 of NZ_CP059692.1, forward strand.
CGCCGGTCGAGGAACAGGCCGCGCCGGATTTCCCGGCCGAGAAAGATGTTGGCGGCGACGGAGAGTTGCTCGGCGAGCGCGAACTCCTGATGGACGAGCACGATGCCCGCCGCTTCCGCCGCGAGATTGGAGGCGAAGGAGACGGGCGTCCCGTCGAGTTCCACCGCGCCGCGCGTCGCCCGCTCGTAGCCGGACAGGATCTTCATCAGCGTCGACTTGCCGGCGCCGTTCTCGCCGATCAGCGCGTGAAGCTCGCCGGGCACGAGATCGATGTCGATCCCCTCCAGCACGGTGACGGGTCCGAAATCCTTTCCCACACCGCGAAGCGCCAGCACCGGCCGCTTCGCGGCCGCCTTTCCACGCGCGTCGGCCTTACCGGCGGGCGCATCCGCGCTCCGCGGTTCTGTCCTGTTCGTCAAGCCTTCCTCCCGGACCGCACCGGGACCGCCTCCGCGATCCCACAGCCGTCCCATCCCGGTATGCAGCCCCTCCTCCAAGGGTCTTTGCGCCGCATCCACCTCGATGCCAAGATTGTGCAGAGATGGCCGGGCCGCACAAGAGCGCGCAGGGCAAATATTCGCCATGCCGACGAGCCTTGGCGTGCCGCCGGCATGCGCTGTCTTCGGTTTTCGTAAAGTCTGATGTGCAGACTCAGTAGATCGGAACGACCTTCGCGCGTCCCCATACGGGCGGTGCTCTCGAGGCGCGGGCGGTTCCGATCGCGCGGTCCATGCTGTAGCCTCGCCGTGACAAGCATGGAGATTCCCCGCCGATGACGGGCATTGAAACGGCAGGACCAGGCGCACGGCATCGACGGCGACATGCGGGCAAGACCGCGCCGCTCGCCGCCGGTCTCCTCGCCCTCCTGTCCGCCGCCGCGCCCGCCTTCGCGGCACCCGCCGTTCCCGTGCGCTTCGGCGGCGATCCGGTGGCTGCGGCCTGCGCGACCCGCGCCGTCCTCGGCGAGAGCGAAGCGCGCGAGGGGCTGGTCGACATCCGCTCCGGCCCCACCGGCACCTTCCGCGTGCTCGAGCGCCTGCCGGCCGGAACGGAAGTCTACCGCTGCGACGAGAACGGCACTTTCGTCGGCATCGTCTATGGCGAAGGCGATTGCGGCGTGGAAGAACCGCTCGACCGGCGCGCCGCCTATCGCGGCCCGTGCGCGTCCGGCTGGGTTCACAACCGGGCGCTCGAACCCTCGCCCGGCGGCCCCGCCTGAGGCGCAGCGCCGCAGCCCGCAATATTTTGAAGGATGTCGTCACGTTGCGGCATTTGCAGTGCCGCATTTCGCGTCTATCTGAGCGCCATCGAAATGCAGGACGTGCCCCGAGAATGCGCCGCAAGGCCCGCACCGACCCGGACTTCAAGTCCTTCCTCCTCGACTATGCGAGTTCCACGGTCTTCCGCCCCGGCTCGGCGGAGGCGCGGCTGGTGCGCATCGTCGCCCAGCGCGGGCTTTCGGCCTTGAACTTCAACCAGATGGAACTGTGGTACGAGCGCGTTCTGCCGACGCTCTCAAAGCCGCTCGGCGAACAGGTGGCGATCAGCCGGATCATGCAGAACGGCGGCTACGTGCCGCCGCGCATCGACCCCGCGCGACCGGCGCGCGCGACGGCACACCCCTACGGCGTGGACGGCTACGGGCTCGAAATCGAGGCGACGGACGATCTCGCCTCCATTGCGCGGGCTCTTCGCGAAGGCGTCTGAGTGCACCGCGCCCGTCTTCGAAAGACATAGGCGTCTTTCTTCCTCAGGCCGCGAGGCTGTAGGCTGTCGCAAAACGCCGGAGGTCCTCGTGCGTATCCTCGCCCTTGCCGCCGCCGCGCTCCTGCTTTCGGCATGCACCGCCGAGGAAGGCCCTGCCCCCATGCCGGGCGCAGATGCGGACGCGCACGGTTGCCGCGGCTCGGCCGGCTATTCCTGGTGCCCGCGCTCGAACGCCTGCGAACGCCCCTGGGAACTGGCGGAACGGGAGAGGATCGCGAACACGCCCGAGGGCTTCATCGCCTTCTGCCGAGGGTGACGAACGCATGTTCGCACCGGTCTGCTCGGAGTGAGCACGCACATCGTTTCCGGGGCCAGACCAGATTGCCGAGAGCGGGCCTGCTGTCCGGCGCAGCTGATGTCGTCGGTGCTGCTATCGATCACTTTCGACCCGCCTTCGCTGCCGAGCGGCACCGATCAGCAATACCGAATCGATGCCTGTTCCGAGAAGGGACGGAAGGGGTCGTTCGAGAGGAATGAGCAGGATAGCCCGAGACGATGTACATCGGCTCCCTGGAGCCGAGCATCCTGCAGACCGAGGTACGAAGGAGAGGTGGCCAATCCTGGGGTCGCCGATGCCACGAGCGCTGAGCGCCTGTAATGGTGCAGAAATCGGATGGAGGCCTCGGCCGGACCGAAGCAGTCTAGCATTTTCAACGCGGTAGGCGATCGCGCACGAGGCTGGATGGCGTATCAACAGGTTGCATATAGCTTTGCCACACCGGAGACGACACCATGCCCGCCAAGACCCTCTACATCGTCCAGCAGTTCGAGCGGCGGGGCAAGAAGCTCGTCGCCCGTCGGCCGCGCGTCGTTCCGCGGCAAGCCTGTGTCGCTCATGCTCGTCTCAGATGGAGTTCCCCATCCGCCCAGGCCGCCGTCGCGCGCGCCGAGCGCGACGCCGAGCGAATCGCCGGCGTCGTCGCCATCACACAGACAGTGGACACGGACACGGGCGAAGTGTTGGAGGAGTCGGCGGCGCTGGCGCGGCACGGCGAGCTGCCGGCGGGGGTGTTCGGGGAGGAGTGAGGGCTGGCGGTCGCTTTCGACCCGAATGAGACGCGGCAACTCGTTCTCAGCTTCCGGCAAAGCGGACGCTCGAAGCTGACAGGCTCTAACAGTTCACCGTCCAGTCGCCACGATGAAGATAACCAAGGTGAGCAGCCAGAGGAGAACACCGATCCAACCGCCCATCGACGCTGTGAACACGAGGCGGCGATCTCCATCCCTGTACCAGCCGAACCAACCGCCCGGCTTTCTCGAACTCCAGTCGTCGACTCTTACCCAGCCTAAACTGATCAGCGGTAGAAGCACCTTTGCAGTGTAATACCCGACGACATCGACGAGCACGTCTACAACGAACACCTTGACCTGCTCCCTTGTCGTCGAAACTGCCGGAGCCACGATTTGCCTGGAAGCCGACTGTCGGAAATGCGCCCTACTCCGCCGCGAGCGCCTCCCTTGCCTGCTACGGCCGCCGGACCTAGCCCTGCAAAGCTAGCGAACTGCATCACCGTCAGCTCGCACGCCCTTCAGATCGCTGACGTGGCACCAGAGCATGATTAATCCGGCGCCGGTCCTCGCTCAATGAATGTCGATAGCGCGATGTAGCTCCGTACCGAACGCACGCCGTTCAAGTTCTGAATCTCCATCAAGAAGTTTTCCAACGATTCAGTGTCGTTCGCGCGGACTTTTACAAACACGCAGCCGTCGCCGGCCACCGTGTGGAGCTCTTCAACCTCAGGCCTATCGCCGAACGTCAGTAATTCGCGCGTCGCGATGTAGCTGCTGGTGTCGATGACGAGGAAGGTCAGGAGCGACCGACCCAGCTTGCAGCCATCGAGGACCGCGACCGTTGCCTTGATGACCCCGTCCCTCTTAAGCCGCTTTACCCGATCGTGGACGGCAGGAGCCGAAAGATTCACGATCCGGCTCAGCTCGGCGTAGCTCCGAGACGCATCCACGGCGAGCGCGCCTAATATCTTTCGGTCGATGTCGTCCAGATCGGCGGGGCGATGTCGTATTTGCCGAACGCCGTCTGTTTCTCTAATCGTAGCGGACATTCTTACTTTATCACCGAACCCTGTTCCTCATATTGGGAAGATAGCTGAACCGGGTTCGGCATCAAACTGCTTTTGGAGACACCTATGCCAGTCGCGCTTTTCGCGTTGGCAATTGGCGCGTTCGGCATTGGACTGACCGAATTCGTCGTTGCCGGCATCCTTCCCCAGATCGCGACAGGCTTCGGCGTCGACATTCCGACCGCGGGCCTGATGGCGACGACTTACGCGCTCGGCGTCTTCGTCGGCGCGCCGATCCTGACCGTGCTCGGCGCACGCGTGCCTCGCAAGACGATGCTGATGGTCCTGGCAGGAATTTTCACGACGGGCAGCGTCCTGACGGCACTCGCTCCGACCTTCGAGATCGCGCTCGCCGGTCGGATCATCACGGCCTTCAACCACGGTACGTTCTTCGGCATCGGTTCGATCATCGCGGCGTCGCTGGTCGCCAGAGAGCGACAGGCCAGCGCGATTGCCTTCATGTTTTCCGGGCTGACGCTCGCCAACCTTTTCGGTGTTCCGTTCGGGACCTGGCTGGCGCAGGCTTACGACTGGCGTCTGGTGTTCTGGCTGATCGCGGCCATCGGTCTAGTGACCGTCGGCAGCGTGGCGCTTCTCGTTCCCCGGATCGGAGCCGGCAAGGCGATCGCGTTTAAGGAAGAACTGCGCGCTTTCGTGGATCCGCAGGTTCTCCTCGCCATGGGGATCACGGTGTTCGGTCCTGCGGCCTTCTTCACCTCGATCACTTACATCGCGCCGATGATGCTGGAGAAAGCGCAGTTCACGGACGCCGGCATCGCTTGGCTGATGGTTCTGTTCGGTCTCGGCCTCGCAGTCGGAAACTGGCTCGGGGGCCGCTTCGCCGACCGCTCGCTGTTCGGGACACTGTTCGTCACTCTCGCTGCGCAGGCCATCGTTCTGTTTGTCTTCTGGATCGGCGTCGGCAGCCCGATCGTCGCCTACGCGTCCGTATTCCTGATGGCCGCCTTCGGTTTCGCCACAGTGTCCCCGATTCAGAAACTGGTGATGGACCGGGCCCGAAGCGCTGGAGCTCCGACCATGGCTGCGTCGGTGAACATCGGCATGTTCAATCTCGGCAACGCGATCGGCGCGTGGGCCGGCGGCGCAACGATCGCAGCCGGCTTCGGTCTGGCATCGCCGAACTGGGCGGGCGCGCTTCTATCGCTCGTCGCTCTGGCTCTCGCGGTAATGGCTTGGGCCAGCGCAGGCAAGGAAACGCAGATCGCTCCCGCCCGGTAGGGGCGACGATCGGATACGACTCGCGTGCGGCATTGTACGGCAGTGCATCGGCGGGATAATCGTGGGCTGCTCGAGTACTTGAACTGGGGAACGATGGCTCGAGGCCATCTACCTCCCCCTCACCTTCTCCGCCGCCGCCGATCGGTCGCCCGCTACCCCGCCGCCTCCTGCAGCGCCACGCCCATGGGTACGCGGGGCCGTTCATTAGTAAAGCCTGTGCTTGTGCAAGCCGCGAGGCTAGCCGATAGAGGCTTATGAGCGGAGAGTTCGCCAGCAAGCGTGCGTCATGGGCATCGGCAGCCAGGTGGGTCGCCGTCGTTTGCTGCGTGGCATTCGCCGTCGTATTTGCCAGCCAGGCCTCTCATCGCATCGCGTTCGCCGGATCGATCACCGGCGAAAGCCTGACCGTCGCGGACTTGACGAGTGTTGCGGCACCTAGCCGCCTCGTCCTTCAGCGGCTGTCGCCTCATGAAGTGTCCGCGGTGTCGCCGAGCATAGACGGCACAAGACCGTCACCTTCCGCCGATAGAGTTGACCCTTCGGTGTGGGTGCCGGCCACGTATGTGTATCGCTTTGAAGGTGCCCGACCCTCGCTCGCTCGCCGATGGAACCCGGCTCGCGCTCCTCCTCGCTGAACCGTCATCGCAAGTATCTCGGCCCGTCCGGCCTTACCCGATGCGCTCGACCCTTCAGGCTCAGCCTGAAGTGGCGAGCTTCCGCGAGTACCTGTCATGTCCGCAACGAAACTATCCCGCTCGGAAGCGATCAGTCGCGCGCGCGCGCACGCTCACGAAGTTGCCCCTGTTCCAGTCGAAGAACCTTTGATGCCAGCATTGAGCTGCATCTTCATCCTGCCGATCGCCCCCATCCTGATCGATATCATCGCCGATGAACTGCGCTGGACCTTCAGCCCCTACGTTTGGGGTGCGATCATCCTCGTCGCTCTCATCATCTTCATCCCACTGGAGATGAAGCGCCGGACCAATGAGCGGATCTACGAGATAGAACTGAAGCGACTCCTCAAAGAGTAGCACTTGGTGCAGGTCCGACCCCTGCACCACACGAGTACCCTTGCGTCACTATGCGGCATAGGAGAATGCCTCCGGCCGACGTCATCTCCATCCACCACGCGATGGAGATGCCTGCGATGACGGACGAGAAGACGCCTGCTCCAAGGCTCAGACAGCCGTTTGGTCTGAGGAAGCTCTTGGTCAGCTTCGCTTCGGGCGCCGTCATCCTTGTCGGCATCTACTTCGTAGCCACGGTTCTTGTTTGATGCGCACGCTTTGCCGTGCTTCGTCGGAGACGCACCCCGGCGACCCGTCTACGTCGTTTGACGCATAACACTCACCGAGCCCCCGATGTTAGTTCCAGGACCATGGAAGACGACACGCCTCCGCATCGCGATCCCGGCCTGTTCCTCATCCTCGGTTTGCGCTCTTTATCATTGCGGCTCACATGGCCGGAGTGACCCTGTAGGCGGCCAGGTCTCCAACCAGTGATCTCGGCAAAGCGGCGCATGATCGGGGCGGCCTCGGTGGTGCGGCAGGTCCGACGCTCCGGCAGAGCCGAAGCCGCCCTATCCCAGCATAATGGCATCACGCCTCGTTGTAGGTTGATGGCAACTTAAAAACGGCATCGAAGAGCCATGTGAAGACGAACGTGTAGACGAGAAAGAATACGAGTATGGCCGCTTCCATCTTCGTAGCTTCCCATACTCCGACCCCGTACCAGAGCATGTACAAAGGCACGATGAGAAGGAACAGTCCCGCCTCGAACCCAACCGCGTGGGTGAGGCGAAGCGAAACCGTTCGCTCGGTCAGGCCCCTGCGATTCTCCCACTTTTCCCACATTGAATTAAACACGTAGTTCCACAGGATCGCGATCACAGATACGGCTGCGGCTGCAGGAAGAGAGTTTATCACCGGCCCTCCCGCCAATGCCATGAGAAGGAGGGTGGATAAGATGATGGCGAAGAATTCGAAGGTTACGACATAAACGACACGACGTGATCGCGGCTGCAAAAACAACACGTACTCGACTCCGCGAGCCATTGCGGCTCTTCCTGAAAGAGCCGGTCCGTCCCGGTCATCTGAATCTGGTTGGCGACGGAACGCCCGGTGCGGCTACGGTTTCTGCGGCACGAGCCCAGAAATACGGACTCTTCACCGCGGGTCAAGGAGCACGCGCTTCCATGGCCAATGCCGGGCAAGGCTCATGGGCACCTGTGCGAGTAGCTTACCGCCCCACGCCGATCCTACGGATACACCACCGACCGCGAGTACCAGGGTAGGCCGCAGTCGGAGAAGATTCCCGCGTGCATCTGGGTCTGCACATCCTCGGGGCTCGCTGCAATAAGGTACGGCGACGTGATGCCCGGACCCAACGCGCGACCTCGCGAGATGACTTGGGCAGGCACGGCCTCCACCTGTCGGGACACTGCGCCGAACTCCCCGATGTATCACGGCCAGCCCCGCGCGTCGCAGTCGCGGTTCTTGGTGAAGCGGAAGCTGACAAGTGAACCCTCTCCGCTCGGGGCGATGCTCTCGATGGTGAACCGGGAATAGACCGGGAAGAACTGGGTCTCGGCCGCCGGGCCGATGAGATAGGCGAGCATGGCGACCGTGACGGCGGCGATGATCGCAAGCGGAATCTTAGCCACCAAGAGGCCCTCCCCTCGGCATATGAGCCGGTCCCGCTTTCTCCGCGCCATCAAGCGCCAAGACTTCTATCGGCCGATGCTGCGCGCCCTCGATCGGGCCGGCGTTACCGAGTTCCAGATTCTGCCGCCGACGGGCCTTGGACATCCCATCCTCACCTTCTACAACGGCCTAACGAGGGTCCACATCTCCCTGCCCGGCACGCCGAACGGGCGGCGCCAGCATCTACGTGCCGCGTGCCATCCGCCAGTCTATGCGGAAGGCGAAGGCGGCAATCGCCGAAAGGAGCGCGCGTTGATCAATCCTCGCACCCTCCAGCCGGCCGGTGACGTCTTCCCGCCTCGCGATGAGTGGGACATTGCCGCCTACGACGCCGACGAGGTGGTCGCCGGCTTCCGCGAAAGCACGCCGGACGACCCGCTTCCGAGTCCGAACCGCTCACCCGCCTATCGCTGGGGCTCGATCAACCGCGCTCGCGATAGGCAGGTGCCGGACGATGGCTTCGACGCGATCCGGCAAGCCTTCATCCGTATGCGAAAGAACGCGCACTGATGGCGGCCCTCCGCCCTTTCCAGCCGATCGACTTCCGCGGCCTGACGCCCCCGTGCGCCCTCGCCCGGCCTCCTGATCGTCGAGTATGTCGACCTAAGCAGCCTGTAGGTCGATCCTGCCTACCAGCGCGGACTCTCGGCTCGGTCCATGCGGATGCTCCGCCGGATCGTCGAGAGCTTCGACTGGCGGCCGAGCAGTACGGCGTGACGATCGTTCGCCATCCGCCCGCGCAGGGCGCCTACAAGCCAGGCCAGACGATCGCGGTCTCAGCGATCAAAGCGCTCCTCCGGCGCATTGGCTTCGACGAGGCCGTGCGCGTGCTGGCGATCCTGTCGGCCGCCAGGCTTGGACCGATCAAGGCCGACCATATCCGCGCTACCGAGCGACTTCTGTTCGAAGAGGAGTTCGCCTCACCCGATCCTGACGCGCTGGCCTCGTCGATCATCGGTCATCCCGGCTTCGAGAAGGACGCGAAGACGTTCGCCGCCACTCACGGCCTGCCGCTCTAGAAGGCGCTCGCGGCGGTGTGGTTTGAGAAGGCGAAGAAGCGGAAGGGTGGCGCCGAGGCGAAAGGTATGGCCATGACGACCGCGCCTTCGGCCTTATCGAAAGGTGTTGCCGTGATGCAATCCCTGACGACCTCGCCCGAGATCCGCGCCCGGCTCGCGGCGCCGGCAGCCGGGCAACCAGATCGGCCGCTGCCCGAAGTGCGACAAGCGCTATCGCGGCGGCCCGCAGGCCAGAGAGTGCGCCGACTGCGCCTATGGAGAGTTCGATGGGGAGCGCGTAGATCGTCAACGTCCCGCGGCGCGGTCTCAACCGCATGGAGGCCGCCGCATCGATCGTCGTGACCCCGAACATCGTCGATCCGATGGTGAGGGACGGCCTTCTGCCGCCGCCTCGGCGCTGGCACGCGCGATCGGCCCGCAGCACCGGCGGCGAGACGAGTTCCATCTACGCCTTCTCAAGAACTGAAACCGCGCCACCGACGGATATTGTCGTTCCCATCCATCCGACGCTGGAGACCGTCCTATCGTGGCACCCTGTGGCCGGGCTCCGGTACATGCTAACCGGGCAAGGCCAACCTTATTCGCTCAAGCGGCTCGGCAACCGTGTCTCCGAACGGTTCGACCAGGCCGGCCTACCGCGCTGCTCTGCCCATTCCGTTCGGAAGGGGCTTGCGACCAGTTAGGCCAAGAACGACGCCACCGACCGGATGCTGGACGCCGTGTTCGGCTGGAAGGACGGAAAGACCTCTAGGATCTACACCGCGCGTGCCGACCGGGCGAAGCCGACGAGACAGGCCGTTCTCAGGATCAAGTGGGATGATGCCGGAGCTGTTCTGGAGGGCCCAGAAGTGCGCTCGGCGGAGGCGGTCGGGAGAACAATCCGGGACTGAACTGCCACACCTCGCGGTCGGCCGTCACACGGTTCAGTCCCGAGACGCCTGAAGTTCAGCGATTGTAAGGGTTCCGGTGTGGCAGTGGAGGCCTCGGCCGGAATCGAACCGGCGTGCAAGGATTTGCAGTCCTCTGCGTAACCACTCCGCCACGAGGCCCCGAAGGCGCCTTCCTACTGACGCCCCTCGGCTTCCGCAAGGGGCTGGGCGGCGATCCCGGAGCGAAAGTGCGTTCTTCCCGGGCTTTTCCTCGTCCGATCGGCGCCGGCCGCGAGGGAGGATCAGAAAAATGTTACAGGCGTAAGACATTTGCATTTCATCTCCGATGCCGCGATATGCGGCACGAGAGGAATGCTCATGAATCACTTCATCTTCGGCGGCCGGCACGTGCTCTGGCTGCTCACGGCGGCCTTTGCGGTCGCCGCGCTCACGCTTGTCTCTTCACTCGCTTTGGGGCTCGAGACGACGTCCATCGAAGCGGGGCCGCTCGAGACCTCACAGGAAGCGCTGCTGCTCGCGACGATGGCGCTCTACGGCTGGGCCGCATTCGACCAGCGGGCGGCCGCGCGCATGGCGTCCGTCGGCGCGCTGACGATGGCGGGGATCTTCTTCTTCCGCGAGCTGGAAGTCCCGCCGACCGGAGCGTTGACGACATACCTCAACTCCAACGCCTTCCGGTGGCACGAGACGTTCGTCGTCCTGGGGATCGCGATTCCCTATATCGTCCTGCGCTGGCGCCTGATGCCGACATTCATCGCATATCTGCGCGGCTTTCACACCTGGCCCTATGTCCTTGTCGGCCTTCTGCTTCTAACGGGCGACTGGCTCGACGGGATGGAAATGGCGACCCCGCATCTTGCGACGGTCATCGAGGAAGCTGCCGAGACCCTTGCTTACGCCGTTTTCGCCCTGACGGGCCTTCATGTGCTGATGGCCGCGCGAGCAGAGCGCCCAGTCGCTGCGCGCTTCGGCGAGAGTGGCGACCGGCACGGTCCCGCATCGCCCTACGCCTGACACGCGAGCGGCGCCGCCACACCGGATCATGCGGATGCTCCGGACGCGATGTCACGTCATGCGTGATGGATGAGGCGCGCCGCTCAGTCCCGGCCGCGCGTCCCGCCGAGAGGGCCGAGATGGGTGGCCGGGAAACCCTCGGGATATTTGAGCCCGTATCCGAGCGCCCGGTCGAAGCCGATATGCGCGGCCCAGACAAGGCCAACTGACAGCACCTGCGGCGCGGGCCCGTAGATCCCGAGCGCGACGAGGACGGCGGGCGCGAGATAGGCATGGCCGGCATTGTAGACCGCCGCGCCCGCCCGCGCGCCGAACACATATCCGAGAATGGACAGGTCGGGGGCGAGGAACAGGACGGCGAACATCCACCAGCCGGCGTCCGTTCCGGCATAGGCGATCGTCGCGGCAGCGAGCACGGCCAGCCCCTCGAGCCGCAGGAGAAGCCGGGGCGTGCCGGAAACACCGCCCTTCACGACGGCCGATCCCGCAGAGACGAAAGATGTCCGATGACGTTCATGCGGGCTTCGAAGCCTCCTCCTAGGTAATGGAGCGCGCGGCACGGGCGGCGCCGCGTGTCAGAAGACTACCCCAACCGCTCGAAGACAATCGAGTGGCGCGTTCAGTCCGGGTGCTCGACGCTTTCGCACATCCGATCGCCCCTCGACGCGGGCTTCCGCCAAAGATGCCCTCCTCGTCCACCATGCAGGTTCCGAAGAAGCCGATGCGGCGGAGCCGTCGCCCTCGATCTCGGCTGACGCCATCCGCTAGCAACGTGAGCCGAGCGATTATCGAAGCTTCGAGCATTCTGCCTATTCCTCCAGACCCTGGAGCGGCAGGCTCGCGACCATGCGTGCAATGCGCTGGCTTTCTGCTGCGACGCAGGATTTACGCGGAACCGTCCTCGCGATTCGCGGGTTGGCCGCTTCATGGACGACGAGACGACCCCCGCCCACCGCGATCCCGGCCTCCTGATCATCGTGATCGTCGGCCTTGCCGTCGCCTTTGCCAATGTCGTAGCGCGCCCGGCCGATCCGCCCGAAAAGGTGGCCGAGAAATCCTCCGAACTTGCAAAGGCCCGCGACGGTGTCGTGCTGGCGGCGGCAAACCGTGCGCTCTCTCCCGGCCAGATGGAGAGCAACGGGCAGCGCGCCCGCAAGAGCGGCTGACACCGCAAGCGCGCCACACCGCCGGACGATCCGACCGGGCCTTTTCACGGCGACCGGCGATCCTGTAGCCTGAGAGTTCTGGTCCGGGAGGGGCCACGGGAGGAAACCGCATGCTCATGTTCCAAGACAGCCGGGCGCTCGCCGCGGCCGCGATCCTATCTGTGTTTGGTGCCGGCAGCGCCGGGGCGCAGGACTGGCCGAGCCGCACGATCACGATGATCGTACCGTTCCCGGCGGGCGGCGCGACCGACATCGTGGCGCGCAAGATGGCGCAGGAACTCGGCACCACGGTTGGTCAGACCGTGATCGTGGAAAACCGCCCCGGTGCGGGCGCGACGATCGGCACCACGGTCGCCGCTCAGGCGGAGCCGGACGGGCACACGCTCCTCATCGGTACCGTCGGCACGCACGGCATCAACCCGTCCCTCTACGCCGAACTCGCCTATGATGCGGTCGCCGATTTCGAGCCGGTCATCCTCCTGCAGACGACGCCGAACGTCGTTCTCGTCAACAACGAGCTGCCCGTGGAGACAATGGAGGAGCTCGTGGAATATGCGCGGGCCAATCCGGGCATCCTCAATTATGCATCGTCCGGCATCGGCACCTCGATCCACCTCGCGGGGGAGATGTTCGCCGACGCGGCCGGGCTCGACATGACGCATGTGCCATACCCGGGCTCGGCGCAGGTCCTGCCCGCGGTGATGGCGGGCGAATCCCAGCTCGTCTTCGACAACATGCCCCCGGCCTATCCGTTCATCCAGAACGGCAGCCTGCGCGCCATCGCCGTCACCTCGCCGGAGCGCTCGCGCGCCTTGCCAGACCTGCCCACGGTGGCGGAATCAACGTCGATCCCGGAGCTGTCGGATTTCGACGCAACGTCATGGTTCGCCATGTTCGTGCCCGCAGGAACACCGCCGGAGATCATCGAGCGCCTCAACACCCTGTCCAACGAAATCCTGTCGGATCCGGAAACCGCCGAGTTCCTGTCCATCGGCGGCGCTTCGCCTGGCGGCGGTACACCACAGGAGCTTGCCGAGCGCGTCTCCTCCGAGATCGACCGCTGGGCGCGCGTGATCGAGGACGCGGGCATCCCGAAGCAATAGTCCCACTACAGAAGTACCGGGGCGGTCGGCGAAACCGCCTTAGAGCGGACGCAGGCGCGGCGGCTGGCGCAAAATCCAAAGGCTCGCGTCCGCCTCGCCGACCGGCCGATCACTCTGCCCGGAAATGCCGCGCCCGTACATGGAGCACGCCAGAAGCTCGTTCCAGCTCTCGTTCGGTTGGCGAACATGGTCCGACTTCGGTGGGTTCAGTTTGCGCGACGAAAACAAAGCCATGATTCACCTCCCGATTGTCCGTCAGAAGCGCATGGAGAGGCGATGGGTTCCTGTCGCTTGGGCGTTTCAAGCCGATTTCACGTAGCGGATGTGTTTTGGTCCTGTCGGCGACGCGCCTGGGGTCAAGCCTGCGGCCCGCACAACCACCAGCAACGGAGACCATCCATGAAGATCAGCGCACGCAACGTCCTGAAGGGCCGCGTACTCGACATCCGCAAAGGCGCGACGACCGCGCATGTGAAGCTCGATGTCGGCGGAACGCAGATGACGGCATCAGTGACCAACGAGGCGGTCGACGATCTCGGCCTCGTGGTGGGGCAGGACGCCTACGCCGTCGTCAAGGCGTCCGATGTCATGCTCGCCGTCGACTGACTGGCGAGAGCAGCCTCGCCGGCCTCATCCGGCGAGGCGATAGGCCATCGGTGCCGTGCGCTCCTCGACCAGCGCCTGCAGCGCGTCGGCCGCATCGTTGGCAAGGGCCGCACCGAGGCAGAGAGGGTAGCCCCCGTCATCGCGGTCGAGCGCCTCGCGCTGATTCTCGATGGCCGCGAGGCGCAGTTCGCGGATCAGGAAAGTGAGGTGCTCTTGCGAAAGTGCGGGGACCATCTCTTCGCCTCGATATTTGGATTGGACGTAAGATACGAACACACCTTCACGCCGGATGCGTGCGAATCCGAAAATATCTCGCCTTGAAGGACGAAGCGCCTGTTCCGACGCGATTCTTTTCTGTGAAAAAGCAGGACGACGTTTGGTCGACGTAAGCGTGAGGCCGGATCGACGTCGTGGACCGTGAGAAGAGAAGGTGGCTCCCCGGGCCGGATTCGAACCAGCGACCGATCGATTAACAGTCGAGTGCTCTACCACTGAGCTACCGGGGATCAGCCCGCCGCATCCGCGTCGCAGGCGGGGCGGCTATAGCAAAGGCATCCGGCCTTGCCAAGCGCTGCCGGACGGAAAAACACGGACCGATGACGATGCAGGGCTCGTTTATGACACGATGGCCGCCCTATATGGAGGCCACCGTCGAACGACGAAGGCGGCACCGTGAGCCCGCCGCAAGGAGCGCGCCGCAATTCGGCGCCGAGAGTTTCATGACCGATCAGCCCCGCGAACGGCGAAACTACATCCGCCTGCGCGGCAATGCCGTCGAAGTGTTCGGGCGTACCATCCGCCTGCCCGCTTCGCGCGTCGCGCGCGTCGGGTTGGGCGTCGCCTTCGTGATCGGTGGCATCTTCTCCTTCCTGCCGGTGCTCGGCATCTGGATGCTGCCCGTCGGCCTGCTGATCCTGTCGATCGACTTCGTGATCGTGCGGCGCTGGCGGCGGCGCCTCTCCGTGCGCTGGGGCCGGCGCTCCCATCCCAAGGCCGAGCGCCATCTGAAGGCGGCGCGTCAGGCCGCCCAGAACGCACCCGCCCCCGACCGCGCCCACCCGACGGCTCGCTGATCCTTCTCGCGAGAAGGATCTCGCCCGCGCCGGAGGCCAAGCTTTCTTGCCTCCCGCGAGCACCGGCCATAGGGTTTCGCCACCACAGCGAATCTCGGTCGAAGGCTCCATGTCCAGGTACAATTCCGTCATCGATGCGATCGGCAACACGCCGCTCATCCGGCTGAACCGTGCGTCCGAGGAGACGGGCTGCGAAATCTACGGCAAGGCCGAGTTCATGAATCCCGGCCAGTCCGTGAAAGACCGCGCCGGTCTCTTCATTATCCAGGACGCCGAGAAGAAGGGCCTCATCGAGCCCGGCGGCATCATTGTCGAAGGCACGGCCGGCAACACCGGCATCGGCCTCGCCCTCGTCGCCAACACGCTCGGCTACAAGACGGTGATCGTCATTCCCGAGACGCAGGCGCAGGAGAAGAAGGACGCGCTGCGCCTGATGGGCGCCGAGCTTGTCGAGGTTCCCGCCGTCCCCTACCGCAACCCGAACAACTACGTGAAGCTCTCCGGGCGCCTTGCCGAGCAGATCGGCGCCAGCCATCCCGCCGGGGCGATCTGGGCGAACCAGTTCGACAACGTCGCCAACCGCGAAGGCCATGTCGTCACCACGGCCGAGGAGATCTGGTCGCAGACCGGCGGCGAGATCGACGGTTTCATCTGCGCGGTGGGCACGGGCGGCACGCTCGCGGGCACCGCGATGGGGCTCAAGCGCCGCTCCGGGCACATCAAGATCGGTCTCGCAGACCCGATGGGCGCCGCGCTCTACTCGTTCTACACCACAGGCGAGTTCGCCTCCTCGGGCGATTCCATCACCGAAGGCATCGGCCAGGGCCGCGTCACCGGCAATCTGGAGGGCTTCGAGCCCGATTTCGCCTACCAGATCCCCGACGCGGAGGCGCTGCCGATCCTCTTCGACCTCGTCGGCCAGGAGGGGCTGTGCCTCGGCGGCTCGTCGGGCATCAACATCGCCGGCGCGATCCGCATGGCAAAGGAGATGGGGCCGGGTCACACGATCGTGACGATCCTCTGCGACTACGGCAACCGCTACCAGTCCAAGCTCTTCAACCCCGAGTTCCTGCGTGGCAAAGGCTTGCCGGTGCCGGACTGGATCGGCCGCGAGCCGCAGTTCGACATTCCCTACGAGGCGGGCTGATGGGCGGCACGCGCGACGTCTTTCGCGAGGACGCATACCTCTCGACGATGGAAGCGCGCCTCCTGCGCCTCGAAGGCGAGCGCGGCCTCGTCTTCGACGCCTCGAACTTCTACCCGGCCGGCGGCGGCCAGCCCGGCGACCGCGGCTTCGTGGAATGGGCCGATGGTCAGGAGACGCCGGTCGAGGACACTGTCTACGGCACTGAGCGCAGCGAGATCGTGCTGATGGCGCGCGAGGGCGAGGACCTGCCGCCGGTCGGCGAGATGGCAGTCCTGCATCTCGACTGGGCGCGCCGCTACAAGCTCATGCGCATGCACACCGCGCTGCACCTCCTCACCGTCGTCTGTCCCTTTCCCGTCACCGGCGCTGCCGTCGGCGAGGAGGAGAGCCGGCTCGACTTCGATACCGGCGAGGCCGAGATCGACAAGGCCGCCGTGACGGCCGCGCTGATGGCGCTGGTGGATGCCAACCATCCGGTCTTCACGCAGTGGATCACCGAAGACGAGCTCGACGCCAATCCGGGCCTGGTGAAATCGGCCAACGTCAAGCCACCGCGCGGCACGGGCCGCATCCGGCTGGTGGCGATCGGCGAGAATGCCGGCATCGATTCGCAGCCCTGCGGGGGCACGCACGTCCTGGAGACGCAGGAGATCGGCGCCGTGCATGTCGGCAAGATCGAGAAGAAGGGCAAGGCCAACCGCCGCATCCGCCTGCGCTTCGGCGCGATTCCGGGCTGAGGTTGCCGGCTGGCGCACTTCGGCATATCGGCTTGCCCGCGATCGTCGTACACGAGCTCTTCTACGGCGCATTTCGCAGTGAAAGGCAGGCAGACAATCTGAGACGGGTGGAGGCTCTGCAGTTCGAAGTCCTCGATCTGGACCGGGAGGATGCCTTCCGCGCCGGGCAGATTCGCGCACGCCTTGCCGACCTCGGCACGCAGATCGGCCCTTACGACATTCTGATCGCCGGACAGGCGCTGGCGCGCGATTTCGTGCTCGTCACCCGCAACACGCGCGAGTTCGAGCGCGTCGAGGGACTGCGCATAGAAGATTGGGAGAGCTGAGAGCGCTCTTGCTCACCGCCTTCCGTTCGCCGCGAGGGGTCTTTATCCTGCGGCTCGAATCGAACGAGGTCCTTCGCGTTGAGCGCCAATCCCTTCCTGATCAGCCCGGCGGATCTCGACGCCTCTCTCGGCCGTCCCGGCCTGTCTGTCGTCGATGCCTCGTGGTATCTGCCGGCGCAGAAGCGCTTCGCCAAGGCCGAGTTCGAGGCCGCGCACATTCCCGGCGCCGTCTTCTTCGACCACGACGCCGTGGTGGACCCGGCCTCGCCTTTGCCCCACACACTGCCATCGGCGACGATCTTCGGCGCAGCCGCCGGCCAGCTCGGCGTCGCCGACACCGACACGATCGTCGTCTATGACGGGCTCGGCCTCTTCTCCGCCGCGCGCGCCTGGTGGCTGTTCCGCGCCTATGGCGCCAAGGACGTGCGCGTCCTCGACGGCGGCTTTCCCGCCTGGCAGGCGGCCGGCCTTGCGACCGAGAGCGGCGAGGCCCGCCCCGAACCCGCGCGCTTCGAAGCGGCTTTCGACCAAGGCGCAGCCGTTTCCTTCGCCGAGATGCGCGCGCTGGTGGACGCGGGCGACACCCAGATCGCCGATGCGCGCTCGGCCGAGCGCTTCTCCGGTGAAGCACCCGAGCCGCGCGAGGGCGTGCGTTCGGGGCACATGCCGGGCGCGACCTCCCTGCCCTTCACCGATCTCGTCGAGGACGGACGGCTGAAATCGCCGGAGAAGCTCGCGCAGGTCTTCGAGGTGGCAGGTCTCGACACGTCGAAGCCCGTGGTCACGAGCTGCGGTTCGGGCGTTACCGCGGCGGTGATCAATCTTGCCCTCGCCGCCACCGGTCGAGGCCAGTCCCGGCTCTATGACGGCTCCTGGGCAGAATGGGGCTCGGCGCCCGACACGCCGGTCGAGACGGGCAAGGCGGCACGCCGATGAGCCCTTCGCCCACGCTGCGCACCGAGGTCACGCAACTCGTCCTGCACTCGCTGCCGAAGGAGCCGACGCCGCGGCCCGACACGCCGAAGACGCTCGACATCCTGAAGGTGCGCAACATACCGCTCGCCTTCTACCGCTATCTCTACACGGTCGGCCGCCCGCATCACTGGACCTCGCGCAACCTCTCCGACGACGCGCTGGCGCGCGAGATCCACGCCCCGAACGTGCGCATCCAGGTGCTTTACTGCGACGGCGCGCCGGCCGGCTGGTTCGAGCTCGATGCCGGGCGCGCGCCGAAGGAGACGCGGCTCGTCCACTTCGCGACCATGCCGCAGTTCCGCGGGCTCGGCCTCGCGCGCTATCTCCTTGCCCATGCCATCGTGGCGGGTTTCGACGAGCAGCCCAGCGCACTGACGGTCGAGACCAACACGCTCGATCATCCGGCCGCCCTGCCGCTTTATCGCAAGATGGGCTTCCGTCCCGTCTCGCGGCGCGAGGTGATGACCATCGGCTACCCGAACGAGGATTGACCGGGTGCATCGGTCCGACCATCGCCTTTCCTTGCGCAGCGCCTAGCTAAGCCGTGACGGCGCGGCTGCGCGCCCGATCTCGCGCGAACGGTCATCGGAACTCCGCCACATGAAGCTGCGCCTCGGCCTGGCGGTCCTTCTCATCCTGGTCGTCGCAGCCTGCCTCATCTGGTCGTTCGGCCCGCGCGAGCCGGTGGACGCCACCATCCGCTTCGACCCGGCCGTGATCGGCCCGGACCCCTCCGCCTACATCGCGGCCGAGGAAGCGCAGGTGCCCGGTCTCGAGCCGGGCGCGGCGAAGGAGATCGTCTGGGCCTACCCGGCCTCGCGCGCCAGAACACCGCTCGCCATCGTTTATATCCACGGCTTCTCGGGCGATCGGCGCGAGATGGCACCCGTGCCGCAGGAGGTGGCGCGGCGGCTCGGCGCGAACCTCTTCCTGACGCGCCTTTCAGGGCACGGCCGGGGTCTTGCTGCCCTCGCCGAGCCGAGCGCCAACGACTGGCTGAACGATCTGGCCGAGGCGCTGGCGATCGGCGGGCGCATCGGCGAGCGCATCATCGTGCTTGCCACCTCCAACGGCGGGGCGCTGGCGACATGGGGCGCCAGCGTTGCGCATCTCTTCGACGAGGCGGACGGGCTCGTCCTCTTCTCGCCGAACTATCGCCTGCGGGACTGGCGCGCGCCGCTCCTGACCATGCCTTATGCGCGGCAGGTCACCGAGCTCCTGACCGGCGGATCGTTCGTGATGCCCCTCGCCGACCCGCTGCCGGGCGGACCCGACACGGTCACGCTTCCGTCCGCCGCGCTCCTGCCGATGGCCGCGCTCAGCGCAAAGGTGCGCGGGCTCGACTTCGAGGCGATCAACCTGCCCGCTCTCTTCGCCTATTCGCCGAACGACCGGATCGTCGATCCACTGGAGACCGAGCGCGTGATCGCGCGCTGGGGCGGGCCGGCAGAGATCCTGCTCGTGCCGCAGACGAGCGACCCGACCGGGCACATGCTGGCCGGCGACATGTTCTCGCCCGGCACCACGCAGATGGTGGTGGACACCGTGACAAGCTGGATCGAGCGCGTCGAGGGGTTTTAAGAAGCGCACACCGACGAGAGCGACGCGCATCTCCTCAGATTAGAAGATCGGCGATCACCTGGTTGTCCGTGATGTCCTGATAGCGGATGCCCTCGGCATCGAAGCGCCTCAGAAGCGTGTCGAAATTGGCCGCCTCCTTCGTCTCGATGCCGAGGAGGATCGACCCGAAGTCGCGCGCGGTCTTCTTCAGATACTCGAAGCGCGCGACGTCGTCTTCCGGGCCGAGGAGCTGGAGGAAGTCCTTCAGCGCGCCGGGGCGCTGGGCAAGCCGCAGGATGAAGTACTTCTTCTTGCCGGCAAAGCGCAAAGCGCGCTCCTTCACGTCCGGCAGGCGCTCGAAGTCGAAATTGCCGCCCGATACGACGAGGACGAGCGTCTTGCCGGCGATCTCGGGACCCATGCGGCTCAGCGAATCGATGGCGAGCGCGCCGGCGGGCTCCACGACGATGCCCTCGACGTTGAGCATCTCGAGCATTGTGCCGCAGATAGAGCCCTCCGGCGAAAGCGACACGTCCGAGGGCGCGAAGCGCGACAGCGTCTCGAAGGGCAGCTTGCCGATCTCGGCCACGGCCGCGCCGTCGACGAAGCCGTCGAGCTGCGGCAGCTTCACGAGGCGCCCTTCCTCCAGCGAGGTGCGAAGGCTCGGCGCGCCTTGCGGCTCCACGAAGCGGAAGGCGGGCGCGCCCTCCCCCTCGAAATAGCGAACGAGGCCCGAGGCGAGGCCGCCGCCGCCGACCGGCAGGACGAGCATGTCCGGGCGCTCTCCGCCGAGCTGGCGCAGGAGTTCGGTGCCGACGCTCGCCTGACCCTCGACGATGTCCTCGTGGTCGAAGGGCGGCACCATCTCCGCCCCGCTCGCGGCGGCGTACTGGCGCGCGGCGGCGTAGCAGTCGTCGAAGAAGTCACCGACGAGCTCGATGTCGATCGCGCCGTTGCCGAAGACGCGCGTCTTGTCGATCTTCTGCTGCGGCGTCGTCACCGGCATGAAGACGCGGCCCTTCACCCCGTAGTGCCGGCAGGCGAAGGCGAAGCCCTGCGCGTGATTGCCCGCCGAGGCGCAGGTGAAGTGCGCATCCGTTTCCCCGCCCTCCACGCGCTTGCGCATGAAGTTGAAAGCGCCACGGATCTTGTAGGAGCGGACGGGCGTCAGATCCTCCCGCTTGAGGAAAATCCGCGCGCCGGTGCGCTGCGAAAGATGCTCGTTCAGCTGGAGCGGCGTTTCGGGAAAGAGGGCGCGAAGGGCGCTCTCCGCGCCGTCTGCACGGGCGCGGAATTCAATCGAGGTCGTGGTCATTCGGTCTTCCGGGAGGTCTGGGCACACGGTGCGTTGCGTGTGGCCGTTCTGTCTGTCAGGGCATGGCGGGTTCGCGGCGGCCCCTCGGGGGCGGCTCGCGGCCGGACGCGCTCTTTGCCGGAAGCTGGCTGGCAGCCCGGCCCTAGAGGGCGCCGGCGCCAATAATGATGAGGGCCAAGCCTGCGCTCATGATGCGGGCGGCCGTGCGCCGCCTCCCCTTCAACCGAACCGATGGTTACGGCTATCGGGCATCGCGCAGCGTTTGTAAAGGTCCACCTACGAGACGAACAGGTCCACGACTTCAAAGCGGTCGACGTCGACGATGCCCTTGTCCGAGATGCGAAGGCTCGGGATGACGACGAGCGCCAGGAGCGAGTGCTGCATATAGGCGTTGTTGAGCGTGCAGCCTGCCTCGCGCATCGCCTCGATCAGCCGGTCGGCCTTATCGGCAACCACCTCGCAGCGCTCGGCGCTCATCAGCCCGGCGATCGGCATCTCGATCAGCGCTTTCTCCTCTCCGCCCGCGAAGAACACGACGCCCCCGCCCACCTCGCCGAGACGGTTCGCGGCGCGCGCCATCTCCTCGCGATCCGTCCCGACGACGATCATGTGATGGCTGTCATGCGCGACCGTCGAGGCCATTGCCATCGGTCCGCGATAGCCGAAGCCCGAGACGAAGCCGTTGACCACGCCACCGGTGCCGCGATGGCGCTCGACGAGCGCGATCTGTGCGACACCCTGCGCCTCGTCCGGCTCGACCAGCCCGTCCGAGACTGCGAGCTCGGCGGTCAGCGCCTTCGTCGGCGCCTGGTTCTCGACGACACCGATGACCCGCACCGTCGCAGCGTTCACCCCGGCCGGCGCCGCGATCTCGAAATCGGAGGCGGCGAGCGTCTTGCCGAGCTTCACGGTGTTCTTCGCGCTGTCCGGATAGTCGTAGGCCGGGAGGTCGGCGACGAGACGGCCGGCCTCGGCCAGCAACTGCCCGCCCGCGTAGACCGCATCGATCGTCAAGGCGGCGAGGTCGGAGACGAGGAGGAAATCGGCCCGCCGGCCGGGCGTCACCGAGCCGATCTCGCGGGCGAGCCCGAAATGCTCGGCGGTGTTGAGGCTCGCCATCTGGATCGCGGTGATCGGCTTCAGGCCCTGGCCGATCGCGTGGCGCACGACGCGGTCCATATGCCCCTCGCGCACGAGCGTGCCGGAGTGGCAGTCGTCCGTGCACAGGACGAAGTTGCGCGAATCCAGCCCGAGTTCGGTGATCGCGCGCACCTGCGTCGCGACGTCGTACCAGGCCGAGCCGAGACGCAGCATCGCCTTCATGCCCTGGCGCACGCGCGCGACCGCGTCCTCCATGCGCGTGCCCTCGTGGTCGTCCTGCGGCCCGCCCGCGACATAGCCGTGAAAGGCGCGGCCGAGATCGGGCGAGGCGTAGTGCCCGCCCACCGTCTTGCCGGCCTTTCGGGTGGCGGCGATCGCGCCGACCATCGTCGCATCGTTCGCGGCGACGCCCGGAAAGTTCATCACCTCGCCGAGCCCGACGATGTTCGGCCAGGTCATCGCCTCCGCTACATCGTCAGGCGTGATTGCCGCGCCCGCCTCCTCCAGCCCCGGCGCGGAAGGCACGCAGGACGGCATCTGGACGAAGACGTTGACGGGCTGGGCCATCGCTTCGTCGTGCATCAGCCGCACGCCGGGCAGGCCGAGGACGTTGGCGATCTCGTGCGGGTCGATGAACATGGAGGTCGTGCCGTGCGGGATCACGGCTCTGGCGAACTCCGTCACCGTCACCATGCCGCTCTCGACATGCATGTGCGCATCACAAAGTCCCGGCACCACGTAGCGGCCATCCGCCTCGACGACGCTCGTGTCCTCGCCGATCGCGTGGCTCGCATCCGGGCCGCAATAGGCGAAGCGCCCGGCCTTCACCGCGATGTCGGTGCCCGGCACGATCTCGCCGGAATGGACGTTCACCCAGCGCGCGCCACGGATCACGAGGTCGGCGGGCGTGCGACCCATCGCCACGTCGACGAGTGCGGGTGCGACGTCCTCGAACGGCTGGACGCGGGTTGAGGTCATGAGGGCGCTCCCTGAACGGCGACGGTCATCCGGCGCGGGCCGTGTGGTGCGGGCTGCGGGGCTCGAACCCGCACGGTTTTCACCGAGGGATTTTAAGTCCCTTGCGTCTACCAGTTTCGCCAAGCCCGCCCGGCGCAGCGCGTGCCGTGCGCTGCGGTTCTCCACGATTTGCGCCCGCATCTCAAGCACTGTGCACAACGGGGATTGCCGTGGATCGTCATCGCCCGTTCATCCGAGGTTCATGGCGCAAATGCATGAACAAGCGTCAAAGGATCGGTCTTCACGAAACCTCACGAAGACCTGTCGCATCGCAACGTCGAATCCCATTGCGGCCGCCCCTGAGCCGTGATTTGGTCCTGTTTCTACGATCTCTTTATCGGGGCGATGAACGGAGGGCTCTTCCCATGCCCGTCGAAACCCGTACGGATCTCAAAGTCCTCGGCACCAGCGCGCCCGGGATTGATCCTTCCGCCGGCACGGAAAACGCCGTGCTGACGAACCTGCGCGACGGCAACCGCGCCCTCGACAATCTGCGCCGTGCCCTTGAGATCGACGAGCGTCGTGGAGAGGAACGGCTCTACACCGACCGTCTTGTCTGACGAGCCGGCACGCCCCGCACCGTGAAAGCGCGGCAGCCTGAACTGCGTCATTCCGCCGCCTGTTCAGAGTAAGGGCTCGCGTAGCGGGTCTGCGGCCGCATGGCGCGCCGTGCCGATCAGGGCAGGTGAACCGGATACTTTCAGCCTTGGTCCGCGTCGCGGCGAGACCGATCCGATCTCGCCCAAAACGAAGAGGCGGGGCAAACCCCGCCTCTCTCCCGTCAACATACGCAAGTTGGCGTCCAGGCGCTCAACCGACGAGCTTGGCCGCGATCTGCGCGATGTGCTTGCCCTGGAAGCGGGCGCCGTCGAGTTCCTCGGCGCTCGGCTGGCGTGAGCCGTCGCCTGCGGCGATCGTCGTTGCGCCGTAGGGCGAGCCGCCGTTCACCTTATCGACGCCCATCTGCCCCTGGAAAGAGTAGGGCAAGCCGACGATGATCAGGCCGTGGTGCAGGAAGGTCTTGTGAAGGGACAGGAGCGTCGCCTCGTTGCCGCCATGCTGGGTGGCCGAGGACGAGAAGGCGCCCGCCACCTTGCCGATCAGCTTCCCCTGCGCCCACAGGCCGCCCGTGCGGTCCCAGAACGAGGCCATCTGCGAGGACATGTTGCCGAAGCGGGTCGGCGCGCCGACGATGATGGCGTCGTACTCGGCGAGTTCGGCGGGCTGAGCTTCGGGATGGTCGGTGTTGGCGCGGAAGCCGGCGGCCTGCACCACCTCGGCCGGCGCCGTTTCTGGAACCCGCTTGATGTCCACACTCGCGCCCGCACTCCGTGCGCCCTCGGCTGCGGCCTCGGCCATCGCCTCGATATGCCCGTAGCTCGAATAGTAGAGAACCAGAACCTTCGCCACGTCGTCGCTCCGTCCGTTTGATTTGCGTCGAAGGCAGACATGGCACACGAGCGGCGGATTGGCACCCATCTGCGCGTTCGACGCACCGTCAACGCTCCCTGTACAGCCCCATGGCAATGGCCAGGCGCCGATCGGAGGTGGCTTGGCGGCCGGGGCGCTTGCTTTTGGCGCTGTGATCGGTGAGCGATGGACATTGCCAATCGCCACGGGCTCACCGCATGGTTCCCTCCCCGCCGCAGACCGCCGCCATGCTCGCCATCGGCGACGAAATCCTGTCCGGGCGCACTAAGGACAAGAATATCGGCCATCTCGCCGAGGTGCTGACGCTGGCGGGCATCGACCTGAAGGAGGTGCGCATCGTCGGCGACGAGCCGCGCGCCATCTGCGATGCGCTGAACACACTGCGCCGCGCCTATGACTACGTCTTCACCTCCGGCGGCATCGGTCCGACGCATGACGACATGACGGCGGATGCCGTGGCGAGCGCCTTCAACCTGCCGATCGGCTACCACCCCGACGCCTATCGGCGGCTGGAAGAGAACTACCGGACGCGCGAACTGGAGTTCACCGAGGCGCGCAAGCGGATGGCACGCACGCCGCAGGGCGCGAGCCTCATCAACAACCCGGTCTCGGTCGCGCCGGGGTTCCGGGTGGAAAACGTCTACGTGATGGCGGGCGTGCCGTCCGTCTTCCAGGCGATGGTCGCGCAGGTGGTGGCCGGCCTCCCGCAGGGCCAGGCGATCATGAGCGAGACGATCGTCTGCCCCTTCGGCGAAGGCGAGATCGGAGGGCCTCTCGGCGCGGTGCAGAAGGCGCACCCCGCCGTAATGATCGGCTCCTACCCGAAATTCGAAGGCAATCGCTTCTACGCCGACATCGTGGTCAGATCGAGGGACGCCGCCGCGCTCGCATCGGCGCGCGAGGCCGTCGAGGCGATGCTCGCCGAGCTCGCCGCGAAGCGCTGAGGACGCCCGATCCGGTCCATCTGCACCGCGTCGCTGCACGCGGGCGCCGCGCCGCCCTGACGATGTGAGAACGGCGTCCGTTCAGGGGGCAGTTAGCGTGACGATCTCCGCCCGCCCGTCCGTCTCGTAGCGATCCCCCTCGCCGTTGCGCCCCTTCGTCGTCGGTCCCACGCCTTCGATCATGGCGGTCCCCGCCGCCTGCCCCGCCCGCTCCAGATCGTCGACGAGGCCGTCACGCGCAGCGTCGATATCGGGTGCGATGTCGTGGGTCACCGCTCCGGTATAGTGGCTGAGCCCGACGCCCTGGTCGAAGGTGACGGAGCCGAGCCACAAGGGGGTGCCGTCGCGCTCGCCGGCCTGCCAGAAGCGCACGTGCTGGCGGCGATCCGCGCTGCGCCCCACCGGCTTTTCGAAGGCGAGATCCTCGCGGCGGCCGAGATAGAAGAGCGGACTGACGGGAGCGTCCTCGTCGGGCCTGTCGAGGACGACGCTGCCGACGATCCCGACGCTCGTCTCGAGCGTCACCGGATCGGCCGGGAACCAGCCCGCGGCGTGCATGGCCGAGACGAGCACCGACTGCGTGCCGACGATGCCGACGTTCAGCGGATCTCCGGGCCGGCCGTCGCTCGTGCGCGTCACCATCGCTTCCGCGGGGAGTTCGCGATCCCGCTCGCTCCAGAAACCGGGCAGGAGGGCGTAGGCGACCGCGAGATAGGCGAGGAGCGTGACGGCGAGGCCGGATGCCAGGCGCACCCACGTGCGCGGCCTGCGGCGGGTCGGACCGATGCTCCTCGTCAAGGTCCGACTTGCCCGCAGGGCGCCGAGAAGCTATCGCAGCCCCCTTGCGCCGCCAGCCGAAGGGTTCGCCGATGTCGACGACCGAAAAGTCCTTTCCCGTCTCGTGGGAACAGTTCCACCGTGACGCCCGCGCCCTTGCCTGGCGTCTGGCGGGCCAGCGCAGCGACTGGAAGGCGATCGTGTGCATCACCCGCGGCGGTCTCGTTCCCGCGGCGATCATCGCGCGCGAGATCGGCATCCGCCTCATCGAGACGGTCTGCATCGCTTCCTATCACGACTACGACACGCAAGGTGAGCTCCAGGTCCTCAAGGATATCGCGCCGAACCTGCGCGAGGACGACGGCGAAGGCATCCTGATCGTCGACGATCTGACCGATACGGGCAAGACCGCCGCGCTCGTGCGCGCCATGCTGCCCAAGGCGCATTTCGCCACCGTCTACGCCAAGCCGAAGGGGCGGCCGCTGGTCGACACCTTCATCACCGAGGTCAGCCAGGATACCTGGATCTTTTTCCCGTGGGATCTCGGCCTGTCCTTCCAGGCCCCTCTCGGCAAAGGCATCCCCGGCTGAATGAAAACGCCGACCTTTTTCCAGGCCGGCGTTCCCTTCGATCAGACGAGTTCGCGCAGGGCCGCCGCGTCGAAGCCCTTCAGCGCCGCGCCGCCGCGTACCTTGTTCGGCCATTGCGGATCCGAGATCAGCGCGCGACCGACGGCGACGAGATCGAACTCGTCGCGCTCGAGGCGCCGCAGCACTTCGCCGAGCCCGCTCGTTCCCGAGCTCTCGCCGCCGAACGCGCCCATGAAGTCTCCCGACAGGCCGACCGAGCCGACCGTGATCGAGGCCTTGCCGGTCAGCTTCTTGGCCCATCCCGCGAAGTTCAGGCCCTTCTCGCCATCGATCTCGGCGAATTCGGGCTCCCAGAAGCGACGCTGCGAGGCGTGGAAGACATCGACGCCGGCGTCCGCCAGCGGCTGTAGCCAGGCCGCCATCTCGTCCGGCGTGTGGGCGAGCCGCGACTTGTAATCCTGCTGCTTCCACTGGCTCAGACGCAGGATGATCGGGAAGTCGGGCCCGACCGCCGCACGCATCGCCTTCACCACCTCGACCGCGAAGCGCGCGCGCTCCGGCAGCGTCCTGCCGCCATAGATGTCGGTGCGCTCGTTGGTCGGCGCCCAGAAGAACTGGTCGATCAGATAGCCGTGCGCGCCGTGAATTTCGGCGACGTCGAAGCCGAGGCGCCTGGCGTCGGCGGCCGCGCGCGCAAAGGCGGCGATCGTGTCGGCGATGTCGGCGTCGGTCATCGTCGATCCGCGCGGCTTGCCCGGCGCCTCCAGCCCGGACGGCCCCTCGACGCCTTCGGGCACCCATTCGGTGAGGAAGCTCTTCACGGAACCGACATGCCAGATCTGCGGCCCCATGCGCCCGCCCGCCGCGTGGACGGCCTCGATCACGCCGCGCCAACCGGCAAGCGCCTCCTCGCCGTGGAAGAACGGAATGCCGGGATCGTTGCGCGCGGCCGGCCGGTCGATGACGGTGCCCTCGGACAGGATGAGCCCGACCCCGCCCTCGGCACGACGACGGTAATAGTCGGCCTGGCGCTGATCCGGCACGCCGTCCCGCGCGAAGGAGCGCGTCATCGGCGCCATGACGATCCGGTTCGGCAGTTCCAGCGAGCCGATGCGGAAAGGGCGAAAGAGCGCCTCGACGTCGCCTTGAGTGGCGACGTCGGAAAGGGTCTGCGGTGCGTCCATCGGAAAGGTCTCCATTGCGGTCGCACCTAGGTATCTAATAGATACTTGGCGTCAAGAATGCACCGAAAGACTACCAGGTTTCGAGAAGGATACCGCCCATGCGCCCGGATCGCGTCGTCCCCATCAATGCCCACAGCTGTCCCAATCGTCTGGTCGTCGAGCAGATCGCGGACAAGTGGTCGCTGCTGGTCCTTGCCGCCTTGTGGGGCGGGCCGATGCGCTTCAACGCCATTCGCCGCAGTGTCGAGGGCATCACGCAGAAGGCTTTGACGCAGACGCTGCGCAAGCTCGAGCGCAACGGCATCGTGGCCCGGCGAGTGCTCGCGACCTCGCCGGTTTCGGTGGAGTATTCGGTGACGCCGATCGGCCTCTCGTTGCAGGGCGCCTTCGACGCCTTGCATGCGTGGGCCGTCGAGAACAGGCCCGCTGTCGAAGAAGCCCGCATCGCCTTCGAGGCGCGCAGCGGGGAACGCTGAAGCGTTGCGCACCGATAGCTTTTCCGCGGGGCCGCGAACCTCCTTCAATCGTCTGTCACGCAAGCGCTTTAACAGCGTTCGTCGTTGAACCGGATTGGAGGCAAACATGTTTCGTCGGACCCTGACGTCGATCACCGCGCTTGCGCTGTCAACGTCCACCCTCGTCGCCCAGGAGCTGCCGCAGGCGCAGAGCGAGTACTTCACCGCAGGCCAGAGCGCGATCGCCGAGCGCGTCGCGATGGAGAACAACACCAACCGCGCGAAGAACATCGTCCTGTTCGTCGCTGACGGCATGGGTATCGGCACCAATTACGGCATCCGCCTGTTCGACGGCCAGCAGAAGGGCATGCTCGGCGAGGAGCACAATCTCCCGCACGACCTCTTCCCGCACTCCGCGATCATGAAGACCTACAACATCAACGCCCAGACGCCGGACTCCGCGCCGACGGCCGGCTCGATGAACACCGGCGTCAAGCAGGTCTTCAACACGATCAACGTCGACGACAGCGCCGTCTACAGCGACTGCTCGACGGAAGTGCCGCTGCGCCTCTTCTCGGAGATCGTCTCGGACGCGGGTAAGTCGGTCGGCGTCGTCTCGACCGCCTCCGTCGCGCATGCCACGCCCGCCGCGGTCTACGCCAAGACGGTCGACCGCCAGTGGTTCCACGATGCGCCGGAAGGCTGCCTCGACATCGCCCAGCAGCTCGTCAACCAGTTCGAAGCTGGTGTCATCGACGTCGCGCTCGGCGGCGGCGTGCGCGACTTCGCGCCGGAGGGCACCGAGCTCGAAAAAGGCACCGGTCGCCGCCTCGACGGCCAGAACCTCTTCGAGCGTCTCGAGGAGCTGAACGTCCAGTACGTGTACGACGCCGAGACGCTGGCCGCCGCGGATCGCTCGCAGCCGATGATCGGCCTCTTCGCCAATTCCGACATGTCCTACGAGCACGATCGTCCCGAGGGCGAGCCCTCGCTCAGCGACCTCACGGCCGCCGCGCTCGACAATCTCGAATCCAACGAGGACGGCTACTACCTGATGGTTGAGGCGGGCCGCGTCGATCACGCGAACCACGCGGGCAACGCCCATCGTGCCTTCAGCGACGGCGTTGAGTTCGCCGAGGCGATCCAGACCGTTCTCGACCGCGTGAACCTCGAGGAGACGCTCGTGATCGTCACGGCCGACCACGAGCACGTCATCACCTTCCAGGGCTATTGCGGTCGTGGCAGCCCGGTTACGGGCCTGTGCATGGAAGTCGGCGAGGGCCAGGTCGAGCACACCGGTGAGCCGACGCTCGCCGACGACGGCAAGCCCTTCACCGTCGTCACCTACGGCAACGGCCCCGGCTCGGTGCTGATCCAGCAGGAAGACGGCAGCTATTCGGGCGAGCGCCCGGAGGTCACGGCCGAGGAGGCTCAGGACCCGGACTATCTGCAGCAGGCGCTGCTGCCGATGAGCTCGGAAAGCCACTCCGGCGTCGACGTCGCGCTGTGGGCGACCGGCCCGTGGGCGCACCTCTTCGGCGGCACGATGGATCAGGAGATGATCTTCCACGTCATGAACCAGGCGGCCTTCGGCTCCGACCAGTAGGCCTGCCGTCGCCTCACCGGAGAAGGGGCGGCTGCTGCCGCCCCTTCTTTTTTCGTCGAACTGTCACACGACGCGCGAGCACGCCTGCTAAAATGCGGGCACAGATCGAAGGAAAGGAGCGAACCCATGAACCGACGCGGCTTCCTCGCAGGCGCCACAGGTGCCGCCCTCATCCCCTTCACGTCCGGTCTCGGCCACGCATCCGAGCCGGCGGTTCGCCTTCGCGAACTCTACGAGAAGGACATGAGCTTCACGCCCTTCGCGCAGGAAAACGAAGGCGTTCGTGTTGCGATCAACGGCTTCATGGCTCCGCCTCTCAAGGCCGACAGCAATTTCTACGTCCTGACCAACATGCCGATGGCCGTCTGCCCATTCTGCTCCTCCGCTGCCGAATGGCCGAACGACATCCTCGCGGTCTACGCCCAGCGCGTCGTCGACGTCATCCCGTTCAACGTGCGCATCGTGACGCGCGGCACGCTGGAACTCGGCACCTACAAGGACCCCGAGCTCGGCTTCGTCAGCCGTGTGCGGCTTGTCGACGCCGTGCAGGAGCGCGCTTAAGGCCCAATGGCGCTCGGCCTGGAAATCAACGGCCTTGAGGTGCGGGCCGGCGGCGGCGCGCGCACGATCCTGTCGGTGCCGGCGCTGTCCGTCACGCCGGGCACCCTCCTCGGCATTCGCGGGCCCTCGGGCGCCGGCAAATCCACTTTCCTCTTCGCGATCGCCGGACTTGCCGAAAACGCCTCCGGCGCCGTGCGCTGGGGCGCCGACGATCTCCTTGCCCTGTCTCACGAAGCGCGGGCGCGCTTCCGGCGCGAGCATGTCGGCCTCGTCTTCCAGGACTTCCTGCTCTTCGAGGAGCTTTCCGCGCTCGCCAATGCCACCCTGCCCGCTGCCTACGGGCCACGCCGCAATGGAGCGCGGCTTCGCGAACGGGCCGGCGCCATTCTCGAGCGACTGCGCGTGCCGCACGGCACCCGCACCGTTGAAAGCTTCTCAGGCGGCGAGCGGCAACGCGTGGCCATCGCGCGCGCGCTGGCCGCGGACCCGGAAATCATCCTCGCCGACGAGCCGACGGCGAGCCTCGACCGCCAGACGGCCGACAAGCTCGTCGGCGATCTCGTTTCCGTGGCCCGCGACGAAGGCAGGACGCTTGTCGCCGTCAGCCACGACCCGGCCGTCCACGCGCATATGGACCGTGTGATCGACATCGTGGATGGAAGGCTCCAGGGCGGCGGGGGCATCGCTTGAACCCGCTCCATCCGCTCTACCGCGCCATCGAATGGATGCCCGTCGCCGCGCAGGACGTGGTGGTCTTCCTCATCCTGCTCCTTCCGGCCGTTGCGATCGGCGGCCTCGTCCTGTGGGGTTATCGCCCCTTCGCGCTGGTGCGTGCGATGCTCTGGCGCTTTCGATGGACGAGCGCGCTGTTCGTCGTCCTCATCGCCGTGTCCGTGAGCGTCGGTGTCGGTCTCATCGCGCAGGAGCGCGGGCTGAGGCAGGGCACGGCGCGCGCCGCCGCGCCCTTCGACCTCGTCGTCGCGGCGCCCGGCAGCGAAATCACCATGCTCTTTGCCGCCGTCTATCTCCAGCCTTCGGACGTGCCGCTCCTGTCCGGCGCGATCTACGAGGAGGTGGCGAACGCGCCCGACGTCTCGCTGGCCGCACCCATCGCTTATGGCGACAGCTTCGAGACCTATCCGATCGTCGGCTCGACGGCCGAGTTCGTCGGCCATCTCTCGCGCGAGCTGACAGAAGGCGCGATGTTCACCGCCCACGAGGAGGCCGTCATCGGCGCGCGCGTGGAACTCGAGATCGGCGCCGAGTTTTCGCCGGCCCACGGCGTGGGCGACGCGGCGGAGCACGGTGCCCACGCCGACGTGCACTACAGGGTGGCGGGCCGTATGGCGCCGACCGGCAGCCCGTGGGACCGGGCCATCATCGTGCCCGTCGAAGCGGTGTGGGAGGCCCACGATCTCGGCGATGGTCATTCGCCGGAAGATGCCGGACAGCTCGGCCCGCCCTTCGATCCCGAGCGCTTTCCCGGAACGCCGGCGATCCTCGTCTCCGCCGAGGAGCTCTACGCCAATTACGCCTTGCGCGCCCGCTTCACGACGGCCGAAACGATGGCGTTCTTTCCGGGCTCCGTCCTCGCCGGCCTGCATTCGCTGATGGGCGACGTGCGGCAGGTCATGAGCATCATGGCCGTGATCACGCAGATCCTCGTCACGGCCGGCGTCCTGACGGGCCTCGTCATCCTGACGCGCCTCTTCGCGCGGCGTCTCGCGCTCCTGCGCGCGCTCGGCGCGCCGCGCCGCTTCGTCTTCGCCGTCGTATGGTCCTACGCCGCGACGCTCATCGTCCTCGGCGCCGGGCTGGGCGTGGTATTCGGCTACGCGGCCGCAGCGATCATCGCGCGCATCGTCTCCGCGCGCACCGACATCCTCGTCAACGCAACGCTCGGCTGGCCCGAGTTCCATCTCGTCGCCGGCTTCACCACCGTGACGATCCTCCTTGCGCTGGTGCCGGCCTTCATCGTCCTCTCGCGACCTGTGGCCGCCGACCTGCGAAGCTGAGGGACGCCTTTTTCTCGAGCGCCAAATCCGGCACAGTACCGGGATGACGGCGCAGGGCGATGCACGAGCCAGGGCGAACGAAGCGCTCGCCCCCGACGGGCTGATGGTCTTCGACGGCTTCTGCAATTTCTGCTCGGCTCAGGTGCAGCTGCTTCTGCGCCTCGACCGCACGGGCGTGATCCGCTTCACCGCGATCCAGTCGCCTTACGGACGCCATCTCGCCGAGCGCTTCGGGCTCGATCCGGACGATCCCTCGACCTTCCTGTTCTTCGAGAAGGGCCGGCCTCTCCAGGCGAGCGACGCGGCGATCGCCGTCGCGCAGAGGCTCGGCCGTCCCTGGCACTGGCTGCGTGCCGCATCCGCCCTGCCCCGACCGATCCGCGACGGCGTCTACCGCTTCATCGCACGCAACCGCTACCGCATCGCCGGGCGCCGTCGGAGCTGCATGGCGCCGAGCCCGCAGATGCGCGCACGCTTCGTCGACGACGTGCCGCCGGGCGAAGCCTGAGGAAATGCGCCGGGCCCCTCGGCGTCTCGCCCGTTGCGTTCAGGGCGTTGTGCGCGCCAACGGCGGCGAGGGGGCACGGCTTTCGGAACGAGCAGCCGGCTCATCGAGCTTGAAACGGCCGCTGTAACGGAAGATCTCGCCGAAGAGCGGGTGGACGAGATCCATGCGCATGGTGAAGGTGTCGTGGTTCACCGGGCGCTCCTCGATATAGGCGCGGCCCAGAAGCAGCCCGAGCGGGATCGGTACGTTGATACCGAAAAGGCGCCAGACATAGCCTTCGTCATGGAAGACGAGCACACCGTTCTTGGCGCTCACCCGCAGGCGCGTGCCGACGCCGAAGCGAACGAACTCGATCACCTGCCCGCGCCCCGCATGTTCCATGCGCGAGCGGAAGTGGAAGGGCGGACGGCCCTCGAAATGGAAGACGCGGTCCCAGTAGAGCGCCTCGTCATCCGGCCGCGTCGCGTAATGGACCTCGATCGGGACGTCGCGCCCCTTGTAAGGCACGAGAGCGCCGAAAACCCGCGCCAGCGGGATCAGGAGCGCGGCGATGGCGCTGTGTTCGACCTCATCCATCGTCCCGCGCACGGTGATCGCGTCCTCGCCGAACGGCCGCAGGAAGTAATGCCGCCGGATCACCTCGCCGAGATCATGCCAAGCCTTGCCGAGCACGGTCTGGAAGATGGGTGTGCCCGCATTCGCCCGGCGGATCGGCTCGGTACCCAGTTCCATGCTGCCTCCATCGCCGCTGGGGCGCCCTTTCCGTATGCAACGGAAAAAGCCGCCCTGCCAAGACGCGGAATCAGAAGCGGTAGCCGACGAAGAGCGAGGCGGCCGGCTGTAGTTCCTCTTCGACGATCGGGCTGTCGGCCGCATCGCCCGTGAGGAAGCCGACGCCCGCCTCGCCGCGCAGCAGCCACTTCTCCGTAACGAAATAGGTGGCCGACGCGGACAGGTCGACGCGCTTCAGGCCGGCCTCCGCGGTGTATTCCGGCAGGCCGGATGCTGCCGACTGGATGGCGTCCACCCCGAAATAGGCTTCCATGTGATTGTCATCCGCGACCACCGCCTCGACATTGGCGCCTAGGATGAGGCGTTCGCTGACGGGCGCCGTCAGCGACAGCCCCGCCGTACCGATGAGGCTTTCGCTGCCGTCGATCGTCTGCTCCGCTGCAGCGTAGAGTTCGAAAGGCCCTCGCTCGTAAGCGAGCCGGCCGCCTACGGTGGCGGTGAAATCGATGTCTCCCAGCCCCTCCAGCCGATCGGCGTCGTCCTCGTCGCGCCCCGTTTCGTAGCCGACAAGGCCCGAGACAGAGAAGCCCTCATGCGCGAAGACCCGCAGCGCGACGCCGGTCGGATCGAC
Source organism: Aureimonas mangrovi (assembly GCF_014058705.1). Taxonomy (NCBI): domain Bacteria; kingdom Pseudomonadati; phylum Pseudomonadota; class Alphaproteobacteria; order Hyphomicrobiales; family Aurantimonadaceae; genus Aureimonas; species Aureimonas mangrovi. The sequence goes on from NZ_CP059692.1 coordinate 2,574,968, forward strand.
CTCCAGCCAGTCAGAATAGGTGAAGAGGAAAACCGGCACCGGGCTCACCTCGAAATCCTCACCGCCTTCGTATTCAGGCTCGTAGGTCGCGCCCGCGCCGATGATCAGCGTCCAGTTGCGGAAGGGCTCCTGCGGCGTCTCGAAAGGCTCGAAGGCGTGTGCGGGCTCGGCAATATCCGCCGCAGATACGGTGTGCGCGGTCGCCGTGAGGCCCGCTGCGGCACAAGCGAGCACGAGGGCGGCGCGTCGGTTGTGGCGAAGATTGGAAGGCATGGTTGTTCCCCGGTGGCATGACCGGCAACTTCCTGCCACGGCAAGGTTCGAGACAGGGTGTCATCCTGTTGCGCATTGTTTCGGCTTCGCCACATTGAGGCCCTTTTGGAGCAAACTCTGCTCACCGCCCGCTGCCTGAAACACAATTTAACAGTTCACAACGCCCCCGCAGGACGCACAGCGGTCTAAGGGAACGGAACCGATGCCGACACGAAGCCCCGGCCACCCTATGCTGCCTCCTCCCAAGCGTGACCGCGACCAGCCGAGCATCCTCGTCGTCGAGGACGACATCGAGATCGCGCGCCTTGTCGCCTCCGCGCTCGCCGACGCCTCGATGACGGTGGAGACCGCGGGCAGCGGCACGGAGATGGATGCGTGGCTGAGGCGCGCCTCCTTCGACCTCATCGTGCTCGACGTGATGCTGCCGGGCGAGGACGGCTTTGCCATCTGCCGCCGCCTGCGCGCCACCAGCAGCGTGCCGATCCTGATGCTGACGGCCCAGCACGAGGAGATCGACCGGATCGTCGGTCTCGAACTCGGCGCCGACGACTACGTGACGAAGCCCTTCAGCACGCGCGAGCTCGCGGCGCGCATACGCAGCATCCTGCGCCGCGCCGGCAGCGGGCAGGACGAGCGCGACGCCTCGCGCGCGATGCGCTTCGAGGGCTGGACGATCGACCCGCAGCGCCGGCAGGTGCGCGATCCGGGCGGCGCGCGCGTCTCGATGACCACGACCGAATTCGACCTTCTTCTCGCGCTCTGCCGAAATCCGGGGCGCGTCCTGTCGCGCGAGCAGCTTCTGTCACTGACCCATGCCGGGCTCGCCGGGCCCATCGAGCGCAGCATCGACGTGCATGTGAGCCGGCTGCGCCAGAAGATCGAGCCGGACCCGAGCCAACCCACGCTGCTGACGACCGTGCGCCTCGCCGGCTACATGTTCTCGGCGCGGGTGGAACTGGTCTGATGCGGCTTCCACGCCGCTCGGCGCCCTCCATGCGCGGGCAGATGGCGGTCGTCATCCTCGTCGCGGTGATCGCGGTGGTGACGCTCGGCCGCGTCAGCGAAGCGTTGCGCGACACCTACCTTTCCATCGAGGACACCGACCAGATCGCCGACCTCGCCACTCTCGTCACCCACATCCTGACCGACGCAAGTGATGAGGAGCGGCGCTGGCTGGTCGAACGGGCCCGCACGCCCAGCTTCGACCCCGCGCTCCTCGACACGGCCGAACTCGACGGCCTCGGGCCGCCGGCTCTTGCCAGAACGGCTGCCGAACGTTGGCTGAACTGGCTGTTTCCCTTCGACGGCCAACTGCCGGCCGGCGGCCGGCAGGTCGAGTTCGAGGGGCGCCTCGCCTTCGCGATCCCGCTCGACGAGCGCACGACGCTCCTGATCCGAAACCTGCCGAGCCTGACCTCGACGAGCGACTTCCTCACGCCGCTGACCTATTATCTCCTTTCCATCATAACCCTGATCGTCCTCTTCTCCTTCTACGGCGCGCGCGCGATCTCCGGTCCGCTCGACCGCATCGTCGATGAACTCGACCGCACCGACGGCGTCGCCGAAGACAGGCATTTCGAGGAGACCGGAACGATCGAGGTGGTGAAGCTCGCCCGCGCCCTCAACGGCATGCGCGAGCGGATCCGCAACATGGTCGACATGCGAATGCGCATGCTGCGCAGCGTCAGCCACGACCTGCGCACACCACTGACGCGCCTGCGCCTGCGGGCCGAGCGCCTGGAAGACGCGGCGCTCCGCCAGTCCATGACCGCCGACATCGACGGCATCGACGCGCTCGTGACCGAGACGCTCGACTATCTGAGGGTGGACGCGCAGGGCGAGCCGCTCGAGCGTGTCGACGTCTCGAGCCTTCTCCAGACGATCCAGGCCGATTTCGCCGATGTGGGCTTCGATGTGCGCTACCAGGGCCCGGACCGGCTCGTCGCCGCCTGCCGCCCCGTGGCGCTCGCGCGCGCGGTCACCAATCTGTGCGACAACGCGGTAAAGTTCGGCACGAGCGTGACGATCTACCTCTCGCGTCTTTCCGAGGGTCTGCGCATCGACATCGCCGACGACGGCCCCGGCATCCCGGCCGACAAGCGCGCCCTCGTGCTGGAGCCGTTCTTCAAGCTCGACGCCGCGCGCGGTGCCGGCGCGCAGACCGGCTTCGGCCTCGGTCTGTCCATTGTCGCCGACATCGCACGCGCCCATGGCGGGCGCGTGGAATTTCACGACCGGGCGCCGCACGGGCTGATCGTGCGGCTCGTCCTCCCGGTTCAGGCGGCGTGAACCAGATGGATCAGCCGCAACTCGCCGCCGTGACCCTGCCGGTGGCCGGATCGGTCTCGATCGTCACGCGGTCGACGCGGAAATCGCGCGTCACCGGGTCGCCGGGGCCGATCTGGCGCACGGTGGACGCTCCGGTGGCGGTTCGCGCGGCATCGTCCGTGGGCCGGGCCTGGCCGACGAGGCGCTCGGCGGCTGCGCGATCGCAGGCCATGGGCGACGGCTCCGTCATATCGGGTGAACCCTCGGTCGTGCAGGACGCGAGCGCCAGGAGAGAAGCTGCCGCCAGGGCACCGTTGCGTATGAATTTCATAAGATCGTCCTCTACGTGGGGCGGTGCACGTAACGCGGAAATGAGGAGAGCGGGAGGCAGGGCTCAGGCGGAGCGCAGAAGCTTCTTGTCGCAAGCGCCGGCGCAGCGGAAACCTTCGAAGAGCGAGCGCATCATCCCTTCCCCGGCGAGCAGGAGGTCGAAAGGACAGTCGTATTTCAGCCAGTGCGTGATAAGCCCGGACATCGTCGACATATGCGCGATGGTCGCCGTCTCGGCGGTCCAGTCGCGCGAAAGGAAACGGCGTCGCTCGGCCTCCTCGAAGGCGGCGACCACCGTCCTGAACATCGATTCGTCAGCCTGCCGCATCCGGTCGAGAACGCGCTCCATCTCGCCCACGAACTCGCAGCGCAGGAGCATGATCGTACAGATACGCTTGGCGCGCTCGTTGCCCGACAGGAAGCGAAGGGACTCGAGGGCGGAATTCTGGATGAGATCGAGCGGATCGGGCGCGCCATGCGCCTGCACCATGCTCGCCACGTATTCCTGCGGCAGCGAGCCACGCTCCACCATCGCCTCGAACAACGCGACCTTGTCGGCGAAATGCCAATAGATCGCGCCGCGCGTCAGCCCCGCAGCGCTCGCGATGTCTGTCAGGCTGGTGCGGGAGACCCCCTTCTCGAAGAACACCGCCTCGGCCGCGTCCAGAAGGGCTTCACGGGTCTCCATCGCTTCGGCTTTGGTGCGACGCAAGATTCAATCACCTCCTCGGTTGCCAAATTTATACATACATGTATGTTGCCTGGCAACAATGTCGGACCGGTCATGGCGGTTCCGATCTGGATTCACTGGAAAACGCCTATGTCCGCCAACCGTTCGTTCGGCCCGATCCTCGCGTTCGCGCTTCTCGCGCTGGCTGCCTGCCAGGATAGCGAAGAGGCCGCCGCGCCCGCGCAGGGGGGCGGTACGCCGCCCCCGCCTCCTGTCGGCATCGTAGAGATGCAGCCGCAGGCCCTTCCCGTCACCTCGGAGCTGCCGGGCCGCATCGCGCCGACGCGGATCGCCGAAGTGCGTCCCCGCGTTGGCGGCATCGTGCTCGAGCGCGTCTTCGAGCAGGGCACCAATGTCGAGGAAGGCGACCCGCTCTTCCAGATCGACCCCGTCACGTTCGAGGTGGCTGTGGAGGCCGCGCAGGCGAGCGTTGCGCGCGCCGAGGCCGTGCTCACACAGGCGCAGGCCGAGGCCGACCGCACGCAGTCGCTCGTCCAGTCGCGCACGGTCAGCCAGGCCAATCTCGACACGGCAATCGCCAACCAGCGCCAGGCCGAGGCCGACCTCGCCGCTGCGCGCGCAAGCCTTCGTCAGGCCGAGATCGAGCTCGAGTACGCAACCATCCGCGCGCCGATCTCCGGCCGCATCGGACGCGCGCTCATCACGGAAGGCGCGCTCGTCTCCACGACCGGCACCGAAGCCCTCGCCACGATCCAGCGGCTCGACCCGGTCTATGCCGATATCCAGCAGCCGGTCGCGGAACTGCTGCGCCTGCGCGAGGCGCTCGCGGACGGCACGCTGACGCAAATCGAGCCCGATGTCGCGCAGGTTCGCCTGCTCATGGACAACGGCGATCAGTATCGTCATCCGGGCCGGCTTCTCTTCTCCGAAGCCACCGTCGACCCCACCAGCGGCCAGGTGACGCTGCGCGCCGAATTCCCGAACCCGGACGACAGCCTCCTGCCCGGAATGTACGTGCGGGTTTTGGTCGAGCAGGGCATCGACCAGGCCGCTTTCGCGGTGCCGAACCAGGCCGTCCAGCGTGATACCGCCGGCCGCGCGCTCCTCTACATCGTCAACGCCGAGAACGTCGTCGAGAGCCGTCCCGTCACCGTCGCGCGTGTCGTCGGAAATCAGTCGATCATAGACAGCGGCGTGCAGCAGGGTGACCGCGTGGTCGCAGACGGCTTCCAGAAGACCGGCCCCGGCGCGCCCGTGACACCGGTTCCGTGGGAAGCGCCCGGAGAGGCGGCCGAGCAGTCAGGCATGGAGGACGGTGCTCAGGCAGCCGAGCCCGAGGCCGGCGAAGGCCAGCAGCAGCCCGAAGCCGCGGCGCCGGAGGGTGGCGAGCCCGCCGCCGAGGCAAGCAATCCGGCCGAGGGTGGAGCCCAGGGCGACAGCACTCCCGAGGCATCCGGCACGGCCCGCGCCGCGCCTGTGCCCTCGGCCGCACCACGCGAGGCGCAGGCGCCTTCCGAAACGCGCAACGACTGAGGACTGATCGATGCCTCGCTTTTTCATCGACCGGCCCATCTTCGCATGGGTCGTCGCGATCTTCATCGTGCTCGCCGGTGTCCTCGCGCTGCCGAACCTGCCGATCGCGCAGTATCCGAACGTCGCGCCGCCGCAGATCACCATCTCCACCGCCTATCCCGGCGCCTCGCCCGAGGACCTGTATCTGCAGGTCACGCGGCCGATCGAGGAGGAGCTGAACGGCATCGAGGGCATGCTCTACTTCGAGTCCACCTCGGAGGCGACCGGTGCCGTCTCGATCAACGTCACCTTCGAGTCCGGCACGGAAGTGTCGCAGGCCGTGGTAGACACGCAGAATCGTCTGCGACGCGTGGAATCCTCCCTCCCCCAGGAGGTCATGCAGCAGGGCGTCCTCGTCGAGGAAGCAGGCACGAGCTTCCTGATGGTGGTGGCGCTCACCTCCGACGAGACGAGCGACCTCGACGCCGTGGGTCTCGGCGACTACATCGCGCGGAACGTGCTCAACGAGGTGCGGCGCGTAGAGGGCGTCGGCCGCGCTCAGCTCTTCGCCTCCGAGCGCGCCATGCGCATCTGGATCGACCCCGACAAGCTCGTCGGCCTGAACCTTTCGACCGCCGACGTCACCGCGGCGATATCGCAGCAGAACGCCCAGGTGGCTGCCGGCTCGATCGGCGCCTCCCCCAATCCGGTGAGCCAGCAGATCACCGCGACCATGCTGGTGCAGGGCCAGTTGCGCACGCCCGAGGAGTTCGGCCAGATCGTGCTGCGCTCGAACGCCGATGGCTCTCTCGTGCGCCTATCGGACGTCGCGCGTGTCGAGATCGACGCGGAAGACTATAACTTCAACACCTTCCTCAACGGTCAGCCTTCGGCGGCCATCGGCGTGCAGCTCTCGCCGACCGGCAACGCGCTGGAAGCCTCGCAGGGCGTGCGTGCGGTCATGGAGGAGCTCGCGCCCCTCTTCCCGCCGGGCGTCACCTACGCCATCCCCTACGACACGACGCCCTTCGTCTCGGCCTCGATCGAGCAGGTGCTGCACACGCTTCTCGAAGCCGTGCTCCTCGTCTTCGTCGTGATGTTCGTGTTCCTGCAGAACTTCCGCTACACGATCATCCCGACGCTTGTCGTTCCGATCGCTCTCGCGGGCACGCTTGCCGTGATGTTCGTGGCCGGATTCTCGATCAACGTCCTCACCATGTTCGCGATGGTGCTGGCTATCGGCATTCTCGTCGACGACGCCATCGTGGTCGTCGAGAACGTCGAACGCATCATGGCGAGCGAAGGGCTGCCTCCGAAGGAAGCGACCCGCAAGGCGATGGACCAGATCACCGGCGCGCTGATCGGCATCGTGCTGGTGCTGACGGCGGTGTTCATTCCGCTCGCTTTCTTCCCCGGCTCGGTCGGCATCATCTACCAGCAGTTCTCGCTGACGATGGCGACGTCCATCCTGTTCTCGGGCTTCCTCGCCCTGTCGCTGACCCCGGCGCTGTGCGCGACCTTCCTGAAACCGATCAAGGGCGGTCACGGGCATCAGAAGAAGGGGCCCTTCGGCTGGTTCAACCGCGGGTTCGACCGGACTTCGAAGGGCTATGTCTCGATGGTGGGCAGCTTCGCCAGACGTGCGGGACGGATGATGATCATCTATCTCGCGCTGCTGGTCGGGCTCGGCTACTTCTACACGCAGATTCCGTCGGCCTTCCTTCCCCAGGAAGACCAGGGCTTCCTTATCGCCAATTTCCAGGGGCCTTCGGGCGCGACCTCCAACCGTCTGCGTGAAGTAACTTCGGCCGCCGAGGATTTTGTCCTTGAGCAGCCGGGCGTCGCCAACATGATCACGATCCAGGGCTTCTCGTTCTCGGGACAGGGCCCGAACGCGGGCCTGGCCTTCATCACGCTGGACGACTGGGGCGATCGAGGGCCGGAATCGAGCGCCGACGCGCTTTCGGGTGCCATCACGGGACACATTATCCAGTTCCGCGACGCGATCGCCTTCGCGCTCTCCCCGCCGCCGATCCAGGGCCTCGGCAACACGGGCGGCTTCGCCTTCCGTCTGCAGGACCGAGCCAACAACGGCACGGCTGCCCTTCTGGCCGCCCGTGACCAGTTGATGGCAGCGGCGAGCGAAAGCCCGATCCTCGGAGACCTGCGCTTCGAGGGCCTGCCCGATGGGCCGCAGGTGGCGCTGTCGATCGATCGCGAAAAGGCCAACGCCTTCGGCGTAACCTTCGCCGACATCAACCAGACCATCTCTTCGAGCATGGGGTCCGCGTACATCAACGACTTCCCGAACGCCGGACGCATGCAACGCGTCACGGTCCAGGCGGACGAGCGAGGGCGCATGCGCGTCGAGGACGTCCTGAACCTCAACGTGCGCAATGCGCAGGGCGGCATGGTGCCGATCTCGGCCTTCGCCACGGCGGACTGGACGCTCGGCTCCTCGCAGCTCGTGGGCTACAATGGCTATCCCTCGGTGCGCCTCTCCGGAGACGCGGCTCCCGGCTACTCGTCCGGCGCGGCGATCGCGGAGATGGAGCGGCTGGCGTCCGAGCTGCCGGCGGGCTTCGCCTACGAGTGGACGGGACAGTCGCTGCAGGAGATCCAGTCGGGCAACCAGGCGCCATTCCTGATCGGCCTGTCCATCCTGTTCGTGTTCCTCTGCCTTTCCGCGCTTTACGAGAGCTGGTCGATCCCGTTCTCGGTCATGCTGGTCGTGCCGCTCGGCATCATCGGTTGCGTAGCGGCGGTGACGCTGGCGGGTCTGGAGAACGACGTCTACTTCACCGTCGGCATCATCACGATCGTGGGCCTTTCGGCCAAGAACGCGATCCTGATCGTGGAGGTCGCCAAGGACCTGATGATGGAGGGCCGCAGCCTGACGGAGGCGGCGCTGGAAGCGGCGCAGTTGCGCTTCCGCCCGATCCTGATGACCTCGCTCGCCTTCACGATGGGCGTCCTGCCCATGGCGCTCGCCTCGGGTGCCTCGGCCGCCAGCCAGAACGCCATCGGCATCACGGTGATCGGCGGCATGATCTCCGCGACGATCCTGGCGATCTTCTTCGTGCCCGTCTTCTTCGTGTTCGTCCTGCACTGGACGGGCTGGAGCAAGAAGATCGAGAAGAGGCGCGAGAGCGAAAAGAATGAAGGCGGCGGCAGCGGCAACGAAATGCACCCCGCCCCCGCCGAATAAGCCGCGGGTTCGCCCCAGCGCATCGAGCCGTCGCCCTTCGGGCGGCGGCTTTTTCGTTACGACGTGCGCTATTCGACGAAGACGCTCAGCGCCACCGCGGCGGCGAGCGTTACGTAGAACTGCAGGCTGGCTGTGGTGAAGAATTCGATGACAGTGTGCATAGCGACCTCCCGTCGGGCCGGCTGAAAACACGCCGACCGCGCTTTTCTCCAAGCGCGAAGACAGGCCGAAGGCCGCGTTTCACTTTCCTCCCGCGAACGAGCGACCTCCTTCGCTTCTCAGATTATAGCGCGGAGGAATACGTCATGAAAGGGTCATGCGGTCGCCACATTTGACGCACCGCACAATCGGCGCGGCCGAGATCACTCGTTGGGGGACAGGTATCGGGCCGGCAAAAACAGCCTCGCCGAAGACCTCAGCGCGTCTGATCGAGCAGACGCTTGAGTTCCAGAAGCTCGAGGAGGACGCGGTTGAGTTCCGCGGTCTGTGCGGGCGGAAGCGTGGATGCTGCCCTGCCCTTCTCGCCGAAGAACAGGTTCGACAAGGGGCGGCGGCGCTCGGCCACGTCGCCCGCCATCACGCCCGGCGGCTCGATCTCGTCATCATGGAGCGCGGGCTGCGGCCCATCATCCTCGCGCGGCATCGGCTTCTGGGCCTGCACGGCCTCGAGCCCCGACAGGTCGCCGGCGCCGATCGAGATGACGAAGCGGTTGCCGTTCTCCTTCAGGATGCGCTGCACGCCCTTGATGGTGAAGCCGCGCACGTAGAGAAGGAAGCGGATGCCCTTGAGCAGCGCCACGTCGTCCGGGCGATAGTAGCGCCGGCCGCCACCGCGCTTCATCGGCTTGATCTGCGGGAACCGTGTCTCCCAGAACCGCAGCACGTGCTGCGGCAGGTCCAGATCCTCGGCGACCTCCGAGATCGTGCGGAAGGCGTCTGCGCTCTTGTCGCTCATGGCCGTGCGTGCGCCGCGTCTACTCGGCGGCCTTCAACGCGCCCTCGCCGCTACCGGCCTGCGCCATGTGCGCCGCGAGGATGCGCTCCTTCATGACATTGGACGGCTTGAAGACGGCGACGCGGCGCGGCGAAATCGGGACTTCCTCACCCGTCTTCGGGTTGCGGCCCACCCGCTCGTTCTTTTCACGGACGAGGAAGGAGCCGAAGGACGAAATCTTCACGCCCTCGCCCCGGGCGATGGTGGAGCAGATCTCCTCCAGCACCGTCTCGACGAGATAGGCGGATTCGGTGCGCGAAAGGCCGATCTTGCGGAACACCGCTTCGGCAAGGTCAGCTCTCGTGATCGTCCGGTCGGCCATTTCCATCCCCTCGGAAACGCTTTGCGCCCGGCCGGCGCACCCCTCGCGCCCCGACCGAACCGTGAGGCAACAATACCGAATTCCCCAACAAGTTCAAGGCGTGAGCCTACCAGCGTACGACGACGGCGCCCCATGTGAAGCCACCGCCCATCGCCTCCAGGACCACGACATCGCCGCGCTTCACCCGCCCGTCGCGGACCGCCGTGTCCAGAGCGAGCGGGATCGAAGCGGCGGACGTGTTGCCGTGATCCTGCACCGTGGTGACGACCTTTTCCGGCGCGATGCCCAGCTTCTTGGCCGAAGCGTCGATGATGCGGCGGTTGGCCTGGTGCGGCACGAACCAGTCGATGTCGTTCGGCCCGATGCCGAGTTCGGAGAAGGAATCCTCGATCACGTCGGTGATCATGCCGACAGCATGCTTGAAGACCTCGCGGCCCTCCATCCGCAGCTTGCCGACCGTGCCCGTGGAGGACGGACCGCCGTCGACATAGAGCTTCTCGTGATGGGTGCCGTCCGAGCGCAGATGCGAGACGAGGACGCCGCGATCGGCCAGCGTGCCCTCCCCCTCGGCAACTTCGAGCACCAGCGCGCCGGCGCCGTCGCCGAACAGGACGCAGGTCGAGCGGTCCTCCCAGTCGAGAATGCGCGAGAAGGTCTCCGACCCGATCACCAGCGCGCGCCTGGCCATGCCGCTCTTCAGATAAAGATCGGCGGTGGTGACGGCGTAGACGAAGCCCGAGCACACCGCCTGCAGGTCGAAGGCGAAGCCGTGGGTGATGCCGAGGCGCTGCTGGAGTTGCACGGCGGAGGCTGGAAACGTGTTGTCGGGTGTCGCGGTGGCCAGCACGATGAGGTCGATGTCGCCCGGCTGGAGGCCAGCGGCGTCCAGCGCGCGGCGCGCGGCGGCCTCGGCCATCGAGACGGTGGTCTCGCCTTCCGCCGCGATGTGGCGGTTGCGAATGCCCGTGCGCTGCTGGATCCACTCGTCGGAGGTTTCGAGGATGCCCTCGAAGTCTCGATTGTTCATCTTGCGCGCCGGCAGGTACGAACCCGTCCCGCGCACGACGGAGCGCGTGACGCTCATTTCACCGACTCCACGGTTTTGGCGGCGTTCTCCTGCGAGACGCTGAGATAGAAGTCCTGAAGGTCGCGCTCGATCTTCCCGCGCAGACCCGAGCGCGCCATCGCATGGGCGACGTCGATCGCCGCGGCCGTGCCTTCCGCGTCCGAGCCGCCGTGGCTCTTGATGACGATGCCGTTGAGGCCGAGGAAGACGCCGCCATTGACCTTGCGCGGATCCATGCGGTCCCGAAGCTGGTCGAAGGCGCCCTTGGCGAAGAAGTAGCCGATCTTGGCCAGAAGCGTGCGAGACATGGCCGCGCGCAGATAGGTGGCGATCTGCTTGGCTGTCCCCTCGGCGGTCTTCAGCGCGATATTGCCCGTGAAACCCTCGGTCACGACGACATCGACGGTGCCCTTGCCGAGATCGTCGCCCTCGACGAACCCGTGATAGGCAAGCCCCGCGAAGCGCGTCTCGCGCAGGAGCCGGCCGGCCTCGCGGATCTCGTCCTGGCCCTTCACCTCCTCGACGCCGATGTTCAGGAGGCCGACTGTCGGACGCTCGACGCCGAAGAGAGCGCGCGCCATCGCCGCGCCCATCATGGAGAAATCGACGAGCTGCTGGGAATCGGCGCCGATCGTCGCCCCGACGTCGAGAACGACGCTCTCGCCGCGCACCGTCGGCCAGACCGCCGCGATCGCCGGACGCTCGATATTGGCCATCGTGCGCAGGCAGAACTTGGCCATGGCCATCAGCGCGCCGGTGTTGCCGGCCGAAACCGCGACATCCGCCTCGCCGGTCTTCACCGCCTCGATCGTCTTCCACATGGAGGATTTGTGCCGACCCTGGCGCAGAGCCTGCGAGGGCTTGTCGTCCATACGGACGGCGATCTCGCAATCGTGGAAGGTCGAGACGGCCTTCAGGGCGGGATGCTTTCGAAGAACCGGCTGCACCGCGTCTTCACGCCCGAACAGGGCGAAGCGCAGTTCCGGATGCCGCTCCAGCGCGATGGCCGCTCCGGCCAGGATCACCTCGGGACCGTGATCGCCTCCCATGGCGTCGAGCGCAATCGTGATGCCCGATGTCAATACCTGCTCCTCAACGCTCCGGCCACTTCCCGCGGCCGCGCGAACATAGTCATTTGCCGGCGCGCGGCAACAGGGCTGCTCTGCATCACTTCTCGCCGGGTTTCAGGCGCGAAAGGGCCGCAAAGGGCGAGACCGGCCGCTCGGGCTCGGCATCCGCCGCATCGTCCGGCGCCGGCTCGAAGCTCTCGCCACCCCCGCGCGGATAAGGATCGAGCGCCAGCGCCACGATCTCGGCGAAAGCGCCGCCAAGGGGAATGCGATCGCCCGTGAAGGTCTCGGGAACGTCATCGCCTTCGGGGTCGACGACGAGTTCGCCGTCGGCGGCCTGGCGGGGGCGCGCGAGGCGCGAGCCCTCCGGCAGAAAGACGAGGTCTACCTCCTCGTCGATCGCCTGTTCGACGGGCTCCAGCGAGACGACGGAGGCCTGCGTGACCTCGGCGGTTAGGCGGCCGCGCACCGACACGCCGTCCCGCCGCCAGGGCGAGACCGTCACGCGGGCCGTGACGCTCTCGACGTCCAGAACCGAGAGAAGGTCGGCGAGCGCGGAGCGTTCGCGTGCGTTCGCCTCGTAGGTCACCTCGAGACCCGAGCGCGGCAGCCGCGAGACGACCACGTCGCAATCGAGAACCGGCTTTTGCGCACGCCGCTCAGCGGACATCTGCATCCTCTCCCTGCGCATGCGGCGCGATGCGGCCGGACAGGATATCGTCCGCGCTCAAAGCCTCATAGCCGCGCGCCGTGGCGATCATCTGGCGGGCGAGAAAATCAGCCGCACCCTCCGGCGCCTCGCCGGCGAAGACGCGCTTGCGCAGCGCGGCGGCAAGGGCAACCTCGTCGCGCGCGGTGAGCGGGCCGTCGTAGTCCGCCACGCGCGTGTAGAAGCGCTCGGCCAGGCGCCGCATCCGACGTGGCACGCCCTGATAGCCGATGCCGATCTCGCGCAGCGAATGGTCCATGTCGAGCATGAAACGGTCCACGACGTCCTGCGAAAAGGCCCTCAAGGCGGGGTCGGCTCGGCAGCGCTCCATCAGGAGCAGCACCTCGATGCCGAGCGCCTCGTAGCGGCCGAGCACCGTATCCGGGACGGCGCCCTCCAGATAGAGCGCGGGACGACGCGCGCGCGCCACCACGGCCCCGTAGGTCCGCTCCACCACTTCGCGGTTCTGCCGCCTGCGGCGCCAGCGCTCGAACATTCGCGATCCGTCTTTCTTGCCTCGCGTGAGCGGCGGTCGCACGACGCGGCGCCGATTGCAACGGTGCGCGCCGTGCTTTACCAAGACGCAAGGTCCCGCCGCCGGACGGTTCGCCGCAATTTCGCGCCGTCGAGCCGTCTAGAGGGGCGGGGAAACGAGGTGCGAGGAGCCCCATGCGCATGAGATCGATTGCCCGTCACCGCCGCCCCCTCGCCGTCGCGGCGGGTCTGGGTGTGGCGCTGGCCCTTGCGGGCTGCACGACGGCCCAGGTCTACAACCAAGGCTACGTGATCGACGAGCAGGCGCTCTCGCTGGTTCCTGAAGGCTCCTCGCGCGAGCAGGTGCTTCTGGCGCTCGGCTCCCCCTCCACTACGGCGACCTTCGATTCGGAGGTGTTCTACTACATCTCCCAGCAGCGCGTTCGCCCCATGCAGTTCATGCAGCCGCGTCTCGTCGACCAGCGGATTCTCGCCGTCTATTTCGGGCAGGACGGGCGCGTGCGCCAGATCGCCAATTACGGCCTGCAGGACGGGCGCGTCTTCGACTTCATTTCCCGCACAACGCCGACCGGCGGGCGCGACCAGAGCTTCCTCGGCCAGCTTCTGTCCTCTGAGGCCGGCGGTGGGCTGGGTGGCCAGCCGACGCTCGGCCGGCCGCGCACGGCGGGTGACATCGGCCCGCAGCGCTGAGTCCATCCACCGCGAAAGAAAAAAGCCGGGGTCGCGAGACGCCGGCTTTTTTCATGCCCTGGAGCGCGGCGCGTCCTCTCGGACGCGCAGAGGTCGCTCCAACTTATGGAATCGACGCATCAGGCTTTCGGCCGGTCAGCTCTCGATCTCGCGCCCGCGCCCTTCGCCGCGCGAGCGACGCGCCACCCGGTCGAGGACGGCATTGACGAGGCGTGGCTCGTCGTCGGTGTAGAACGCCTTGGCGATGTCGACATATTCGGCGACGATCACCGCCATCGGCACGTCCTGCCGGTTCGTCAGCTCGTAGGCGCCAGCGCGCAGGATGGCGCGCAGCGTCGTGTCGAGCCGCGAAAGCGGCCAGTCCGCCGTCAGCGAGGAATGGACGAGCGGATCGATCGTCTTCTGGCCGCGCACGACGCCCGAGACGATGTCGCGGAACCAGGCCGCGTCGGCCTCGCGATAGGTGTCGCCGTCGAGCTCCTGGCCGAGCCGGAAGTTCTCGTGTTCCGCCATCGTCTCCAGAAGGCCGGTGCCGCCGACATCCATCTGGTAGAGCGCCTGCACGGCCGCGAGACGCGCGGCGCCGCGCTTGTTGGCGGGACGCAGCGGGCGCTGCTGTTTCTGCTCGATCTCGGACACCGGCTCAGGCTCCGAGCTTTTCGCGCAGCGCGATCATCGTCAGGGCGGCGCCCGCCGCTCCCGCGCCCTTGTCCAACCTGTCCGGCCGGGCGCGCTCCAGTGCCTGCGCCTCGTTCTCCACGGTCAGGATGCCGTTGCCGATGGCCGCGTTCTCCGCGATCGAGAGATCCATGAGGGCGCGCGAGCTTTCGCCCGCGACGATGTCGAAATGATACGTCTCGCCGCGGATGACGCAGCCGAGCGCGACGAAGCCGTCATAGTCACGCCCGCCCTCGTCCGCGCCGCTCAAAGCGAAGCCGATCGCGGCGGGGATCTCCAGCGCGCCGGGCACGGTGACGACGTCGTAGGTGCCGCCCGCCTCCTCGATGCGCGCCTTGGCGCCCGCCAGCAGGAAGTCTGCGATGTGATCGTAGAACCGGGCCTCGACGATGAGGAGATGCGGGGCGCTGGACATTTGGACAACCTTCGATCGGACAGGGCGAGGCCCGCGAAAGGTATCCGCTTCGGGCATCATCGCATTGAGAAAATTCGGTCAGGCCGCAGGGGCGGCCGAGAACAGGCGCTCGGCATAACGCGCAATCTGGTCAACCTCAAGGTTCACCGTGTCGCCAACCTGCCGCTCGCCCCAGGTCGTGACGGCCAATGAGTGCCGGATGAGGAGGACGTCGAAGACATCGTCCTCGACGCCGTTGACTGTGAGCGAGGTGCCGTCGAGGCAGACCGAGCCCTTCTGAGCGATGAAGCGCGAAAGCTCGGGCGGCGCGCGCAGGCGGAAGCGGCGCGCCTCCCCCTCGTCCTCGATCGAGACGATCTCGGCACGACCATCGACATGGCCGGACACGAGATGGCCGCCGAGTTCGTCGCCGACCTTGAGCGCGCGTTCGAGATTGAGGGAGGTGCCCTCCCCCCAGACGCCGGCGCTCGTCAGCCGCAGGGCCTCCTCCCAAGCCTCCACCTCGAACCAGCGCGCGTTGGCGCCCGCTTCCGGCAGCGCGGTCACCGTGAGGCAGACGCCGGCGCATGCGATGGAGGCGCCGATCTCGATCCCGGCCGGATCGTAGGCCGTGGCGATGCGGAAGCGCCGGCCCTCGGCGAGCGTCTCGGCATGCTCCACATGGCCGATATCGGTGACGATCCCGGTGAACATCAGCCCTCTTTCCGTTCGAACTCGTACCAGCGGTCGTCGCCGAACCGCACCTCCCGCGTCAGATAAAAACGCTCGGACGCTTCCGCCAGCCCGATCGGCCCGCGCACGCCGTCCTCTCCCACGGTGCAGGGGGCGACGACGAGCGTCAGCCTGTCCACGAGATCGTCCTCCAGGAAGCTGCGAGCCAACGCGGCGCCCCCTTCCACGAGAATGGTCGAGACGCCCCGCGCGCCGAGATCGTCGAGAAGTTCGGGCAGTGCCACGCGGCCCTTCTCGTCCGGTTCGGCGGCGAAGAAGTCGAAGCCGGCCTCGCGCAGCGCGCGGCGCCGCTCCTCGTCGGCATGGGAGGAGGCGACAAGATGGGTCGGGATCGCGCGCGCTTCCTCGGCAAGGCGTGCCGAAACCGGCGTATCGAGGCGCGGATCGACCACGATGCGCATCGGCGAGCGCTCGGTGAGGCCCGGCAGGCGGCAGGTGAGCGCCGGGTCGTCCTCCAGTACCGTGCCGACGCCGACGAGGATCGCGTCCGAGCGCGCGCGCACCAGATGGGTCTGCGCGTTGGCGACGGCGCCGGTGATCGCGACCTGGCCACGCCCGCGCGCGCCGATCATCCCGTCCGCCGAAAGCGCCATCTTCAATGTCACCTCCGGGCGGTTCAGGCGGTGGCGTGTGAGATAGCCGGAGAGCGAGCGCGCGGCCTCGGCCGCCATCACGCCGGGCACCACCTCGATGCCACCGGTGCGCAGGATCGCGTGGCCCTTGCCATCGACGCGGGGATCGGGATCGGCCGCCGCCGAGACGACGCGCGTGATGCCCGCCGCGACCAGCGCCTCCGCGCAAGGCGGCGTGCGGCCGTGATGGGCGCAGGGCTCCAGCGTGACATAGGCCGTCGCGCCGCGTGCCAGTTCGCCCGCCTCTGCAAGCGCCACCGTCTCGGCATGGGGCCGGCCGCCGAGCGCGGTGACGCCGCGCCCGACGATGCGCGGGCCACCCTCATCGAAGCGAACGACGAGGGTCGAGACGGACGGGTTGGTGCCGGTGAGCCCCGCGTGGCGCTCGCCATAGCGGATGGCGGCAGCCATCAGGCGCCGATCCGTTTCGCTGGCGCTCACTCCTCGTCCTCGCGCTCGATCGGCAAGGTCGGGCGCGTGGCAAGCTCGTTCAGGATGTCGCCGAAATCGCCCGCCTCGCGGAAGTCGCGATACACGGAAGCGAAGCGCACATAGGCGACGTCGTCGAAACCACGCAGCGCCTCCATCACCAGAAGGCCGATATCGTTGGAGGAAACCTCCGCCTCGCCCGTCTGTTCGAGGCGGCGCACGATGCCGGAGATCATACGCTCCACGCGCTCGCCCTCGACGGGGCGCTTGCGCAGCGCGGTCTGCACCGAGCGGGCGAGCTTGTCACGGTCGAACGGGACGCGACGACCCGAGCGCTTGACGACGCTGAGGTCCCGCAGCTGCACCCGCTCGAAGGTGGTGAAGCGGCCGGAGCAGTCCGGGCAGACGCGCCGGCGACGGATCGCGGCCCCGTCCTCAGCGGGGCGCGAATCCTTCACCTGGCTGTCCTGCGAGCCGCAATAGGGGCAGCGCAAGACGCGTCAGCCGAGGCTCGGATAGATCGGGAAGCGGCTCGTGAGCGCGACGACGCGCTCCTTCACCGACTGCTCGACCGCCGCATTGCCCTCGTCCGAGTTCGCAGCCTTCAGCCCGTCGAGAACCTGGACGATGAGCTGGCCGACCTCGCGGAACTCGGCCGGACCGAAGCCGCGTGTCGTCGCGGCCGGGGTGCCGAGGCGGATGCCGGAGGTGATCGTCGGCTTCTGCGGGTCGTTCGGCACGCCGTTCTTGTTGCAGGTGATGCCGGCGCGCTCGAGCGCGGCCTCCGAGGCCTTGCCCGTCAACATTTTCGGGCGAAGATCGACCAGCATCAGATGCGTGTCCGTGCCGCCGGAGACGATGTCGAGGCCGCCCTCGCGCACTGTCTGGGCCAGAACGCGGGCATTCTCGGCGACGGCCGCGATGTAGGAGCGATAGGCCGGCGTCAGCGCCTCGCCGAAGGCCACCGCCTTGCCGGCGATGACGTGCATCAGCGGGCCGCCCTGCAGGCCCGGGAAGATCGCCGAATTGATCTTCTTGGCGATGTCCTCGTCATTGGTGAGGACGAGGCCGCCGCGCGGGCCGCGCAGCGTCTTGTGCGTGGTCGAGGTCGCGACATGGGCGTGCGGGAACGGGCTCGGATGCTCGCCCGCCGCCACCAGACCGGCGAAGTGGGCCATGTCGACCCAGAGATAAGCGCCGACGCTGTCGGCGATCTCGCGGAAGCGGGCAAAATCGATCCGGCGCGAATAGGCCGAGCCGCCAGCGATCACGATCGCGGGGCGATGCTCCTGCGCGAGGGCCGCCACTTGGTCGTAGTCGATCAGGCCGGTCTCGACGTCGAGCCCGTACTGAACCGCGTTGAACCAGCGGCCGGACAGGTTGGGCTTGGCACCGTGCGTCAGATGGCCGCCGGCATCGAGGCTCATGCCGAGCAGCGTGTCGCCCGGCTTGGAGAGCGCGAACAGCACGGCCTGGTTCGCCTGGCTGCCGGAGTTCGGCTGGACGTTGGCGAAGCCGCAGGAGAAAAGCTCCTTGGCGCGGTCGATCGCGAGCTGCTCGACGACGTCGACGAACTGGCAGCCGCCGTAGTAGCGCCGGCCGGGGTAGCCCTCGGCATACTTGTTGGTCAGCACCGAGCCTTGCGCCTCGAGAACGGCACGCGAGACGATGTTCTCGGACGCGATCAGTTCGATCTCGTGCTGCTGACGGTGCAGCTCGTCCTTCATCGCCGCGAAGAGCGCGGGGTCGCCGGAGGCGATGCCGCCGGAGAAGAAGGTGTCGGCGGGTGCCTGCGGCTGGATGGCGGGGGCCTCGGACATGGGTCGTGCTCCGTAACGCGCGCTCTCGGGCGCCCAACGCGCCAACCTCGAACGTTCAGCGCGAACTCGCGCGCGCTCTATCATGGAAGCGTCACTTACGCCAACCGAAGCGGGAAAAGGAAGGACCGGCGGATCGCTCCGCCGGCCCTCGAATTTCGTGCCTGAACCGATCGATCAGAACGGCAGGTCGGCGTAGGCCTGTTCGCCCGGCTGATAGGCGGCGGGCGCCGCATCGGACATCGCCAGCTGCTGCGAACCGTCGCGGTGGTAGATGTCGTCGCGGAACTGGACGACCGTCGGGTCCGTCGCCCAGGCGGTGATGTAGGAGAAGTGCAGCGGGATCGGGTTGGCGAGATCGATGTCCTGGCGCTGGCGCGAGGCGATCTGCTGCTCGATTCGCGCCCGGTCCCAGCCCGTGTCGCGCGCGATCCAGACGATGAGATCACGCACGTTCTGGATGCGCACGCAGCCCGACGATTCGAAGCGCATGAGCTGCGAGAACGTGCTCTGCTGCGGCGTGTCGTGCATGAACACCGCATGCGGGTTCGGGAAGTTGATGCGCACTGACGACATCGCGTTGTTGCGGCCCGGCTCCTGCCGGAACAGGTAGCGCACGGCTTCCTCGGTGTTCCAGTCGATCGTCTCGGGCGGAATGACCGAGCCGTCGGAGGCGTAGATGTAGATCTCGTTGCGCTCGAGATAGGTCGGATCGTTGCGCATGAGGGGGATGATGTCCTTGCGCACGATCGAGGCCGGGGCATGCCAGTATGGGTTGAGATTGAGGTTCGTGATCCGCGAATCGAGGATCGGCGTCTGGCGGTCGACCTTGCCGACAACGACGGTGTGACGCTGCACGACGCGGCCGTTCTCGACCGCCTCGACGAAGGCGGCCGGAATGTTGACCGTGACCGAGCGGCCCGACGCCGGCTGGACCGCCTGCACGCGGCTGATATTGGTCTGGAGCTGGCCAAGGCGGATATTGGCCGGCACGTTCAGTGCAGCGAAGCTGTGTTCGGCGACGACACCATCGGCCGGCAGGCCGTGGCGCGCCTGGAAGCGGCGCACCGCGCCCTCGACATAGCTGTCGTAGGCCTGGCCGTTGCCGGCCGAGCGCGGCAGATCGCCGGAGATGGCAAGGCGCTCACGCAGCGCCTGTACGGCGGGCCCCTGAACGCCGAGCTTCATCGTGCCCTGCTCGGGCACCATCGGCCAGCCGCCGGACATGACGATCTGGTTGTAGGAATTGATGGCGCCCTGCATCGCCATCACGGTGTTCTGCGAGAAGATCGGCTGGTAGCTCGTCACGTCGTGCGAGCTGGCGCCACGCGTATCGAACTGGTCGTTCCAGCCGCCGCGCGAGGGCGCGGCGAGGAGGCCGTCCAGCGCCGACTGGGCGAAGGCCGCTCCCGGAAGGGCGGCGCCGGCCAGAGCCGCAGCGCTGGTGACGAAATGACGGCGCGAGATTTGCGAGCGCCCGTTCGCCGACTTGCCGTCGTTCATGATCTTCCCCTTGAAATTTCGGACAAGGCCGAACCTGACGCCTATTTGGGCGCAGCGTGGTAAACAACCCGGAAATCATGCGCGCACGGTCGCGTGATACCGCACGCGCGCAGCTTCGTCGTAGCCACGGCATTATGGCCAAAGCGTGGGAAGTGCCTGGCGTCGCATGTCTTTGGACGCTCTTGTGACCTCTCGGCAACGCCGGCGCCGGTCGTTCCCCTCCCCTGAAATGCAGTCGGCCCCCGGACCCTGGACGAAGGGTGCGGAGGCCGATGTGGGTCCGGCGGCTGGAGGCTCGCCGGCTGCTGTCTGTCCTCTTAAAGGCGATACATGATCGAATCGTTCCAGAAGCGATCGAGACGCTGGAGCGAGCGGTTCATTTTCTGGAATTCCTGCTCGTCGAGACCGCCCACCTTGTCGATCGAGCCGATGTGGCGCTCGTAGAGCTCGGCGACGATCTCCGCGATGGCGAGACCCTCTGGCGTCAGCGAGACGCGCACCGAACGGCGGTCGACCCGCGACTTCTGGTGATTGATGAAGCCGAGCTCGACCAGCTTCTTCAGATTGTAGGAGACGTTCGAGCCGAGATAGAAGCCGCGGGTGCGCAGCTCGCCGGCGGTGAGCACCGAGTCGCCGATATTGAAAAGCAGCAGCGCCTGCACGGCGTTGATGTCGGTGCGGCCGGCGCGGTCGAACTCGTCCTTGATGACGTCGAGCAGACGGCGGTGAAGGCGCTCGACGAGCTGGAGCGTCTCCAGATACAGCGACTTCAGATCGACCTTGTCGGTACCGGCGACGTCTTCACGCTTGAGCTGCTGATTGATCATAGTAACGGCCCCTACTGTTGCTTTGTGGAGCGTTCTCTTTGGTGCTCCATCTTGGGACCGAAATTACGCGGGGCCTCTAAAATTCGACTTAAAACCCAGCCTTAATGGGCCGTTACTCGAAGCAGATCAAAGTCTTGCCTAACGCGAAGTGTATCGCCGCTTAAGTTTCTCTACACCTTCACGGCGCGGCGCCCGCCGAGCCAGGCGTTGAGGCGCAGGCCGGCGAAGACGAGAAGGCCGAGACCGTGGGCGATGGCGATGACGCCGTTCATCTGCGCCTCCGCGCCGAAGCCGCAGGCGATTCCGGCCTCGACCAAGGCCACGATCACCCAGACGACGACGCCCCAGGACACCGCCATCCACAGGCCGACGCCGGCGACAGGACACAGGACCGCGAGCGCGGCCGCCGCCGTCTTCCACTGGGTTGGCATCAGGTCGAAGCGCCAGAGCGAACCGCCATAGATGCCGACGAGCCGGACCCAGTAGAAAAGGCCGAGGCCGAACAGTGCCAGCGCCGCCACGCGATAGAGCCAGAGCGTCAGCCTGCCGTTCAGCGTCCTATCGGGTCCTGTTCCGTCGATCTCGATCGTCATGGTCTCACGCTGGCTGGCGGAAGGTGCCGCCACCTCGGGTGCGGGACGCTATATCATCGATCCCGCGATGCGACTCGATTTTCAATCAATCTTGAAGGACCTGGTCACTCCGAGACGGGCTTTCCGTCCGCCGCGCCGATGCTGTAGACGCAAGGCCGATGAAAGACGACAGCGGGACAGGGCTCATGAACGACGGCGGCATCGGCGACATCACGCGCAAGGTGACGGCGGCGACGGGCGGGCGGCGCATGCGCCGGCTGCGCCAGAACGACTGGTCGCGAAGGCTCGTGCGCGAGACGCAGCTTCGCACCGACGATCTCATCTGGCCGATCTTCGTGCGCGAGGGAGCGGGCGCTGCCGAGCCCGTCTCATCCATGCCGGGTGTCGACCGCCTGTCGGTCGAGGGCTGCGTGGAAGCGGCACGCCGCGCGGAAGACCTCGGCATCCCGGTCGTCGCGCTGTTCCCCTATACGCAGGCCGCTGACCGCGACGAGCGCGGCTCCGCGGCGCTCGATCCGAACAACCTCGTCTGCTCCGCAACGCGCGCCATCAAGGCCGCCGTGCCGGGCGTCGGCGTCCTGTGCGACGTCGCGCTCGACCCCTACACCAGCCACGGCCATGACGGCATCGTGCGCGACGGACGCATCGTCAACGACGAGACGGTCGAGATTTTGTGCCGGCAGGCGCTGGTGCAGGCCGAGGCCGGCTGCGACATCATCGGACCGTCCGACATGATGGACGGTCGCGTCGCCTGCATCCGCGATGCGCTGGACGGGGCGGGCCTCACCGACACGATGATCATGGCCTATGCGGCCAAATACGCCTCGGCCTTCTACGGCCCCTTCCGGGACGCGGTCGGCTCGTCGGGCGCGCTGAAGGGCGACAAGCGCACCTACCAGATGGATTTCGGCAATTCCGACGAGGCGCTGCGCGAGGCGCGCCAGGACATCGCCGAGGGCGCGGACATGATCATGGTCAAGCCCGGCCTGCCCTATCTCGACATCCTGTCGCGGCTCGCACGTGAACTCGACCTGCCGACCTTCGCCTACCAGACATCCGGCGAGTACTCGATGATCATGGCGGCGGCCGAACGCGGCTTCATCGACGCGGAGGCGGCGATGATGGAGACGCTCGGCGCCTACAAGCGGGCGGGCGCGAGCGGCGTCCTCAGCTATTTCGCGCCGCGCGCGGCCGAGCGCCTGCGCAGTTGACGGCGTTGCGAGCGGGGCGTGGCATCACCATCTGAAGCCACATGACTCAAGAGTTCCGACCGGAGACGACGATGACGATGCCCGCAGGCAACACCGCCTATGCCCTCGACGAGAGCCGCGCGCTGGCGGGAACGCGCTCGCGGCGCATCGTGGCCTTCCTGTTCGACTATCTGGCGATCCTCGTTCTCTCGATCCCGGCCGCGATCGTCATCGCGCTTCTCGGCATCGTGACGCTCGGGCTCGGCTGGGGCCTCTACGCCTTCCTCCTGCCGGCGATCGCGATCCTGTATGTCGGCTTCACGCTCGGCGGCGACCGCCAGGCGACGCCCGGCATGCGCGCCTGCGGCATCCGCTTCGTGCGCCTCGACGGCCAGCCGATCGACCCGGTCTACGCCGTGCTCCACGCCGTCCTGTTCTGGGCCTCCGTCACGGTGCTGACGCCGCTTGTGCTGCTCGTCGCGCTGTTCACCGAGCGCAAGCAGACGCTGCACGACTATCTTCTCGGCACGGTGGCGGTGCGCCGGCGCGGCTGAGCGTCGCGCGTCGAGATTCAGGCGCTCGCAAAGCGAGGAGGTACCTTCCCCCAACCCGCGCTTTGCGCCAGATTGCTGGAGGCCCCGCCAGCTTTCGGATGCGGGGCGAAATGGTGCGGGCGCGCATGACCGTTCATTCCCAGACCCCGCAGTTCTTCCTGACCTCGCCATCGGTGTGCCCGTATCTGCCGGGCCAGTTCGAACGGAAGGTCTTCACGCACCTGGCCGGCAACCGCGGGCCCGAGCTTCTCGATCTCCTGACGCAAGGCGGCTTCCGCCGCTCGCAGAACATCGCCTATCGCCCGGCCTGCGAACGCTGCAGGGCCTGCGTCTCCGTGCGCATCCTCGTCGACGAGTTCCGCCCCACGCGCTCCATGCGCCGCGTTCTCGCCAGCAACTCGGACCTCGTAGGGCGCATGTCGGGTGCGGCGGCCTCCACCGAGCAGTACGCGCTCTTTCGCCGCTATCTCGAGACGCGCCACACGGGCGGCGGCATGTCGGAGATGAGCGTCCTCGACTATTCGATGATGGTGGAGGACAGCCCGGTCGACACGCGCACGATCCAGTACCGGCGGCGCGGCCCGGACTCGGCCTTCTCCGAGCGTTCTGACGGCGCACTGACCGCCGTCGCCCTGTCGGACGTGATGGCCGACGGCATGTCGATGGTCTACTCGTTCTTCGAGCCGGACGAGGCCCATCGCAGCCTCGGGACCTACATGATCCTCGACCATATCGAGCGCACGCGTACACTCGGCCTGCCGTATCTCTACCTCGGCTACTGGGTCGAGGGTTCGCGCAAGATGGACTACAAGATCCGCTTCCAGCCGCAGGAGCATCTGCGCCCGGCCGGATGGGAGCGTTACGAAGGCGAGAGCGCGGTGTCTTGAGACCCTTGCGAATGCTCTCAGGAGGCCCGCGGCCTGCCTGCGAAGCCTCGCATCACGCCGCGCATGCGCCGCAGCTTTTCCTTCAGTTCCTGCACCTCGGACACCGTCAGGCCGGAGAGCATCGTGCGCGCAAGGTCGGCGCGCCGCACCAGCATCTGCGCGAAGAGTTCCGTGCCACGGTCTGAAAGCGTCAGGAGCACAGAGCGTCTGTCCTCGGTCGAGCGCGTTCTCAGGATCAGCCCCGCCTCCTCGAGTTCGAGAGTGAGGCGCGTCACCTGTCCCCTGTCGCGCCTGGTCCGCTCGCATATTCCCGCCGGCGTGACGCCGGGGCGGCGGCCGATGATCTTGAGGACGTCGCGCTGCGGCATGGAGAGCGCCGCGGCCGGACTGTTGGGCAGGCTGCGCAGATTGGCCTTGAACGTCCGTCCGACCTCGGACAAGAGATCGACGATCTCTTCGGCCTCTTCGAGACTGAGCACCCCCGCCTGCTCTTCCTCGGTCCGGTCGATTACCTTCAACCCGTTTCCCCCTTGATGCCGAAAACCGGGCGCACCCTAACGATGGCAGCGCAGGGCGGCCACGTTTTTTTGACTGATTCCAATGTTTTGTCGCCACCACCATTTTTGTTGACTCGGTCAATCACCTTTCCGTAGTTCATCCTTTGCCGCCGGGGGGCGGCCTGAACTCCAGAGGGGATTTCGACCATGCGCGCGGACCGCGTCCTTCATCCAACGATCGCGAGTGCGCTTCTTGGCGTCTCCCTTATGGCCCTGTCGAGCGGCGCCGCCGTTGCTCAGACGGTGCAGACGGCGCCCGGCCAGACAGAGGCTCCGATCGAGGAGACCGACGACGGCATCGCTGCCGACGGCCTCGCCATCACGCTCGACACGGTCGTCGTCACCGCCGCAGGCTTCGAGCAGTCCGTTGCCGACGCGCCGGCCTCGGTTTCCGTCGTCACCCGCGAGGACCTCGACCGCGGCCAGTTCCGCGACCTGACCGACGCGTTGCGCAACGTCCAGGGCGTGTCTGTCACGGGCGTCGCCAACGAGCGCGACATCTCGATCCGCGGCTTGCCCGGACAGTACACGCTCATCCTCGTGGATGGCGTGCGGCAGGGAACGCGCGATTCGCGCGTCAACGGTTCGGCGGGCTTCGAGCAGAGCTTCATCCCGCCTCTGAATGCGATCGAGCGCATCGAGGTGCTGCGCGGCCCGGCTTCCACGCTCTACGGTTCGGACGCGGTCGGCGGCGTCATCAACATCATCACCCGCGCCGTCGCGTCAGAGCCCAGCGGCTCGGTGACGATCGAGGGCACGGCACAGGGCAGCGGGCGCCACGGCAATTCCGGCCAGGTCCAGCTCTATGCCTCGACGCCGCTGATGGAGGACATCCTCGGCCTGCAGGTCTGGAGCCGCGGCTACAAGCGCGGCGAGGACCGGCTGATCGCCGGCGACACGGAGCGCGAGGAAGGCGACCTCACTGCACGCCTGACCTACGCACCCAATCTCGACCACCGCTTCTTCCTCGAAGGCGGAATGACACGTCTCGAGCAGACGGCCACGGCCGGACGCACGCAGGCCGAAGGAACGCTCGGGCGCATCCAGGACAACGACCGCGACCATCTGCGCGCGAACTATGACGGCGTCTTCGGCTGGGGCGACGTGACGGCATCGCTCCAGCGCGAATGGGGCGAGCGTACCTATCGCAACGAGGACCGGATCAGCGGGGCCTTCATCGAGAACCCGCGTTCACCTGAGATCGTCAACACGGTGGGCGACCTGAAGACGGTCGTTCCCTTCGATGCTTTCGGCGGCCACCGCCTGTCGCTGGGCACGCAATACATCAAAAACGAACTGACCGACCAGAATCCGGGTCGGCGCACCGGAGAGGATGAGGAGTTCTCGCTCTACCAGTACGCCTTCTTCCTCGAGGACGAGTGGCAGGTGACGGACACGTTCGCCCTCACGGGCGGCGTGCGCATGGATTACCATGAGGTCTACGAGGAGAACTTCGCGCCGCGTCTCTACGGCGTGTGGCGCCCCTTCGACATGTGGACATTCAAGGGCGGCGTCTCGACAGGCTTCCGCGCGCCGGACATTCGTTCGATCACGCCGGACTATGCCTACACGACGGGCGGCGGCGGCTGCTTCTACGGTCCGGCAGAGCAGCTGGGCGGACGCAACCCGTGCGGGGTCATCGTCTCGAACGAGGATCTCGATCCCGAGACCTCGACCAATTTCGAGGCGGCCGTCCTCTTCGACGATCTCGCGGGCCTAACCGCCGGCGCGACATTCTTCTACACGGACTTCAAGGACAAGATCGCCAACGATCGCGTCTACAACGCGGATGGCTCCTTCGCGCGCTGGGACCTCGACCCGAACTACACGCTGTTCCGCGTCTTCAACATCGAATCGGCGATCATCCAGGGCGTCGAGCTGACGCTCGGCTTCCAGGCGACGGACACGATCTCGGTGCTCGGAAGCTACACCTACACGGACTCCGAGCAGCAAGGCGGCGAGTATGACGGGCTGGCGCTGACCCGCACGCCCGAGCATACCGCCAATGTGCGCGTCGACTGGCTGACCCCGATCGAAGGCCTCACGGCCTTCGCGGCAGGCTTCTACGAGGGCGAGCAGATCAATGCCGGGCTTCGCATTGGCTCGAACGGCGACCCGGTGCGCAACAAGGACGGCGACGTCGTGGCGCGCCGCTACGACGGCTACTTCACCGCCGACATCGGCGCCTCCTACCAGATCAACGAGAATTTCACGCTGAACGGCACGATCTACAACCTCTTCGACGAGGAGGTTCTGCCCGACGACTACAACACCGTCGTGGAAGGACGCCGCTTCTGGGCGAGCCTGAACGCGAGCTTCTGACGACGTCGCCCCCCGCCGGCGCATCGCCGGCGGGGGCTCATTCCAAGACGCTTTCCGGGAGACCGATCATGCTGAAGAGCCGCATGCGCGCCGCCTTTCTCGCAACCGCCCTGGCCGGTGCGGCCCTCGCTTTGCCCGCCATGGCGCAGACCACGGTCGAGCACGCGCAGGGAGAACTGGTTCTCGACACGACGCCGCAGACCGTGATCGTCACCGACTGGGCCGCTTTCGACAATCTCCAGGCGCTCGGCGTTCCGGTCGCGGGCGTGCCGGCCTCCGCGACGCCGCCCTACCTCGCGTCCTTTCTTCCAGAGGACATGCCGCGCGTCGGCTCGCTGCAGGAGCCGGACGTGGAGGGCATCGCGGCCGCTGCGCCCGATCTCGTGATCGTCGCCGCGCGCTCACGGCGCTCCTATCCGACGCTTGCGTCCGTCGCGCCGACGCTCGACATGTCGGTCGACAACACCGACATCGTCGCCGGTGTGAAGGCCAACCTCGCCAGATACGGCGAGATCTTCGCCGTGGAGGACAAGGCGGCCGAACTCTCCGCCGCTCTGGACGCGCGTATCGAGGAGGCGCGCGCGGCCGCTGAGGGCAAGGGCACGGGGCTCGTCGTCGTCACCAATGGCGGGCGCCTCGGCATCTACGGCCCGCGCTCGCGCGTCGCCTGGCTCTACGACGCGCTGGACATCCCGCCGGTGGTGGAGAATGTCGACGACCGGCGCGACGGCGGCGACGCGGCCTCCTTCGAATACGTCCTGGAGCGCAACCCGGACTGGCTGTTCGTGGTGGACCGCGATGCCGGCGTCGGCAACGAGGGCTCGGCCGAAGCGACGCTCGACAACGAGCTGATCCACGAGACGAGTTTCTGGCAGAAGGGCCAGATAATCTATCTCGATCCGGCCGCCGCCTACGTCACCATGCACGGCTACACCGGCCTGATGCGCCTGCTCGATCAGGTCATCGAAGGCTACGAGAACGCATCTTGAGCCAGAATCGCCGCCATCGTCCTGATGATGGCGAGCCCCACCATCATCAGGACGATGGCGAGGAAGGTCTTCACCAACCGAGCGGGTCGAGCCACATGACCGGCGTCACGACCGCCGCCGAGAGCATGTAGAAGACCGACAGGGCAATACCCGCGTAAAAGCCGGCGCGGCAGGTGCGCCGGAGGCGCCGGGAGGCGCCGGGAGGCGCCGAGAACGACGGCGGCGGGCAGCGCGCGCGACGAAAGCCGCATCACGCGACCGATGCGCCATCAGTCGATCCTCGACCCAGCGGACTTCCTCAGTTGGGAGGCTTTGCAGGCGGCGGAAAGCCGGCAGGTACGGCGGTTGACGATGGTCCCATCAAGCCGCGTGGGTGCGCTCTGCGCGGCTGACGTCTCCGATTTCGCTAGCCGTTCTCCCACGTAACTTTCATGTAATTCGCCGCTCCCATAACCTGATCGAACGTCCTGTCGACGAGCTCGATCGGCGCAGCGAAGATGCGCATGGGAAAGCGGCGGAGCGTTCGCCTCTTATACGCTGTCCGAGATGGACGTTACCCGGAGTGCGAGCCGTTGATCCTTCTCCTCGTCTGGAGCGCGATGCGCTTTGCTGATCGGCGAGGCCCGGTGGGCTGGCGGCGCGTTCCTGCGCATCGCGAAAACGCGTGCTCCGCAGACACGTGATCTCGTCTTTCTTCAACTGACGATTAAAGAGACTTCCACGATGACGATCCTCAATATCCGCATCGCGCGCGCCGGCGCTGTTCTTTTCATCGCCGCCGCGCTCGCCGGCTGCATGTCGGCCGAGGAACAGCGGCTGGTCAATCTGAACGAGGACCAGCGCCAGTGTGCCGGGATGGGCGCGCAATACGGCTCGCCGGCGCACACGCAGTGCATGCTCCAGCAGCAGCAGCGGCGCGACCAGCAGCAGCAGTCGGCACTCGAGCAGGCCTATCTCAGCTCCGAGATCGCCCGCAACAGCCAGCAGATGCTGCGCGAAAGGCGCAAGGACGACTGATCGAGCCGAAACGCATCGGCGGAGGCCGTGATGGCGGAACCGAGAGAAACAGCCGGGCATGTGCGCCCGGCATCGCCCGGCGCGGAATCCCGTTCAGCCGGAGAACTTGCCGCTTTTTGGGAAGCCTTTCGGCACGAGACGGCCGGCCTGGGCTCGATCCCCGCGCCACTCGAGGAGATCCTCGAAGGAGCGCTGGAAGACCCGACCGGCCGGATCGGTCCAGGCAAGGCCTTCCTCGCGCGGGAAGATGCGGATGTCGAGGATGCCGCCGTCCTTGTAGCGCTGCAGGCGCACGCCCTTGCCGCGCGTCATCTCCGGGACCTGCATCATCGGGAGGACGAGCATCTTGCGGTTCTCGCCGACGACGGCGGCGTGATCGCCGGCAACGCGCACGGCGAGCGCGAGGCGCGCGGGCGGCGCGACGTTCAGCACCTGCTTGCCTTTGCGCATGCCGGACAGAAGCTCGCCCTCGCCGACCACGAAGCCGTTGCCGTCCGAGGAGACGACGAGACGCTTGGCCGTCGGGTCGACGACGAAGCCGGCGACGATGTCCTGATCGTCCTCCAGCTCGATGGCGAGGCGCAGCGGATCCCCCTGCCCGCGCCCGCCGGGCAGCTTGTCGGCGCCCAGCGTGAATGCGCGTCCGTTGGTGGAGAGGAGCACCAGCTTGTCGGTGGTCAGCGCCGGGAAGGCGAATTTCAGCGCGTCGCCGTCGCGGAAGGACAGCGCCGAGTAATCGGTCAGATGGCCGCGAAGGGCGCGCAGAAACCCCTTCTGCGACAGGACGACGGTGATCGGCTCCTTCTCGATGAGGGCGCCCGCGATGTCGCCGAGATCATGGCTCGGCGCATCGGCGAAGGTGGTGCGGCGGCGGCCGAGCTTCGTCTTCTTGGAGAAGGCCTCGCGGACCTCGCGGATCTCGCCCGCCACGGCCTGCCACTGGAGCGTATCGGAGCCGAGAAGCGCCTCCTTCTGCGCCCTTTCGTCGGTGAGCGCGGCGTGCTCGCGCTTCAGCTCCATCTCCTCCAGCTTGCGCAACGAACGCAGGCGCAGGTTCAGGACGGCTTCGGCCTGCACGTCGGTGAGCTCGAAGGCGGCCATCAGCTCGACCTTCGGCTCGTCCTCCTCACGGATGATCCGGATCACCTCGTCGAGGTTGAGGAAGGCGACGATGTAGCCGGCCAGAACCTCCAGCCGCCGCTCGATGGCCGCGAGCCGGAAGGCGGTGCGCCGCTGCAGCACCTCGCGGCGGTGGCCGAGCCATTCGACCAGCACCTCCTTGAGCGACATGACCTTCGGCACCTTGCCGCCGGACAGGACGTTCATGTTCAGCGAGACACGGCTTTCCAGCTCCGTCAGGCGGAACAGGGATTCCATCAGCAGCGCCGGGTCCACCGTGCGCGCCTTCGGCTCGAACACGATGCGGACGTCCTCGGCCGATTCGTCCCGGACATCGGCCAGGAGCGGCAGCTTGCGCGCGTTCAGAAGCTCGGCGATCTTCTCGATCAGCTTCGACTTCTGCACCTGATACGGGATTTCGGTGACGACGCAGACATAGCCGCCGCGCCCGGCCTCCTCACGCTCCCATCGCGCGCGAACGCGGAACGAGCCGCGCCCCGTCGAGTAGGCCTCGCGGATGGACGCGCGCGTATCGATGATGATGCCGCCGGTGGGAAGGTCCGGCCCTTCGACGAGCCGCATCAGCGCGTCGATGTCGGCATCCGGCTTCTCGATGAGCTTCAGCGCCGCGTCGCAGATCTCGGCCGCGTTGTGCGGCGGGATCGAGGTCGCCATGCCGACGGCGATGCCCGAGGCGCCGTTGGCCAGAAGGTTGGGGAAGGCGCCCGGCAGGACGACGGGCTCCTCGTCCTCCTCGTTGTAGGTCGGCTTGAAGTCGACGGCGTTCTCGTCGATGCCGCGCAGAAGCAGCGTCGCGACCTCGGTCATGCGCGCCTCGGTGTAGCGCATGGCGGCCGCGGCATCGCCGTCGACATTGCCGAAATTGCCCTGCCCGTCCACCAGCGGGTAGCGGATGGCGAAATCCTGCGCGAGGCGCACCAGCGCGTCGTAGATCGATGCATCGCCGTGCGGATGGAACTTGCCCATCACGTCACCGACGATACGCGCGCATTTCTTGTAGCCCTGTCCGGGATCGAGGCGCAGCACGCGCATGGCATGGACTATGCGGCGATGAACGGGTTTCAACCCGTCCCGCACGTCCGGCAGCGCACGGCCCATGATCGTGGACAAGGCATAGGCGAGGTAGCGCTCTTCAAGCGCCGCCTTCAGGTCGATCGGTTCGATCTCGCCGCCACCGACCGGGGGTTCCACCGTCTTGCCCATGCCTTGGCGCTAGCGCATGACGGCGCCCGGAACAAGAGCGGAACAAAGCTGCCCCACAGCTTTCGCACCGACCGCTCAACTTGCCGCCCGCAAGCAAGGCCCTACCTGCGCCGCCAGGGAGCCGCTTGCGGCCCAACGACCTCACAGAAAATATGAAAGAGGACCGCATGCAGTTCACCCTACGCAACAGCCTCCTGGCGACCGCCGCCGCCCTTTGCCTGACCGGCGCCGCCGGCGCGCAGGAGATCGACGGCGACGCTTTCGCGACCCGCCTCCAGAGCCTGATGGCGGAGAGCGGCACGCCTTTCACCTACGATTCGGTGAACGTGGAGGGCCAGAACATCGTCATGGAGGGCGTGTCCATCGGCGAGGGCGACAACGTCATCCCCATCGGCACCTCGCGCTTCGAGAACGTTTCGGGCTCCAATGCCGAAGGCTGGACCGTCGAGCGTAACACGGTCGACGACTTCTCGATCGAGGCCGAGGGCACGACGACGTCGGTCGGCGGGCTCGTCGCCGAGAACGTGACGATCGCGCCCGAGGGTGCCGCTGCGCCCGAGGCCGGCGCCGCCGTGCAGACGCCGAACGGCGCGATACCGGTCTGGTTCGAGCGCCTCGTGATGGGCTCGCTCGCCATCGAGAGCGACGGTCACCAGGCCTTCGTCCTCAACGACATGAACGTCTCGAACGAGGTCGATGGCAGCGCCTTCGCCTTCGATCTCGAGGTCGCGTCCTTCACCGCCACGCCTGCTCCCGCCCCCGAGGGGCAGGCGCCCTCGCCGGCCACGCAGATGGGCTACGAGGAGATCACCGGCGATCTGTCGGCCGAAGGCCTGTGGAACACGGAGACGGGCGAACTCGCGCTGACGCCGCTGCAGGTCAACCTGGAGGACGTCGCCAACCTCACCTTCGCCTACAACGTCACCGGCTACACGCCGTCCTTTATCGAGCAGCTTTCGGCGATCCAGCAGCAGATGGCGGCCAACCCAGATGCGCAGGGCGCCAGCGGAATGGCCATGCTCGGCCTGATGTCGCAGCTGAACCTCGTCTCGGCCGAGCTGCGCGTGGAGGACCAGTCCATCACCAACCGCTTGCTCGACCGTCAGGCCGAGGAGAACGGGCAGACCCGCGAGCAAGTGATCGACCAGCTTCTCGGCATGCTGCCGGTCGCCCTCGGTTACCTGAACAACCCGCAGTTCCAGGAAGAGGTGACGGAGGCGGTCAGCAACTACCTGCGCGATCCGCAGTCGATCACCGCACAGATCGCTCCGTCCCAGCCGGTGCCGGTGACGCAGATCATCGGCGCGGCGACGGGCGCCCCGCAGACGCTGCCGGCGATCCTCTCGATGACGGTGACCTCGAACGACTGACGACCGCGAGGCGGCGCCTTTCTCATGGACGAGGCGCCGCCCCTCATCGTGACCGTCGCGCTCGATGCTGCTGCGTTCGATCGCCTCCAAGCGCTGCGCCGGCGGCATTTCCCGCCGGCGCGCAATCTCATCCCCGCGCATCTGACGCTGTTCCACAAG
Organism: Aureimonas mangrovi; assembly: GCF_014058705.1. Lineage (NCBI taxonomy): Bacteria > Pseudomonadati > Pseudomonadota > Alphaproteobacteria > Hyphomicrobiales > Aurantimonadaceae > Aureimonas > Aureimonas mangrovi. Next base: position 2,607,610 of record NZ_CP059692.1, read on the forward strand.
CTGCCCGGCGAGAGCGCAGCCGAGGTGGTAAGAACGCTCGGCGCGCTGGTCCGCCGGACGACACCCTTCGCCTTCGATCCGCAGCGCATGGGCCTGCGCTTTCTCGGCCGTGGCGTCGCGATCGAAATGCCCTCGCGCGAACTCGACGCGCTGCGCCGGACGTTGGCGGACGGCTGGCAGGACTGGCTCACGCCGCAGGATCGGCACGGTTTTCGCCCGCACGTGACGATCCAGAACAAGGTGGATGCCAGTGAGTCGCGCGCGCTGTTCGACGCGCTCACCGCGTCCTTCACGCCGTTCGACGCCAGCGCGACCGGCTTACTGCTCTGGCGTTATCTCGGCGGACCGTGGGAGGCGGCAGGGCATTTTCCGTTCACCGCTGAGACGAAGAATCAAGACGCTGAAGCCCCGCGCGAAGCGGCTGCGGATCAGATTCCGTTACGTCATCCAACATCCTGATCGCGAATCGAAAAGGGCCCGCGTGAGCGAGCCCTTTCACAGCGTCTTCCGGGTTCCGTCAGGCCTTGGGAGCCGGCGGGATCGCGCGAAGGCCGAGCTCGCGCATCTGCGCCGGGGTCGCTTCGGCCGGCGCGCCCATCAGGAGGTCGTGCGCCTGCTGGTTCATCGGGAACAGCGCAATCTCCCGCAGGTTCTTGGCCCCGCACAGGAGCATGACGATGCGGTCGACGCCCGCCGCCATGCCGCCATGCGGCGGCGCGCCGTACTGGAAAGCACGGTAGAGGCCTCCGAAGCGCTCCTCGACGTCGGCGCGCGAGTAGCCGGCGATCTCGAAGGCCTTGACCATCGTCTCGGGAAGCTGGTTGCGGATGCCGCCCGACGCGATCTCGAAGCCGTTGCAGACGATGTCGTACTGGAACGCCTTGATCTTGAGCGGTTCCTCGCTCTCCAGCGCCGCCATGCCTCCCTGCGGCATGGAGAACGGGTTGTGGGCGAAGTCGACCTTCTTGTTGTCCTCGTCCCATTCGTAGAACGGGAAGTCGACGATCCAGGCGAGCTCGAAGCGGTCACGGTCGACCAGATTGAGTTCCTCGCCGACGCGGGTGCGCGCAAGCCCGGCGAACGGGTAGAACTTGTCCGGCTTGCCAGCCACGAAGAAGCAGGCGTCGCCCGCCTCGAGGCCGAGTTGCCCGGCGATCGCCGCCGTGCGCTCCTCGCCGATGTTCTTGGCGAGAGGACCGGCGCCGCCGACCTCGCCGTTCTCCTCGCGCCAGAAGATGTAGCCGAGGCCCGGCTGCCCTTCCCCTTGCGCCCAGGAGTTCATCCGGTCACAGAACGCGCGGCTGCCACCCGTCTTGCCCGGGATCGCCCAGACCTCGACCGCCGGATCGTTCGCGATCATGTTTGCGAAGACCTTGAAGCCCGATCCCGCGAAATGCTCCGTCACGGCCTGCATCTCGATCGGGTTGCGCAGATCCGGCTTGTCGGAACCGTAGGTTCGGATGGCGTCGGCGTAGGGAATGCGCCGGAAGGCCTGCGAGACGGGCTTGCCCTCGGCGAACTCCTCGAAGATGCCGCGGATCACCGGTTCCATCGTCTGGAACACGTCCTCCTGCTCGACGAAGCTCATCTCGAGGTCGAGCTGGTAGAATTCACCGTAGAAGCGGTCGGCGCGCGGGTCCTCGTCGCGGAAGCAGGGCGCGATCTGGAAGTAGCGGTCGAAGCCCGACATCATCAGGAGCTGCTTGTACTGCTGCGGGGCCTGCGGCAGCGCGTAGAACATGCCCTGGTGAAGACGCGAGGGCACGAGGAAGTCGCGCGCGCCCTCCGGCGAGGAGGCCGTCAGGATCGGCGTCTGGAATTCGTTGAAGCCGATCTCGTTCATGCGCCGGCGCATGGCCGCCACCACCTGGCTGCGGCGCATGATGTTCCGGTGCAGCGTCTCGCGGCGCAGGTCGAGGAAGCGGTACTTGAGGCGCACGTCCTCGGGATACTCAGGCTCGCCGAAGACCGGCAGCGGCAGTTCCTTGGCCGGTCCCAGCACCTCGATCTCGCTCGCGTAGAGTTCGATCTCGCCGGTCGGCATCTTGGCGTTAACTGTCTCGGGCGCACGCTGCTTCACCTGCCCGTCGACGCGGATCACCCACTCGCCGCGCACCGTCTCGGCCACCTTGAAGGCCGGCGAGTCGGGATCGACGACGATCTGCGTCAGGCCGTAATGGTCGCGCAGGTCGATGAAGAGCAGGCCGCCGTGGTCGCGCACGCGGTGCACCCAGCCCGAGAGGCGCACGTTCGAGCCGACGTCTTCGCTGCGAAGATCCGCGCAGGTGTGGCTGCGATAACGGTGCATGGTCAAATCGTCTTCCCGGGTCTCTTGATGGGCGCGCGAAAGGGCCGCCGGCGGGCCCCTTCGGATCGCGCGGGACAAGCGCATGCCACCCCCGCGATGTCAAGATTCCGGCCGGGGCGCCACTGCCTTGCCTCGTGGCTTTGATCGCGCGGGCAAAGCGTTCTAAGACGGTTCATCACGCCGCCGGCCGCTCCAAAGGCCCCTCAGAAGACGGATGCGCATGAACCTCATCACGACCACGGCCGCGCTCGCTGAAGCCTGCGAAACGCTCGCCCGCGCGGACTTCGTGACCGTCGACACCGAGTTCATCCGCGAGACGACCTTCTGGCCGCAACTCTGCCTCGTCCAGATGGCGAGCGACGACCTCGCCGTTCTCGTCGATCCGCTGGTGGAGGGGCTCGACCTTGCGCCCTTCTTCGCGCTGATGGCCGACACGAGCGTCGTGAAGGTGTTCCACGCCGCTCGTCAGGACGTCGAGATCATCTACAAGCTCGGCAACCTCATCCCCGAGCCGCTCTTCGACACGCAGGTCGCCGCGATGGTCTGCGGCTTCGGCGAATCGATCGCCTACGACCAGCTCGTCGCGCGCACGACGGACGGGCGCATCGACAAGACCAGCCGCTTCACCGACTGGCGCCGACGTCCGCTTTCGGACAGCCAGCTTGAATACGCGCTCGCCGACGTCACCCATCTGCGCGACGTCTATCGCGCGCTCATCGCACAGCTCGACAAGGACGGCCGCACGGAATGGGTGGAAAGCGAGATGGCGATCCTCACCGCGCCCGAGACCTACGATCTGCACCCGGACGATGCGTGGACCCGGCTGAAGCTGCGCGTGCGCAAGCCGATCGAGCTCGCCGTCCTGAAGGAGGTCGCGGCCTGGCGCGAGCGTGAGGCGCGCGAGCGCGACCAGCCGCGCGGTCGGATCCTCAAGGACGACGCGATCTTCGAGATCGCCCAGCAGCAGCCCAGGGACGAGGAGGCGCTGTCGCGCCTGCGCACCATCCCGCGCGGCTTCGAGCGCTCCGCCGCCGGCAAGGCGATTCTCGCCGCCACCGCCCGCGCCCTCGCCATTCCCAAGGCCGAGCTGCCTCGCATCCCGCGCCCGCCGCAACTGCCGGAGGGAACGGCCGCTGCAGTGGAGTTCCTGCGCGTCCTCCTCAAGATCGTGACGGAGGAGCGCGGCGTCGCCGCCCGCCTCATCGCCACCGGCGACGATCTGGAGAAGATCGCGACACACGGCGCCGAGGCCAAGGTGCCCGCGATGGAGGGCTGGCGCCGCGAACTCTTCGGCGAGCGGGCGCTGGAGCTTCTGGCCGGGCGCGCCGCCCTTGCCTTCCGCGACCGCAAGGTCGTTATCGTCCCGCTGGACTGAGGCGGCTCCGGCGCTCCTCTGCCTCAGAGCTGCGCCTCGATCGCCGCCTTGTCGATGACGGACCAGACAGCCGAAATCCGACCGTCCGCGAACTCGTAGAAGGCGTTCTCGCCGAAAGAGACCGTCCGCCCGTTGACGGGAAGGCCGAGGAACTCGCCCCTCGGTGTGCAGCGGAAGAGAAGGCGCGCGGCAACATGCGGCGGATCGCAGACAATCCGCTCGGCCTCGAAGCGCAGGTCCGGGATCGCCTCGAAATCGGCGAGGAGCATGTCGCGATAGCCATCGACGCCGAGCGGCTGACCATTGTGGTGAACATCGGTCGAGACATGACGATCGAGTTCGTCCCACGCCTGCCGGTTCAGGCAATCGAGATAGGCGCGGTATCGCCGTTTCAGCGTTTCGGCCACGAATCTTTCCCTGCATGCGCCTCCGCCGGGGCAGGCCCGGCGTAGGCTGTGTGGCCTCAGGCGCCGAGTTCGACGAGGCGGCCGCCGATCTTCTCCAGCCGCGAAAGATAGGTCTCCGCCTCCAGAAGGTCGCGGGTCCTGCGCGAGGCGCTGGCACGGGCCACAGACGCTCACGGACGCCGCCACGCTGATCGCGCGGACCTATATCCATTGCGGCGTCCACAACGGCGAGGAGTGGCACGCGGTCGGCGCGGCGCTGGCGGGCAGCGAGGAGGAGGCCGCTGCCGCCCTCGCGCCATCATCGCGGGCGCTGTTTGCTAGCGCGTGATCGCACGCAGTTCGCGCCCCGTCGCCTTGGCGAAATGGCCGAGGCGCACGAGCGGGCGTTCGCCCACGATGTCGGCGAGTTCAGGCGGGAAGACCAGCGCTAGCCCCTTCCCGTCCGGCTCCCATCGAAGCGCAGGGAGTATGCCCGGCATGCCGCCCGTCAGAAGATAGGCGACGCGAAAGAGCGAGGCGAGGATACGCGCGCGCTCCAGAAGACGCGGCTCGATCAGCCGCTCGAGTGCCGGCATCTGGTCCTGGTCGAAGGTGCCCTCGTAGCGGAAGTAATTGGTGAGCCCGAGGAAGGTGCGACCGGGATGATCCACCGCCGGCAGGTTGGAATGAACGACGAGTTGCAGGCTCTGGCGTCCGCGATAGTCCGGATGGGCGCGCCAGGACACGTCGGCGATGAGGCAGGCAGCCTCGCGAAGGCGGCGCTCTTCGGTGCTCTCTTCGATGCCGAAGGCGGCGAAGGTGTGAGACGCCCAGTCCACCAGTTCGCGCTGGTGCAAAGGCGAGCGCGAACGCAGGAGCGAAAGCTCCTCGGCCGCCTCGATCAGCGGGTCTCGCTCTCGCTCGGCGTCCGGCAGCAGCGCGTGAAGATAGCCCTCGCGCACGCCCGTCGCCGAAAGGATGACGACGGACGGGTCGAGCCGGGCGATGACGCTCTGGAGCGCGACCGCGCCGTAGGCGAGGAGCGGCCGGCGGGAGCGCGCCACGGAGCGGATGCCCGCCAGCTTCTCCGGGTCGCCCGCCGCGACGTCCTTGAGGAAGCCCGCGATGTCGGCCGGGCGCATCGCATAGCCGTGCATGACGTGCAGCGGATAGCCGCTCTGCTCGATGTGCAGCTTGGCGAGATTTCGCCAGGTGCCGCCGACCGCAAAGAAGGGCCGACCCTTGCCGGCTGCGGCAAACGGCAATGCAGCCAGATGCTTGTCCGCGATCGACCGGGCCTTCGACAGGTTGCCGCCGGCCATATCCTGCAGACGCAGCCCGCCGAGCGGCATCGTCACCCCCTCACCGATCGCCCCCTTGTCGATGGTGACGAGTTCCAGGCTGCCGCCGCCGAGGTCACCCGCGATCCCGTCCGGTTCATGAAAGCCCGCGATGACGCCCTCCGCCGCATACCGCGCCTCGTCCTGACCGGAGAGGATCACGATCTCGCAGCCGATGGCGGCCTCGGCGGCCTCGATGAACTCCGGCCCGTTCTCGGCCTCGCGCGCGGCGGCGGTGGCGATCGGATGGATCTTGCTGACGCCCATGTGCCGGCAGAGCGCCCGGAAGCGGCCGAGCGCGCCCACCGCGCTCGCCACCGCCTCGTCGTTCAGCCGCCCCGTCTGAGCGATGCCCTTGCCGAGCCCGGACAGCACCTTTTCGTTGAAGAGGACTGCGGGCGCGCGGCTGTTGCGCTCGTACACGACGAGGCGCACCGAGTTCGAGCCGATGTCGACCACCGCGACGGGCTGGTGGCCCGGCAGGCGACCGAGGCCGTAAGCCTTCGCGTCAGTCGAACTTGGCATGCTCTGCGCGTTGTCGTGCAATGAGTCTCGGAGCATTGGTCTTGAGGGCCTTTCCCCGGCCCGAAAGGCTCGGGTTGGTCATGAAGTAGCGCTGCGCATTGAACGAGGGCTCCGATCCCGAAGGCTCGATGCGGCGCGACGTGCCGTCGGCCAGAACCGACCAGCTCTGCTGATTGTCGAGGATGTTGGCGAGCATGATCTGCGACAGCACCTGGCTGTGGACGGTGGGCGTGGTGATCGGGATCATCGTCTCCACGCGCCGGTCGAGATTGCGCGGCATCAGATCCGCCGAGCTCATGTAGACGATCGCGTTCTCGGAGGGGAGCCCCTGCCCCGCGCCGAAGCAGAAGATGCGGCTGTGCTCCAGGAAGCGGCCGACGATCGACTTGACGCGGATGTTCTCCGACAGGCTGGGCACGCGCGGGCGCAGGCAGCATATGCCGCGCACGATGAGGTCGATCTCCACCCCCGCCTGGCTTGCCCTGTAGAGCGCGTCGATGATCGTCGCGTCCACCAGCGAGTTCATCTTCATCCAGATCTGGCCGGGCCGGCCGGCGCGCACGTGCTCGATTTCCTCCTCGATGTTCTGAAGGATGCGCTTGCGCAGCGTCAGCGGCGAGATCGAGAGCTTGCGAAGGTCCGTCGGCTCGGCATAGCCGGTGATGTAGTTGAAGATCTGGCTGACGTCGTTGGCGATGTCCTTGTCGGCCGTGAAGTAGGAAAGGTCCGTGTAGATCTTCGCGGTGATCGGGTGGTAGTTGCCTGTGCCCACATGCACGAAGGAGACGATCTTGCCCTCCTCCCGGCGCACCACCAGGCTCAGCTTGGAGTGGGTCTTCTTCTCGATGAAGCCGAAGACCACCTGCACGCCCGCGCGCTCCAGATCGCGCGCCCACTTGATGTTGGCCTCCTCGTCGAAGCGGGCCTTCAGTTCCACCAGTGCGGTGACGGACTTGCCCGATTCGGCCGCGTCCACCAGTGCTCGCACGATCGGCGAGTCGTTCGAGGTGCGGTAGAGCGTTTGCTTGATGGCCACGACGTCCGGGTCGCGCGCGGCCTGGCGCAGGAACTGCACCACCACGTCGAAGCTCTCATAGGGGTGGTGGACGACGATATCCTTCTCGCGGATCGCGGCGAAACAGTCACCGTTGTGCTCGCGGATGCGCTCGGGGAAGCGCGGGATATAGGGCTCGAACTTCAGATCGTCGCGCGGGGCCTTCACGATCTGCGAGACCGAATCGAGCGCCAGCATCCCGTCCATCACCGAGACGCGGCTCTCCGAGACGCCGAGTTCCGTCGAGACGAAGTTGCGGAGCGATTCCGGCATGACCGAATCGTATTCGATGCGGATCACCGAGCCGCGGCGGCGACGCTTGAGCGCCGTTTCGAAGAGGCGCACGAGATCCTCGGCCTCCTCCTCCACCTCGATGTCCGAATCGCGGATGATGCGGAAGGTGCCCTGCCCGCGCACGCGGTAGCCTGGGAAGAGCCGGCCGATGAACAGCGCCACGACGCTTTCCAGGGGCACGTAGCGATACTGGCCGTCGGCCGTCGGCGGAAGCTCCACAAAGCGCGAGAGCGCCACGGGCAGGCGCAGGAGCGCGTTCATCTTGTGGCTGTCGGCCTCGCGCACCAGCGCCAGCGCCATCGAGAAGCCGAGGTTCGGGATGAACGGGAACGGGTGCGCCGGATCGATCGAGAGCGGCGTGAGAACGGGGAAGATCGCCTCGTCGAAATGGCGCTGGAGCCACGCGCGGTCGTCCTTCTTCAGGTCCCCCGCCGCCACGATGACGATCTTCTCGGCCTTAAGTTCGCGCACGAGACCGGCGAGCGCGGCCTGCTGCTCCTCCTGGAGGACGCCGACTTCCTTCAGGACGCGCTCGAGCTGTTCCTGCGGCATCAGCCCGTCGACCGAGCGCACCGGAATCTCCTCGCGCACCTGCCCGGCGAGGCCCGCGACGCGGACCATGAAGAACTCGTCGAGATTGCCTGCCGAGATCGACAGGAAGCGCAGACGCTCCAGGAGCGGATGGTTGCGGTTGCCCGCCTCCTCCAGAACGCGCCGGTTAAACTGGAGCCAGGAGATTTCGCGGTTCACGAAGCGGTCGGCCGGCAGTTCCCCCGGGGCGGCCTGCGCGGCGGCCTCGCTCGCCGGAACGGCGCCGACCGCCTGCATCGGCGAGCGGTCCGGAAGCTCGTCGGCGTCGCCCGCGGGACCGGCGATCGCCTCGGCAACGCTTTCCGGGCGACCGTCGTCTATGATCTCCGCGAGCTCGGGCCCAGCGGGAACGGGGGCGACGGGAGGCGGCTCGGTCTGTGCCTCGGCGGCGATCCTTGGCGAGGCGGGCTCGCGGCCCCGCTTCGCGGTTGCCGTCTTCGTTCCGGCAGTCCGCTTCGCCTTCGACTCAGGCGTCTCACCGTCCCCCGCCACCGTCGCGCCCGACTCCTGCATGGCGCTGGCGGCCACCGTCTTGGCGCGTGGGCGCCGCGGCGCCGCGGCGCGTGGCTTGCGAGCAGGCTGGCTGGGCGGGGTCTGCGAGGATTGGCTCATGGGCTGACTGCTGCTCTCGAATGCTGGGCCTGATGCGAGGTCAGGCCATAGCCCGTTCCCTCGTCGGATTCACGACAACGCGCCGGCATTGTCGTCCATGCGGGCGAGAAGGTCGAGGACGAGTTGGCGCGTGGGGCGGCGCTTCGTCGCCAGCGTTTCGCGGTCGAGCGCCTCGGCGAGCGCGCGCGCGGCATCCAGCGAGCGCTCCATGCGCCTGGTCATCAGTTCGAGGAGCTTCACGTCGAGCTCGATCTGGCGATCGGCGAAGAGCTTGGCGAGGACGCCGGACAAAAGCGCCTCGTCGGGCTGGCCGAGTGTGAAGGTGGTGGCGGCGCGTAGGCGCGAGGCGAGATCCGGCGTCGCAAGCTTGAGTTCGCCGGGCGCGCGGCGCGCGGTGACGAGGACCGTGCCGCCGCCGAGCCGCGCGGCGTTGAGAAGCGCGAAGATTTCCGCCTCCGAATGGCCGGCGCGGTCGAGATCGTCGAGGAGGACGGCAAAGGGGCGCTCGGCCGGCAACGCATCGCCGGGCGAAAAGCGCGCAGCGCCCGAGATCGCGCGCCACGCCGCGCCCAGATGCGACTTGCCCGAGCCCGCCGGGCCGTGGACGTAGAGGACCGGGTGCGGCCAGTTCGGCCAGGCGTCGAGCGCCGCGACGGCCAGGCGGTTGGAATCGCCCACCACGATGTCCTCGCGCGCCATCGACGGGCGATGCGGCCAATCGAGCGGAAGCTGCCGGGTGCGGGCGGCGGTCAATCCGTGCCCTTCTCGCCCGGCTCGAAGGTGGCACGCAGCGCCGAGGAGAGCTCGACGCCCTCGATCTGCGCAGGCGCTGGCCCGGCCTCGACCGTGCGGCCGAAATACATCTCGCTCTCGAGGTACTTGTTGAGCGCGAAGCGGACGAGCACGCCGATAGCCGCCGCCGCCGGCACCGCGATCAGAAGGCCGACGAAGCCGAAGATCGCGCCGGCCGCGAAGAGCGCGAACATCAGCCAGACCGGGTGCAGGCCGACGGAGGCGCCGACAAGCTTGGGCTGGAGGATGTTGCCCTCGAAGAACTGGCCGGAGAAGAAGACGGCGAGCGTCGCGACGATCCAGATCCAGTCCGGCGAGAACTGCACCAGAGCGACGCCGAGCGCGATGATGAGGCCGACGGCCGAGCCGACATAGGGAATGAACGAGATCATTCCCGCGAAGAAGCCGATGAGAAGGCCGAAATTGAGCCCGACGAGCGACAGGCCGACGGCGTAGTAGGTGCCGAGGATCAGGCAGACCGTGCTCTGCCCGCGGATGAAGCCGGCGACGGAGCGGTCGACCTCTCGCGCCAGCCGGCGCACCGTTTGGACGTGCTGACGCGGGATCCAGCCGTCGATCTTCTCGATCATCCGGTCCCAGTCCAGAAGCAGATAGAAGGCGACGACGGGCGTGACGACGAACAGCGCCATGAAGTTCACGACCGCGAGGCTCGAGCTCCAGACCTGTGCGGCGAAGGTGGTGACGTAGCTCGACGCCTCACGCGCGATGGCTGAGAAATCCTGCGTCAGCGACTGCTCCGAATCCTCGAACAGCCATGAGAGCGGCCCGGCGCGCGCCTCGATCGCCAGTTCCTGCAGGCGCTGGAGATATTGCGGCAGGCGCTCCACGAAGGCCGCGATCTGCGAGCCGATGACCGGCACGACCACGAGGATGACCGTGACGAAGAGGAAGATGAACGAGACAAGGATCACGATGGAGGCCGCGAGCCGCGAGAAACCACGCCGCTCGAACCAGTCCGCGATGGGGTCGAGGAAGTAGGCCATCGCCATGCCCAGCACGAAGGGCAAGAGAATTCCGCGAAACACCCAGAGGAAGACGCACAGGACGAGCGCGCCCAGCCCCCAGAAGAGCGCCTGACGCCGCAAAAGCCGGCTTCGATCCATGACCATGTCCCGCGCACTCCGCTCCGGTCCGCCACTGGAGATAGAGTCGTGTAAGGCAGCGGGTCAAGCGCGCCGGCCGCCTGCCCCCGCTATCCCCGCTCTTGCCTCCCGGCTGCTTCTGGTGCAACCGGGCGCAAGGCTTCAGGAGCGAGGCGAGAATGACGGGCGAGACGAAGAACGGGCTGACCTACGCGCAGGCGGGCGTCGACATCGACGCCGGCAACGAGCTGGTGCAGCGGATCAAGCCGCTGGTGCGCTCGACGCGCCGCGCGGGCGCGGACGGCGAAATCGGCGGTTTCGGCGGGCTGTTCGACCTGAAGGCCGCCGGCTTCACCGATCCGGTGCTGGTGGCCGCGAACGACGGTGTCGGCACCAAGCTGAAGATCGCGATCGACGCAGGCCGGCATGAGACGATCGGCATCGACTTGGTCGCCATGTGCGTCAACGACCTCGTCGTGCAGGGCGCCGAGCCGCTGTTCTTCCTGGACTATTTCGCCACCGGCAAGCTCGACGTCGCGCAAGGCACGGCCATCGTCTCCGGCATCGCGGAAGGCTGTCTTCTGGCGGGCTGCGCGCTCATCGGCGGCGAGACGGCCGAAATGCCGGGCCTCTACGCCGAGAAGGACTACGATCTCGCGGGCTTCGCGGTGGGCGCGGCCGAGCGCGGCCGGCTTCTGCCCTCCGCCGAACTCGCCTCGGGCGACGTCATCCTCGGCCTCGCCTCCTCCGGCTGTCATTCCAACGGCTATTCGCTGGTGCGGCGCATCGTCGAGGCGAGCGGCACTGCCTACGACGCACCCGCGCCCTTCGACGCTTCGAAGACGCTCGCCGAGGCGCTGCTCGAGCCGACACGCATCTATGTGAAGCCGCTTCTGGAGGCGATCCGCGCCGGCGAGGGCGTCAAGGCGCTGGCGCATATCACCGGCGGCGGCTTCCCGGAGAACATCCCGCGCGTCCTGCCCGAGCATCTGCGCGCGGAGATCGACCTCTCGGCGATCCCCGTGCCGCCCGTCTTCGGATGGCTGGCGCGCGAGGGCGGCGTCGCGACGAACGAAATGCTGCGAACCTTCAACTGCGGCGTCGGCATGATCGTCGTCGTCGGCGAAGCCGAGGCGGCGGAAATCTCCGCGATCCTGCAGGGCGCGGGCGAGAGCGTCGTGCCGCTCGGCCGCATCCTGCCACGCGAGGGCGGGGATGCCGTGACCTACGACGGCGAGCTTCGCCTCGCATGAGCCGCCCTGCCAAGCGCGTCGCGGTGATGATCTCCGGGCGCGGCTCCAACATGGGTGCGCTGGTGGAAGCGGCGAAGGCTCCGGGCTTTCCGGGAACGATCGCCCTCGTCCTCTCCAACAAGCCGGATGCCGGCGGGCTGGAGGCGGCACGCGAGGAGGGCATCGAGGCCGTCGCGATCGACCAGAAGGCCTACGCCTCGCGCGCCGAGCACGAGGAGGCCGTGGCCGAGGCGATCGAGGCGGCGGGCTGCGAGATCGTGTGCCTTGCCGGCTACATGCGGCTTCTGACGCCCGCCTTCGTGCAGCGCTTCAAGGGCCGGATGATCAACATCCACCCCTCGCTGCTACCGCTCTTTCCAGGTCTCGACACGCACCAGCGCGCGCTCGACGCCGGGATGCGCGTCCACGGCTGCACGGTGCACTTCGTGACCGAGGAAATGGACGAGGGGCCGATCATCGCGCAGGCCGTGATCCCCGTACGCCCCGGCGACAACGCGCAGAACCTCGCGACGCGCCTGCTCGGCGCCGAACACCACCTCTATCCGCATGCGCTGCGGCTCGTCCTCGACGGACGCGCGCGCATGGAGGGCGAGCGCGCAGTGATCGACATGGAAGAGGCCGACGGCGCCGCGATGCTCGTTTCACCGCAAGCCTCCTGAGGGCCGAGAACCGATCGAAGGGACGCCGCATGACCGCCCATCACCTGCCCGCCTCCGTCGCCAATTGCGCCTGGGGCTTCTTCGACCCGGCGCGTGAGCCGGTCCTGACGATCGACAGCGGCGAAACGGTCGTCATCGACACCGTGTCCGGAAGCCCCGAAGTCGTCCCTGAGGGCGATTTCATCGTTCCCGAGGCGCTGCGTGCGATCCATCGCGACGGGCGCATGGAGATGCCGGGCCACATCCTGACGGGTCCCGTCGCGGTGCGCGGCGCGCGTGCGGGCAGCGTTCTGGAAGTCCGCATCCGCGCGGTCGAGCTCGCGCAGGACTGGGGCTTCAACGCGATCCGGCCGCTCTCCGGCACCCTGCCCTACGACTTCACCGAAAAGCGCATCCTCAACATCCCGCTCGACCGCGAGGCGATGACGGCGCAGATGCCCTGGGGCCTGAAGCTGCCGCTCTCGCCCTTCTTCGGGGTGATGGGCGTCGCCCCGCCTCCGCACTGGGGGAGCATCTCCTCGATCCAGCCGCGCGCCCATGCCGGCAACATCGACAACAAGGAGCTCGTCGCCGGCACGACGCTCTATCTCCCCGTCTTCAACGAAGGCGCCCTTTTCTCCTGCGGCGACGGCCACGGCGCGCAGGGCGACGGCGAAGTCTGCGTGACGGCGATCGAGACGGCCCTTCGCGGCACGTTCGAGCTGGTGGTGCGCGACGATCTCGCCTTCACTTATCCGCGCGCCGAGACGCCGACGCACTTCATCACGATGGGCATGGATCCGAGCCTCGACGTCTGCGCCGAGATGGCGCTGCGCGACATGCTGGACCTCATCGTCGAAACGCGCGGCCTGTCGCGCCACGATGCCTACACGCTCTGCTCACTCGCCGGCGACCTGCGCGTCACGCAGACCGTCAACGGCTGCAAGGGCATCCACATGATGCTGGCGAAGTCGCTTCTCGCGTAGAGGCCGGAGGGGCAGACCCTCCGGCCACGCCGACCCGCGCTATTCGGCACGCGTCACCCCGCGAAGGCTGATCAGCCCGGTCGGGATCGGCTCGAAGCCCTAGATGCCGGCCGCCAGCACGTAGGGGAACGGCTGGTGGTAGACGTAGACGATCGGCAGCTTGTCCTGCATCCTGATCCGCATCTCCTGCGCCGACGCGGCCGATACGACGGCCAATAGCGACACCGCCGCGGCGATCAACGCGAGTTTCATAGCGAAAGCCTTCCCCGGATCAGGCGGCACGACGATGCGCCTACGACGAAGGCATATCAGTCCAGCGCCTTCCCAAGAGGCAATAGACCGATCGCGGCAGCGAGGAGGCCGTCAGGCGGGCCTTACCCACACCGCCGTATCGTGGAAGCCGACACCCCCGAAGGGCGCGACCGAATCGGCGCCGACGAGCGTGTTGATCCCCTCGCCGCGCACGAACGCCGCGTTCGGCCACAGCCCTTCATGGATGACGACACCCGGCTTGGCCGCAGGCGTGACCTTCGCCGGCATCTCGACCTCGCCGCGGCGATTGCCGACGAGGACAGTCTGGCCGTCCTCTAGGCCCAGCCGATCCGCGTCGTCCGGATGGACCATCAGTTCCGGCCGCCCCTCGCGGCTCGCCGATCCCTTCGTCTCCGAGAAGCTGGAGTTGAGGAACTGGCGCGCCGGCGAGGTCGCCAGCTTGAAGGGATGCGCCTCGTCCACCGGCTCGATCAGCTCGACATGGTCGGGAAAGCGCGGCAACCCATCCACAGGGCCCTGCAGGCCCATCGAGGCGGGCGGGCGGTTCGGCCCGTTCATGCCGATCCAGTCGGGCGCGAGGCGGAAGCGGCCGCTCTCGTTGTGGAAGCCGCCAAGGAAATGCGCCTCTTCGAAGGATGGCTGCACGTCGATCCAGCGCTCCGTCTCGAGCCGCTCGAGATCGCCATGTCCACTGATCGTCAACAGCGTGTCCACATGCTCGCGCTCGCTCATGCCGAAGCCCGACCGGTCCGCGACGCCGAGGCGCCTTGCCAGTTCCTCGACGACGAAATGGTTGGAACGCACGGTCTCGGGCCCATCGACGAGCTTGGGGCCGAACAGGATGTGGCTCTGCCCGCCGGCGCGGTAGATGTCATCGTGTTCCAGGAACATCGTCGCCGGCAGAACCAGATCGGCCATCTTCGCCGTGTCCGTCATGAACTGCTCGTGGACGGCGACGAACAGATCCTCGCGCGCGAAACCCTGCCGCACCAGCCGCTGCTCGGGCGCGACGTTCATCGGATTGGTGTTCTGCACGAGCATCGCCGTCACGGGCGGGCCACCGTAGAGCGCTTCCGCGTCGCCCGTCAGCACGCGGCCGATCTTCGACTGGTCGAGATGGCGCACGGCGGGATCGGCGAATTCGTGACCCTCGATCACGCGCTTGTCCAGCTTCCAGATCGCGCCGTTGTTGTGGAAGGCGCCGCCGCCCTCGCGCTGCCAATGGCCGAAGACCGTGGGCACGCAGAGCGCCGCATGCATGGCGACCGAGCCGTTTCGCTGGCGGGTGAAGCCGTAGCCGAGGCGGAAGAAGGTGCGCGGCGTCGCGCCCACAAGTGCCGCGAACGCCTCGATCTCCTCGACCGAAAGACCGGTGATGGCCGCAGCCCATTGCGGCGTGCGCGAGGCCAGATGCGCCTCCAGCCCGGCCGGATCGTCGGTGTATTTCGCCAGATAGGCGCGGTCCGCCGTCCCGTCGCGGAAGGCGACGTGCATGACGGCACAGGCGAGCGCGGCGTCCGTGCCGGGCCGCAGCTTCAGCGCCATGTCTGCCTGCTTCATCGTGGCGTTGTCGTAGATGTCGACCACGACGATCTTCGCGCCGCGCTCCTTGCGGGCGCGGATGGCGTGGGTCATCACGTTGACCTGCGTCGCCACCGCGTTGGTGCCCCAGATGACGACGCAGTCGGCCAGCGCCATCTCGCGCGGATCGACGCCCATCAGCTTGCCGGTGCCCGCCACGAACCCCGTCCACGCCGTGTTGGTGCAGATTGAATCGAACGTGTTGGAATAACGCTTGGCGTGGCGCAGGCGGTTGATGCCGTCTCGCTGAACGAGGCCCATCGTGCCGGCGTAGTAGTAGGGCCAGACGGCTTGCGAGCCGTGCGCGGCCTCGGCCTTGACGAAGGCTTCCGCGATCATGTCGAGCGCGTCGTCCCAGCCGATCTCGCCCCACGAGCCCGAGCCCTTGGCGCCGGTGCGCCGCATCGGCGTCATCAGACGATCGGGGCTGTGGATGCGCTCGGCGTAGCGTGCGACCTTGGCGCAGATGACGCCGGCCGTGTAGCTGTTGTCGCCTGCCCCGCGCACCCTGCCGATCGTGCGCGCGTCGAGGATGTCGACCTCCAGCGCGCAGGTGGAGGGGCAGTCGTGCGGGCAGGCCGTGAAGCCCGTCCTGTGATCGAGCGGCTTGTTCATTCCGGCACTTATAGCTGCCTTCGCCGCCCGGCCGAAATTCATTTCGCTCATGTCAGCGATCAACGGCCCGCCGCCCCGCCAAGAGCAGGCTCGCGGGCCGTCATCGAACGTCAGGCAGCTTCCGCGTAGCGCGCCAGATCTTCCGGCGTGAGCGCCGGATAATCGACATAGCCCTCTGCCCCGCCGGCATAGAACGTGTCCTTGTCGCCCTCGTTCAACGGCGCGCCGACCTTCAGGCGCGTGACGAGATCGGGATTGGCGATGAAGGGACGGCCGATGCAGACGAGATCGAGCTTCCCGGCCTCCAGTCGTTCGCCGGCTAGATCGGCGTCGTAGCCGTTGTTGCCCATGTAGACGCCGTCGAAGCGGGCCCGCAGGGCGTCGTAGTCGAAGGCGATGTTGTCGCGTGGGCCGCCCGTCTGACCTTCGATCACGTGCAGATAGGCAAGGCGCCGCTGCGACAGGGCCTCGACGTAACGCTCGAAGAGCGGCTGCGGATCGGTGTCGGCGAGGTCGTTGGCGGCCGTCACCGGGGAAATCCGGATGCCGACATGCTCGGCATCCCAGGCATCGACGACCGCATCGACGACCTGGAGCGGGAAGCGCATGCGGTTCTCGATCGAACCGCCATATTCGTCGTCGCGCTTGTTGGCGCCGTCGCGCAGGAACTGGTCGAGCAGGTAGCCGTTCGCGGAGTGAACCTCGACGCCGTCGAAGCCTGCCGCCCGCGCGTTGCGTGTCGCCCTGACGTAATCGGCGATCAGGCGGGGCAGTTCGCTCGCCTCCAGCGCGCGCGGCGTGACGTGAGGCTTGAAGCCATCCTCGGTGAACGCCTGCCCTTCGGGCTTGACGGCGGATGGCGCGACGGGGAGTTGTCCGCCCTCCTGCAGATCGGGATGGGAGATGCGCCCGACATGCCAGAGCTGCAGGAAGATCTTGCCGCCCTCCGCGTGGACCGCGTCCGTCACGCGCTTCCAGCCGGCGACGTGCTCGTCGGTGTAGATGCCAGGAGTGAAGGCATATCCCCGCCCTTCGACGGTGATGTTCGTGGCCTCGCTGACGATGAGCCCCGCGCCCGCGCGTTGACGGTAATACTCGACCTGCAGGTCGCCGACGTCACCCTCGCTCGTCGCGCGCGATCGCGTCAGCGGCGCCATCACGAAGCGGTTGGAGAGGCGGATCGGTCCGAGATCGAAGGGCTCGAACAGCTTGTGGTCGACCATTCCATATCCTTTCGCTGCAATCTGCCGTCGGTGCCACTGCGGCTTTGCGTCGGCGGCAACGCCGTCGCATATGGAGGCCGCAAGGGCGCCCGAAGGTGCCGTTCTGGTGAACGATCCGTTCAATACACAGCAGGCCCGCGTTGAATTACCGCCACGCCTTCCATGCCGGCAATTTCGCCGACGTCCACAAGCATGCGCTCCTGGCGCGGCTCGTCGATTATCTGAAGCGCAAGGAGAAGCCCTTCCGCGTCTTCGACACCCACGCCGGGCGCGGGCGCTACGACCTTCTGGCCGACGAGGCGCGCCGCACCGGCGAGCACGAAGCCGGCATCTCCGCGCTCCTCGCTTCGCCCGCCGCAGGCCATCCGCTTCTGGCCGACTACTGCGAGATCGTGCGCGCGCTGCGCGAGGAGACCGGCACGCTCGCCTATCCCGGCTCGCCGCTTCTCGCACGCCGCCTGATGCGCCGGCAGGACCGGCTTTCGGCCTATGAGCTGCATCCGGAGGATGCTCAGGCCCTGGCGGCGGAGTTTGCCGGCGACGTTCAGGTGAAGGCGATCCACCTCGACGGGTGGCTGGCGATGGGCGCGCATCTGCCGCCGAAGGAGCGGCGCGGGCTGGTGCTCGTCGATCCGCCCTTCGAACAGGCGGGCGAGACCGAGCGGATCGTCGAGGGGGTGGCCAAGGCCCATGCGCGCTGGGGGGGCGGCATCTACGCGCTGTGGTACCCGATCAAGCGCGCGAGCGAGCGCGAGAAGCTGCATCGGCTGCTTGCCCAAAGCGGCATTCCCGACATCGTCACGGCCGAGTTCTTCCGCGAGCCCTTCGGCCCGGACGAGAAGCTCGTCGGATCGGGGCTGGCCGTCGTCAACCCGCCCTATATCTTCGCCGAGGAAGCGCGGGCGATCATGGACGCGCTCACGCCGGTTCTCGCCGTGCGCCCCGGTGCCCATTGTGGCATCATTGCGCTGGCGGCGGAGCGGCGGTGATGCGATACAGTGCGGGTCGCCGAATGCGCCCGACAGGAGGGGTCATGCCGAAGAACCGGATCGCCGCGCTCGCCGCGCTTTGTCTTGCCGTCGCCGCGCCGCTTTCGGCCGGCGCCGCCGATTATCGGACCGTCGTCGTCGAGACGGAGCCGATGGTGATGCAGGAAGCGCCGGTGCCGGCCTGCGAGGACCCGCGCGTTCTCGCCCAGATCGAGGACCAGTTCGAATATGGCGCGCCGCGCGTCATCCCTGCGCCGCTCGAAGTCGCGCAATTCTCCAATCTCTTCGAGCGCGCCTATTTCCCGGTCGGCGGAGACCGCCAGATCGAGCGCCGCTACTGCCAGGGCGAGGCCGCTATCGCCGGCGTCGACATCAAGGACGGGAACCCGCTGACCACCGTCTACTACGTGATCGAATACCCGATGGGCTACGCCTCCATGGGCTGGCGGGCGGAAGGCTGCTTCCTCGGCTTCGACAAGTGGAAGGTCTACGGCGCCAACTGCGAATCGCTGCGCCGCTTCTGATCTTCGAACACCTCCAACGGCCGGGCCCCTACCCGGCCGTTTTCATGAAGGGACACCGATGCGCCTCCTCTGTTCGCCTGCCTCCCCCTATTCCGCC
This sequence comes from Aureimonas mangrovi, assembly GCF_014058705.1. Classification (NCBI taxonomy): domain Bacteria; kingdom Pseudomonadati; phylum Pseudomonadota; class Alphaproteobacteria; order Hyphomicrobiales; family Aurantimonadaceae; genus Aureimonas; species Aureimonas mangrovi. The sequence continues at coordinate 2,626,169 of NZ_CP059692.1, forward strand.
AAGGTCCGGCTCGCGGCCGCTCATTGCGACATCGCCGTCGAGGACGTGGCGACGGACACGGGAGAGCCGGCGGCGGATTTCCTTTCGGCCAACCCGCTCGGCAAAATCCCGACGCTGGTGCTTGAGGACGGCACCGGCATCTACGACAGCCGTGTCATCTGCGAATATCTCGACCGGATGAGCGGCAATCTCCTGATCCCGCAGGGCGACGCCGAATGGCTGCGCGCCAAGCGCGTCGAGGCGCTGGCGGACGGCATTGTCGATGCGGCCATCCTCGTCGTCTACGAGGCGCGCTTCCGCCCGGAGGAGAAGCGCTTTTCCGGCTGGACCGACCGGCAGTGGGCGAAAGCCGAGCGCGGCCTCGATGCGCTGGAGGCCGAGGTGGCCAGGCTGCCGGAAGCGCTCGACATCGGCCATTTCGCGATCGCGGGCCTGCTCGGCTGGATGGACCTGCGCTTCAAGGGCCAGTGGGACGAGGGGCGCCCCGCGCTCAAGGCGTGGTTCGCCGAGTTCCCGACGCGCTTCCCGGCCTACGCTCAGATCGGCCCGCGCGGCTGAGCGACCGCGAAGGGCGAAGCGGCGCGCACCCTCGCGGGCGCGGCCGCGACCCGAGACGATCGGGGCTCTCGGGAAATCAGAACTTGAGCGCGAGGCCCGCGCGGATCGAGTGCTCGTCGTAGCCCGACGAGATCGTGACGTTGCCGAGATTGTAGTCTTCGGACTCGAAGTCCGAGTACCTGTACTCGACGCGCGAGGTGATGTTGTCCGTCACCGCCGCCTCGACGCCCGCACCCACCGTGTAGCCGAAATGGGTGTTGGAATCCTGCGCCCCACCGAGCGAAAGCTCGTTGCCGGCCACCGCAAGGCCGCCCGTGGCGAAGAGGAGGATCGGATCGTAGGCGATGCCGACTCGTGCGCGCAGCGAACCGAAGGCCGTCGAATCGGCGCCGATCGGCGTGCCCGTCGCGACGTTGAAGCCGCCGGCTGAAAGATCCGAGGCGCCGATGTCGCCTTCGATGCCGTAGACGAACTGCTCGGTCTGGAGATTGTAGCCGGCGTAAACGCCGCCAACGAGCCCCTCACCGTCGAAGCTCGCGCCGCCCGCCTGATCGAAATCGGCGAAGTTGTAGCCCACGAAGCCGCCCGCATACGGGCCGGACCAAGTGTAGACCGAAGGGAATTCGGCCGAAGCCAAAGGAGGTGTGTCCACGATCACAACGTCCGCCGCAGACGCGCCGACCGTCATCGCCGCAAGGGCGCCTGCCACACTGAATGCGCGCACGATACGCATCACCCGCAACCACTCCGACCAGACCGCACTGAACGCCGCGGTCCCTGACAACATCCGCAAGGCGGATGAACGGCCGGATCAAGCCGGACGTTCCGCCTGCCCCTCAGGGGTACGGCTCCGTGACCGGGGCCGTCTTCCCCGATATAAGCGCGAGCGCGCGACGCTGCCAATGGCAGGGAAGTGACACTGGTCGGGAATCGAACTTGGCCGGAGCCTCGCGCAAGGAACACGCCTCGCAAGGGTGAAATCGCGCCCGCGAACCGACATATAGGAGCGGCAGGATTGACCGCGCCGCACGCGCCCCTGCCCGCAATGCCCCATGCATGGACCAAGATGAGCAAGATCGACGAGGATTTCGGGGCGGAGGAAGCCTTCGACGAGGACGAGACGGCCGAGGAGACGCCCGCCCCGCTCGATCCGCGCATCGCGGCGATCGACTGGAACGACGGCGGCCATCTGCCCGAGGGCGCATCGTCGGGCGCCGAACTCATCGCCTCGCTCGTCAAGCGCTTGCCGAACGGGCCAGGCGTCTACCGCATGTTCGACGAGGCCGGCGACGTTCTCTATGTCGGCAAGGCGCGCTCGCTGAAGAAGCGCGTCTCCTCCTATGCGCGCCACGGCGGCCACACCAACCGCATCGCGCGCATGATCCGCGCGACGCGGCACATGGAGTTCGTCTCGACACGCACCGAGACCGAGGCGCTGCTGCTCGAGGCGAACCTCATCAAGCGCCTGCGGCCGCGCTTCAACGTGCTGCTGCGCGACGACAAATCCTTCCCCTACATCCTCGTCGCCGAGGATCACAAAGCACCGGCGATCATGAAGCACCGCGGCGCGCGCTCGCGGAAAGGCGCCTATTTCGGCCCATTCGCCTCGGCGGGGTCGGTGGGGCGGACGGTCAATGCCCTGCAACGCGCCTTCCTCATCCGCACGTGTACGGACAGCGTCTACGCCACGCGCACCCGACCTTGCCTCCTCTACCAGATCAAGCGCTGCTCGGCGCCCTGCACACGCGAAATCTCGCTGGAGGATTACGGCGCGCTCGTCGGCGAGGCGAAGGCCTTCCTCTCCGGGCGCTCGCGCGAGGTGACGAAGGGCCTTTCGACCGCGATGCAGGAGGCCTCGGCCGACCTCGATTTCGAGCGCGCCGCCATCTATCGCGACCGCCTATCGGCCCTGTCGCACATCCAGAGCCATCAGGGCATCAACCCGCAGAGCGTGGAGGAGGCCGATGTCTTCGCCATCCATCAGGAGGGCGGGCTGACCTGCATCCAGGTCTTCTTCTTCCGCACCGGCCAGAACTGGGGCAACCGCGCCTACTTTCCGAAGGCCGATCCGTCGATCGAGCCACAGGAGGTGCTGGCCGCCTTCATCGCCCAGTTCTACGACGACAAGCCGCCCGCCCGCCTCCTCCTCCTGCCGATCGCGATGGAGGATGAGGAACTCCTCGCCGAGGCGCTGTCCGTGAAGGCGGGGCGCAAGGTGCGCCTTCAGGTGCCGGCGCGCGGCGAGAAGAAGGACCTCGTCGACCATGCCGGCGCCAACGCGCGCGAGGCGCTCGGCCGGCGGCTGGCCGAATCCTCCTCGCAGGCGCGGCTACTGGACGGGCTTCGCGAAACATTCGGGCTCGCCCATCCGCCACGACGTATCGAGGTCTACGACAACTCCCACATCATGGGCACGAACGCGGTGGGCGCGATGATCGTCGCCGGCCCCGAAGGCTTCGCCAAGGGGCAGTATCGCAAGTTCAACATCCGCGACACGACCATCACGCCCGGCGACGATTTCGGCATGATGCGCGAGGTGATGACGCGCCGGTTCTCGCGTCTTCTGAAGGAGCACGAGGACGGCCCCACCCCTGCGTCGGCCGCACTTGAGAGCGAGGACGAGGCCGGCGAGATGCCGGCCTGGCCCGACCTCGTGCTGATCGACGGCGGCAAGGGCCAGATCTCGGCGGTGCGCGAAATCCTCGACCAACTCGGCATCGCCGACAAGGTGACGACGATCGGCGTCGCCAAGGGCGTCGACCGCGACGCGGGACGCGAGCGCTTCATCGTCGACGGGCGGGAGCCCTTCTCGCTGCCGCCGCGCGACCCGGTGCTCTACTTCGTTCAGCGTCTTCGCGACGAGGCGCACCGCTTCGCCATCGGCTCCCATCGCGCGCGCCGCAAGAAGGAACTCGTCAAGAATCCGCTCGATGAGATCGCCGGTATCGGCCCCTCGCGCAAGCGCGCGCTCCTGCACCATTTCGGCACGGCGAAATCCGTCTCGCGCGCCGCGCTCGGTGATCTTCTAAAGGTCGACGGCATCTCGGAGGCGATGGCGAAGTCCATCTACGACCATTTCCACGAGCGCGGATGAAACTTGATCGAAGCCGCATGGCAGCCTGTTGACGCAGCAGGATGTCGCGGGGAAAAGAGGCGGGCCCGGCCCGACACAAGCGGACGCGAATTTCATGGCATCCAAGGCGCTGAGCCTCCCCAACATCCTCACCTACGCGCGGATCGTCGCCGTGCCGCTGGTGGTCCTGTGCTTCTTCATCGAAGGACGGCTCCATGGCTCGGACACGGCGCGGTGGTGGGCGCTCGGCCTTTTCGTGGCCGCCAGCCTCACGGACTGGCTTGACGGCTATCTTGCCCGTATCTGGCAGCAGACGTCGACGATCGGCCGGATGCTAGACCCGATCGCCGACAAACTCCTGGTCGCGGCCGCACTTCTCCTCCTGGCAGCCGACGGGACCATCGCCGGATGGACGATCTGGGCCGCCATCGTGATCCTGTGCCGGGAGATCCTCGTCTCGGGCCTGCGCGAATATCTGGCCGAGCTCAAGGTCTCCGTCCCCGTCACACGGCTCGCCAAGTGGAAAACCGGCACGCAGATGGTGGCGATCGCCTTTCTCCTTGCCGGCCCGGCGGGGGACAGGCTCGTGCCCTACATCTCGGAGACGGGCATCTTCCTGCTCTGGGTCTCGGCGATCATCACGCTCTACACGGGCTACGATTACTTCCGCGCGGGTCTGCGCCATATCGACGTCTGACGCCGCGATGCCCATCTGGAAAAGATGGGCGAAAGGAGCCCATCTGCGATGAAACTCGTCTATTTCGCCTGGATCCGCGAGCGGATCGGCATGAACGAAGAGGAGGTCGTGCTGCCCGCGGGGATTGTCACCGTGGCCGATCTCCTGCACTGGCTGAAGGGTCGCGGACCGGGCTACGATGCCGCCCTGCAGGCGCCCGAGATCGTGCGCGTGGCGCTCGATCAGGAGCATTGCGACCATTCCGACCCGATCGGCCATGCGCGAGAGATCGCGATCTTCCCGCCGATGACGGGGGGCTGAGGCGTTGATCGAGGTCGGAGTTCAGGCCGAGCGCATCGCCGTCGGCGCCGAGACCGAGGCTATGGGCGCCGACGGCAAGGCCGGGGCGGTCGTGGCCTTCGCGGGCCATTGCCGCGACGAGGACGGACGGCTCTCGGCGCTCGAGATCGAGCACTATCCAGGAATGGCGGAGCGCGAGATCGAGGCAGTGTGCCAACAGGCTGCCGAGCGCTGGGAGCTGATGCGCGTGCGCGCCGTCCATCGCTTCGGCATGATCGCCCCGGGCGAGGAGATCGTCTTCGTCGCCTGCGCCTCGCGCCACCGCCAGGCCGCCTTCGATGGCGCCAGCTTCATCATGGATTTCATGAAGACGCGTGCGCCCTTCTGGAAGCGCGAACATCTCGAGGACGGCACGACCGGTTCATGGGTCTCGGCCAGGGACACGGACGAAGCGGCCGCCGACCGCTGGCACCGGCTCTGAAAACGAAAACGCCGGCCACGAGGGCCGGCGCTTCCATGTCGCCGAAGGGGCTTCTTCAGCCGACGATTTCGGTCTCGGAGAACCAGTAGGCGATCTCGATCTTGGCCGTCTCGGGCGCGTCCGAGCCGTGCACCGAGTTCTCGCCGATCGACAGCGCGTGCGTCTTGCGGATCGTGCCCTCGTCGGCGTTCGCCGGGTTGGTCGCACCCATGATCTCGCGGTTCTTCAGGATGGCGTTCTCGCCCTCCAGAACCTGCACGACGGTCGGGCCGGAGGTCATCGTCTCGACGAGTTCGCCGAAGAACGGGCGCTCCTTGTGGACCGCGTAGAAGCCCTCGGCCTCGCGCGCGCTCATGAAGACGCGCTTGGATGCCACGACGCGCAGGCCCGCATCCTCCAGCATCTTGGTGATCGCGCCGGTCAGGTTGCGATTGGTCGCGTCGGGCTTGATCATCGAGAAGGTGCGTTCGATCGCCATGCGGTGTCTGTCCTTGTTCAAGGGCTTGGAAAGTGGCGGCTCTATAGCCGCGACCTCCCCTCACGGCAAGGTCAGGCCGCTTTTGCCGGCTCGACCTTTCGCCCGGCGCCCTCGTGGAGGTCGAGGCAGCGGGTGAACCAGTCGGTCACAAGATCGTCAGGCGCCAGCACGTTCGCGGGAGAGGAGACGCGCAACCATTGAAGCGCGCCGAAGACGATGTAGTCGGCAAAGAGCGGCGAGGAGCCGCCGATGAAGGGCTGGTGGCCGAGCATGGTGCGCAGCGGCTCCAGCGCGGCGTTCAAGGCAGCGATGCGCTCGGGCGCAGCGCCGCAGGGCACCTCCTCCAGCCTGCGGCCGAAGCGCTGCTCGCGCGTGCGCCGGAAGTGGGCACGATCGGGCTCGTCGAGCATGTCGAAGATGTCCATCAGCGCGATCTGCGTCACCAGCGGATGCAGCGTCTTGAACGACCAGGCCTCGACGAAACGGGCCGCCGCGCGGCCACCCTCCCCGGCGAAAAGCGTCGGCCGGTCGGGATAGGTCGCCTCCAGATATTCGGCAATGGCGAAGCTGTCCTGCACCACGGTGTCGCCGTCGCGGATCACCGGGATCGTCCGGTCCGTTCCGCCCTCCATCGTCTTCACGCCTGTGAAGGGCGTCGGCACGCTCTCGAACGGCAGGCCCTTGTGGGCGAGCGCCATGCGCGTCTTCCAGCAATGCGGCGAGAAGGGCCGGCCCGCGTCAGAGCCCACGAGATCGTAGAACAGAATGGTCATTCGCGCGTCTCCTGCTTCCGGTCCCCTGTACCACGACTTAAGACGACCTCGCGACGCTCAGGCGTAGGCGACGAGACCGAGATGCTCCTCCATCGCCGCCATGTCGCGGTCGTTGTGGAGGATCGGCACGCCGTTCTCGATGCACCAGGTGGCGATGATCACGTCGATCGTACCGCGGACGGTGATGCCGCGCTGGCGCATGAGGCGGTAGTTGGCTGCGGCCTTGACGGCGATCTCACGTCCTCCCAGTGGCTCGAAGTTGAACCCGGACATGACGTCCGTCACCAGTTCCACTTCGGACGGGCGCAGGCCCTGTAGCACCTCGGCCAGAACGAGATCGCCGACGATTGCGACAGAGCGATCGAGGACGCGATCGACGGCGCGCCCGAGCGGTGTATCGACCGGGCGCCAGAAGGCGATCCAGGCCGAGCTGTCGATCAGGACCATCTACTCTTCAGGCTTGTCGCGCCGCATGGCGTCGAGATCGTCGTTCCATTCGATCTTGCCACGGAGTGCCCGCATGCGCTGCTGACTCTGCTTCCAACTGACGAGCGCCCGCAGCCCTTCCTCTACCGTCTCGCGCTTGGTCTTGAGGCCCGTCGCCTCCATCGCGGAACGCATCAGTTCGTCGTCGATCTCGATATTGGTGCGCATGGCGGCCTCGATGTGTATGTTCCGCACCGAATATACACATCGCGAGAGCCGCGTTCAACGACCCTTCCCCACGCTCGCGCGCCGTGCGAAAAGCCGCCCATGCTTCAGATCACCGATCTCTCGGCGCGCGTCGCCGGCCGTCTTCTCATCGACCATGCGAGCCTGTCGATTCCCGCGGGCACGAAGGCCGGGCTCGTGGGCCGCAACGGCGCCGGCAAGTCGACGCTGTTCCGCGCGATCACCGGCGAGCTCGCGACAGAAAGCGGCTCGGTCTCCTACCCGAAGAACACGCGCGTCGGCCAGGTGGCGCAGGAGGCGCCGGGCACCGACCAGTCTCTTCTCGAGGTCGTCCTGGCCGCCGACGAGGAGCGCGTGCGCCTTCTCGCCGAGGCCGAGACGGCGAGCGATCCCGCGCGCATCGCCGACATTCACATGCGCCTTGCCGATATCGAGAGCCATTCGGCCGAGGCGCGCGCCGCCTCGATCCTCGACGGCCTCGGTTTCGACGCGCAGGCGCAGGCGCGGCCCGTCGGCTCGTTCTCGGGCGGCTGGCGCATGCGCGTCGCGCTCGCCGCCGTCCTCTTCTCCCGGCCCGATCTCCTGCTGCTCGACGAGCCGACCAACTATCTCGACCTCGAGGGCACGCTCTGGCTCGAGAACTTCGTCCAGCGCTACCCGTACACCGTGCTCCTGATCAGCCACGACCGCGACGTGTTGAACAACGCGGTCAACGCCATCGTCCATCTCGACCAGAAGAAGCTCGTCTTCTATCGCGGCGACTACGACAGCTTCGAGCGCCAGCGCGCCGAGAAGATGGAACTGCTGCAGAAGGCCATCGTCAAGCAGGACGCGGCCCGCAAGCACATGGAGGCCTTCGTCGAGCGCTTCCGCGCCAAGGCCTCCAAGGCCCGGCAGGCGCAGTCGCGCCTCAAGGCGCTGGAGAAGATGAAGCCGCTGACGGCCGTCATCGAGGAGACGGTGATCCCGTTCACCTTCCCCGAGCCGGACAAGATCCTCGCCTCGCCGATCATCCGCATGGAGAACGTCGCCGTCGGCTACGAGGCCGGACGATCGATCCTGCGCGGCCTCGACCTTCGCATCGACGCCGACGACCGCATCGCGTTGCTCGGCGCCAACGGCAACGGCAAGTCCACCTTCGCAAAGCTCCTTGCCGAACGGCTGAAGGAGCAGGCCGGCTCGATCACCCGCGCGCCGGGGCTGAAGATCGCGATGTTCGCCCAGCACCAGATCGACGATCTGCGCCCCGACGAGACCGCCGTCCAGCACGTACGCCGCTTCATGCCCGACGCGCCGGAGGCCAAGGTGCGCGCCAAGGTCGCGCGCATGGGCCTCGCCACCGCCAAGATGGACACCAAGGCCGACGACCTTTCCGGTGGTGAGAAGGCGCGGCTGCTGATGGGCCTCGCCACGATCGAGGCGCCGAACCTCCTGATCCTCGACGAGCCGACCAACCACCTCGACATCGAGGCGCGCGAAAGCCTCGTCCACGCGCTGAACGACTATCCCGGCGCCGTCATCCTCATCAGCCACGACCGGCACATGGTCGAGGCGACGATGGACCGTCTCTGGATCGTCGGCGACGGCACGGTCTCCCGCTATGACGGCGATCTCGACGACTACAAGAAGCTGATCCTCTCGGGGGCGCGCGCCGGTGCCGGCAACCAGGGCACGACCTACGAACTGCCTGTGCAGCAGGTCTCCAAGGTGGACCAGCGGCGGCAGGCGGCCGAGCGCCGCGAGGCGTTGAAGCCCCTGAAGAAGAAGATCTCGACTCTGGAAATCCAGATCTCGCGGCTCCAGAAGACGATCGGCGACCTCGACGCGCAGCTCGCCGACCCGGCGCTCTATACAAGGGAGCCGGCCAGAGCCGCGCAGCTCGCCAAGCAGAAGGCCGACGCCGACAAGACCCTGACGAAGGCCGAGGGTGAATGGCTGGAGCTCACCGAGGAGCACGACGCCGCGATGGCGGCCGAATAGGCGGCAGAGGCGCGATGACGCAGGATCATCGCGGCTTCGCCCTCTTTCGCGACGACTTCTCCGGCGAGGAGCTTCTGTTCCGCGAGCCCTCCGCGCTCATCGTCGCGCAAGAGGCGGGCGAGTTCGCTTCGGCGCTCGACGCAGTCGAGGAGGCGCGTGGCGCCGGGCGGTGGCTGGCCGGCTACGTCTCCTACGAGGCCGGCTATCTCCTGGAGCCCAAACTTGCCCCGCTCCTGCCGGCCGGGCGCCGCGCGCCGCTTCTTTGCTTCGGCGTCTTCGACGGGCCGGATGATCCACGCGCCCGCCGGCCATTCCGCCCCTCCTCCAACGAAGAGCCACGGATCGAAGCGTCCCGGCCGCGCTGGTCGCGCACGGACTACGCGCGGCGCTTCGAGCGGCTGCACGCGCATCTGCGCGCGGGCGACTGCTATCAGGCGAACCTCACCTTCCCGATCGACGCCCGCTGGCAGGGCGACCCGCTGGCGCTCTTCGACGATCTGGCGCGTCGCCAGAGCGTGCGGCACTCCGCGCTGATCGAACTCACCGGACCGGTGGTGCTCTCGCGCTCGCCGGAGCTGTTCTTCGAGGTCTCCCGCGAGGGGATGATCGAGGCGCGCCCGATGAAGGGGACGGTGCCGCGCGGGCGCACGCGCGAGGAAGACGACGCGGCCCGGCATTTTTTGGCGAACGACGCCAAGAACCGCGCCGAGAATCTGATGATCGTCGATCTCCTGCGCAACGACATCTCGCGCGTCACCGAGACGGGCTCGCTCGACGTTCCCGAGCTCTTCCGCGTCGAGAGCTTCTCGACGGTGCACCAACTCGTCAGCCATGTGCGGGCGAAGCTCGCGCCGGGTGTCGATTTCAGCGAAATCCTCGCCGCGCTCTTTCCGTGCGGCTCGATCACCGGGGCGCCGAAGATCCGGGCGATGGAGATCCTGCGCGAACTCGAAGGAGCCCCGCGCGACGTCTATTGCGGGGCCGTCGGCTGGATGGCGCCGGGTCACCGGATGGCCTTCAACGTCGCGATCCGCACGCTATCGCTCTTCGGCAACGGCGAGGCGCGCTTCGATGTCGGCGGCGGCGTGGTGTTCGATTCCACCGCCGACGGCGAGTATGACGAATGTCTCCTGAAGGCCCGTTTCGCCACGGGAGCTTCGTTGCAGGGTTGATCCTCGCATCGCACCGCCCCAAAATCAGAGACATCATGGAGTGACGGAGCGCATGCCGGAAGCGGTCTGCGCGATCCGAGAGCCGCGCATAGCGTGACCGGACGGCGCGTCAGGCCTTCTTGATCCAGCGCCGGTCCTCGCTCTGCTGCCAGTAGGTGATCGCGTGGCCGGCGGCCTTCTCGGCCTTCCAGCGCTCGCGCGCCGAGGCAAGCTGGTCCGGGTCGTGCCCGTCGAAGAGGTAGACGCCGCGCTCGTAGCCTTCAAGCGTCGCGGGCACGGCGCCCTCCACCATGAAGCGCACGGCCGGGTCGTTCGCCCGTGCTTCCGGTTCGACGGTCAGGAGAATGGGCTGGAGCGCCCCGCTGCCGCCGACATCGGTGCCGTGCGGCAGGAAGCTGTCGTCCTTGTAGGACCACAGATGAGCATCGAGCGCGTCGCGGCGCTCCTCCGTCGCGGTCTGCACCACGACGCGCCAGCCACGCGCGATCGAGCGCTCCAGAAGATCTGGAAGCGCCTCTTCCATCCGGCTCTCGGTGAGGTGGTAGAAGAGGACTTCCGTCATTGGCCCGGCTACTTCGCCTCGTAATGGTCGGCGATCAGGCGGTCGAGCAGGCGCACGCCGAAGCCCGAGGCCCAGGACTGGTTGTACTCGCTCGCGGGCGAGCCCATCGCCGTACCGGCAACGTCGAGATGGGCCCAGGGCACGTCGTTGACGAACCGCTGCAGGAACTGCGCGGCGGTGATGGAGCCCGCCGCGCGCCCGCCGCCGATGTTGCGGATGTCGGCGAACTTGCCCTCGATCATCTTGTCGTATTCCTTGCCCAGCGGCATCCGCCAGACCTTCTCGCCTGTCGCGAGGCCCGCCGCCGTCAGGCGCTGCGACAGTTCATCGTCGTTGGAGAACAGGCCCGCATGATGGTTGCCGAGCGCGACGATGATCGCGCCCGTCAGCGTGGCGAGGTTCACCATGAACTTCGGCTTGAAACGGTCCTGCGTGTACCAGAGCGCATCGGCGAGGACGAGGCGGCCTTCCGCGTCGGTGTTCAGGACCTCGATCGTGGTGCCGGACATCGCCGTCACGATGTCGCCCGGCCGCTGGGCGTTGCCGTCCACCGCGTTCTCCACGAGCCCGACGACGCCGATGGCGTTGACCTTCGCCTTGCGTCCGGCGAGCGCGCGCATCAGGCCGACGACGGCGGCCGAGCCGCCCATGTCGCCCTTCATGTCTTCCATTCCGGCGGCCGGCTTGATCGAGATGCCGCCGGTATCGAAGATGACGCCCTTGCCGACGAAGGCGACGGGCGCCTCGCCCTTCGTGCCGCCGTTCCAGCGCATGATGCAAAGGCGCGGCGGCATCGGCGAGCCCTGAGCGACGCCGAGGAGCGCGTGCATCTTCAGGTCGCGCATCGCGGCCTCGTCTAGAATCTCGACCTCGAGCCCGTGCTCCGCGAGAGCCTCGATGCGGCTCGCATATTCGGTGGTGGTCAGGATGTTCGCCGGCTCGTTGACGAGATCGCGCGCCAGCACCACCCCCTCGCCGACAGCTGCCGCGATCTCGTAGGCGGCGGTCGCGGCCTGCGGGTCGGACACGGCGAGCACGATCGAGGACGGCGCCTCCTCCTTCTCCTTCTCCTCGGCGGCCTTTTCGCCCTTGCCACTCTTGTAGCGATCGAACTTGTACGCACGCAGCACCGCGCCGAGCGCGACCTGGGCGGCATCCTGCGCCGACAGCGGGCCGTCCGGCGTCTCGCAGCGGATCGTCACGGCCTTGGAGCCTGACGTCTTGCCGGCCGCGACGCCGCCGATCTTCAGCCAATCTTCGCCCGTGGGAGCGGCGTCGCCCTTGGTGCCGATCACGAGCACACGGTCGTTCGTCTCGCCCTCCGGCGTGGTGGCCTCCACCGTGGAGAGGCTCTTGCCCTTGAACTTGCCGACGGACGCGGCGCGGCGCGCGAGCGACGCGGTCGCCTCGTTCAGGCCGCCGGGCAAGGCTCCTTCGGCGCCCGCCAGGAGGACGAGCGTCCCCTCGCCGGCTTCATCGAGCGGCGAGAAGGTGACGGAGGGTTTGGCGGCCATGACTGCTCCGGATGTGGATTGAAGGCATTTGCGGGAAGGCCGGCGGCTGGCACCGGCGCGATCACCGCCTATCTTGTCCCCGTCGGCGGGCTTTGCAAGGCAGTGTCGACCGCAACCCCGCGTTAACCCTGTTTCTTCGCCCTTCTTTAGCCAAGCTCACTCACTCTATGTTCGCCACCCAGCCGTCGCGGGTGATCGGCCCCGATCAGGCCGTCGTCGCGGCCCCCGCGGATCCTTCGGACGGTCGATGACGCTTCTGGAACGTTACATCTTCGGCCGTGCCCTCCTGTTCAGCCTGGCCTCGCTCGCCTCGCTGGTGACGGTGGTCTGGATCGTGCAGGTCCTGCAACGCATCGACATCGTGCGCACGACCGCCTCGGCGGCGGGCGATTTTCTCTGGATCGCGCTGATGCTGATGCCGGACCTTGCGGCCGGCGTCGTGCCCTTCGCCATCCTGATCGGCTGCGTTCAGGCGCTGAACGCGCTCAACGCGGATTCGGAGCGCGCGGTCATCGACGCTTCGGGCGCCGGGCGGCTGACAGTTTCCAACCCGATCATGCTTCTTGGCATGCTCGCGGGGCTGGTCGTGCTCTTCAACTCGCACGTCGTCGGCCCGGCGGCCTCCACCGCCTTCCAGAACGGGCTGCGCACGATCAACGCGGACGCCATCACCCTCTTCCTGCGCCCCGGCCGCTTCGCGCAGATCCAGGACGGGCTCGTCATCAGCATCGACGAGGCTCGTGGCTCGCGCCTGACAGGGCTGTTCCTCGCTGATTCCCGCGACGAGACGGTGGATCTCAACTATTTCGCCCGCGAAGCGCAGATCCTCGAGCGCGGAGCGGAATCCTACCTCATCCTCCAGAACGGCCAGCTCCACCGCCGCACGCGCTCCAACGGCGCGGTCTCGGTGATCGAGTTCCAGGCCTACGCCTTCGACCTGTCCAGCCTGCGCCCGACCACGAGCGGCGACTGGACGCGCATGGCCGAACGCTCGACGGCCAGCCTCCTGAACCCCGATCCGAGCGACCCCGTCTGGCAGCGCAACCCGGCCGGCTTCACGGAAGAGCTGACGGCGCGGCGCACCGACTGGCTCTATCCCATCGCCTTCGCCTTCTGGGCCGTCGTCGTGGCGGGCCACGCGCGCACCAACCGCCAGCAGTCGAGCCCGGCGATGCTCATCGCGCTCGGTGGCGCGCTCGTTCTGAAGGCGCTCGGCTTCGTCGCGCTGTCGCTTATCGAGGCGGACATGCGCCTCGCCATCGTCGCCTATCTGGTGCCAGCCGCCTCGATCGCGCTGAGCGCCGCGCTCTACGCCTTCAATATCGACGTGCTTCAGACACGCCTCGTGCGGGCGCTCGGGCGCTTCTTCTCGGCCATCGGCGCCGCCCTGCGCCGGCTCGTACCAGGACAGGGAGCGCGCCTTCGCGCGGAGCGCTCATGAGACGCACGCTCCAGTTCTATTTCCTGCGCCGCTTCATCGCGAGCTTCCTGTCGACGCTCGCGATGGTGTTCGCGCTCGCCTACCTCATTGACCTCATCGAGCTCAGCCGGCGCGGGCGCTTCGAGGACATCCCCTTCTCCACCCTCGCGATGATCTCGGCCCTGCGGGTGCCCTCCTTCGTCGAGCAGGCGTTTCCCTTCATCGTCCTCTTCGCCTCCATCTTCACCCTCCTCACGCTCAACCGGCGCATGGAGCTGACCGTGGCGCGCGCCTCGGGCGTCTCGATCTGGCAGATACTCGCCCCCTTCCTGTTCGGGGCGACGATGCTGGGCCTTCTCGCCGTCACCGCCTACAACCCGCTCGCCTCTCTGGCACAGGCCAATTCGGCTCGGATCGAGACGCTCGTGGGCGGGGGTGAACTGAGCGTCAGCGACGACCGTCCGCCCTGGCTGCGGCAGGATGCGGAAGGCGTGCGCTCAATCATCGGCGCTCGCGCCGTCGCGGATGGCGGCCGGGCGCTGGGCGGCGTCGCCGCCTTCATCTTCGATGCGGACGGCAATGTCTCCGAGCGCATCGACGCACGCGGCGCTCGGCTCGTCGATGGCGCGTGGGAGATCGACGACGCGACCGTCACGCGCATCGGCTATCCGCCCGAGCCGCGAGAAGAAATCCGCCTGCCGACCGAGCTCCTGCCCGAATATGTCGAGGAGCGCATCGCCGATCCGCAGACGATCTCCATCTGGCAGCTCGGGGAAAAGATTCGCGCCGCGCGCAGCCTCGGATACGACGCGGACGCCTTCGCAATGAGATTTCACACATTGATCGCCATGCCGGCGCTTTTCGCGGCGATGGTGCTCGTGGCTGCAACAGTGGCCGTGCGTTATGCACGCATCGGTCAGTCCGGCCCCACGATCGTCCTTGGCATCGCGGCCGGCTTCGTGCTTTACGTGGTCAACTTCCTGGCGCAGGCGCTGGGATCGAATGCACTGGCACCGGCTGTCTTGGCGGCCTGGTTCCCGGTCGTGGCGGCAGGATTGTTGGGGACGACGATCCTGCTCCATCAAGAGGACGGATAGTATGGGGCCGAGGGGGATCTCGAGCCGCGCGATGGTCGCCCAGCGGCCTTTCGCAAGGCTGGCTCTTCTCACCGGCGTGGCGCTTTTTGCGCTCGCGGCCGGAGGGAACGCCTTGGCGCAGCCGTCCGTCGGCGGCCTGGGGTCGAACGTCTCGGTTCCGGAGGGCACGCAGCTCTTCCTCGAGGCAGACACCGTCACCTATGACAGCGAGCGCTCGGTCGTCACCGCCGCCGGCGGCGTGCAGATCGACTATGGCGACTACCAGCTCGTCGCGCGCGAGGTGGTCTACGACCAGAACACACGCCGTCTCCTCGCACGCGGCGACGTCGAGCTGATCGAGCCCGGCGGCAACCGCATCTACTCCGACGCCGTCGACATCACCGACGACTTCGCCGACGGGTTCATCACCGCCCTTCGGATCGAGACGCCCGAGAACACCCGCTTCGCGGCCTCGCAGGCCGTGCGCCGCGAAGGCGAGGTCACCACCTTCGAACGCGGCGTCTACACCGCGTGCGAGGCTTGCGCGGAACGGCCGGACCGCCCGCCTTTGTGGCAGGTGAAAGCCAAGCGCATCGTCTGGGACCAGGGAGACGAGGTCGTGCGCTATTACGGCGCGCGCTTCGAGCTCTTCGGCCTGCCGTTGGCCTACCTGCCCTATTTCGCCACGCCCGATTCCCAGGCGCAGCGCCAGAGCGGCTTCCTGATGCCCGAGATCCGCCAGTCAGACGAGACGGGCACGGGCGTGCGGGTGCCGTATTTCTGGGCGATCTCGGAAGACAAGGACCTGACGGTCGCCGGGACCTACTATTCCAATCAGGGTTTCCTCGGCGAGGCCGAGTACCGGCAGGCCTTCCAGAGCGGCTACTTCACGCTGCAGGTCGCCGGCATCTCGCAGGACAATCCCGGCGATTTCAACGACTTCCGCGCCGACGGCGTCAACCCGCCCGAGTTCGACGTGACGCCGGGCGACCGCGGCATGATCGGCACCACCGGCCGCTTCGCGCTGAACGAGCGCTGGACCTTCGGCTGGGACATCCTCGCCCAGAGCGACCCGAACTTCTCCAACGTCTACGAGATCGCCAATTTCGACGATGTCTACCGCACCTCAGAAATCTATCTGACGGGCCTCGGCGACAAGAGCTTCTTCGACCTGCGCGCCCAGAAGTTCGACGTGCAGTCGATCAACACCTTCACCGAGGAACTGCAGCCCTGGGCGCTGCCCTCGCTCGACTACGAGTACATCTCCGAGAGCCCGGTTATGGGCGGCGAGGTCGAATTCGACGTCAACGTCGCCAGCCTGCGCCGCGACGAGACCTCTCCCTCAGGCATCCTCGTCTGCCGGGAAGGCTTCATCATCGACGGAGCCTGCAACGGGAGCCTCGGCTTTCCGTTCCGCGACGATGTCTTCCGTTACCGCGGGATGGAGGGCGACTACACGCGTGCCACCGCCGAGGCGAGCTGGCGGACGTCTTTCACCACGGAACAGGGCCTCGTGCTGACGCCTTCGCTCTCGACGCGCGGCGACCTCTACACCGCCGACATGAGCACGGATCCCTATCTGGCGGGCACGCCCAATGCCCTTGGTGGCGTAGACATCAGCGAGACGGGTGCGCGCGGCATGGCGACGGCCGCCATCGAGGCGCGCTATCCGTGGCTGATCGAGACGGCGAATTCCTCCCACGTCATCGAGCCGATCGCCCAGCTTCTCGTGCGCCCCGACGAGATGGACGCCGGCATGCTGCCCAACGAGGATGCCCAGAGCCTCGTCTTCAACACGACCAACCTTTTCGCGCACGACAGGTTCTCCGGCTACGACCGGATCGAGGGTGGCACGCGCGCCAATGTCGGCGTCCAGTATTCGGGCGTGATGGGCACGGGCTACCAGATCGACGCGGCTGTCGGTCAGTCCTTCCACCTGTTCGGCGAAAACCCGTTCGAGCAGCAGGACCTCGCCCTCGTCGGCTATGATTCGGGCCTGGAGAGCGACCGCTCCGACTATGTCGCCTCGGTCGGCCTGACCCTGCCGGTCGGCGTCTCGCTTGCCGTCCAGAGCCGCTTCGACGAGGAGAGCCTCGACATGGAGCGCGCTGACGTCTCCGCGTCCGCCAATTTCGGCCGCCTCGCCTCATCGCTCACCTACTCGCAGATCGCCGATCAGCCGACCTACGGCTTCGCAGAGGATCGCCAGCAGGTTTCGGCCAACGCCTCGTTCCGCGTGACCGACGAGATCGTGACCTTCGGCTCGATCGGCTACGACATCGAGAATTCGTCGGTGATCTCCAGATCCTTCGGCGTCGGCTATGCGGACGAATGCTTCTCGCTGCTCGCCGAATATCGCATGACGAACGATCGCTATCAGCTCGAGTCCGCTGAATCGCAGGTGCTTTTCCGCCTTTCGCTGCGCACCCTGGCCGAGGCCGAATACTCCTTCGACGTCGACGGCGACGAAGACCGGTTCTGAGGCTGCGTTTCTCGGCCATTGGGATAGCTCGCGAAAGGATGAGCGCACGCGGGGGTTTCCTCGCGGCGGCAGGCGATCTACAAGCCATCATTGTTTCGCCAAAGGCGCGCGCTATCCGTGCGCATGCCGCCGCGCCTGCGGTGCTTTCGATGGGAGATTGCCAGACGATGTTCGCAGGACGCCCCCTCGCCCGATCGGCTCTCGCCGTGATGCTCATGGCCGGTGCCGCCGCCGCTGCCGTGGCGGCGACCAGCGTGCCGGCCGTCGCCCAGCAGTCCGAGATCCGCGCGGTCGTGAACCGCGAGGCGATCACCAGCTATCAGATCCAGCAGCGCGCCGCTTTCCTGCGGCTGCGCCGGGCCCCTGCCTCGAACGAGGCGGCGTTGAACGAGCTGATCGACGAGACGGTGAAGAAGCAGGAAATCCGGCGGCGCGGGATCAACATTCCGGATTCGGCGGTGGATGATGCCTTCGCCAATTTCGCCCAGCAGAACCGGATGCAGCCGGCCCAGCTCAACCAGCTCCTTTCGCAGGCCGGTTTCTCGCAGGACGGCTTCAAGGACTACATCCGCACGCAGATGGGGTGGGGCCAGGCCGTGCAGGCCAATGTCCGCCAGACGGAGCGCCTGAGCGAGCAGGACGCCGTTCAGAGGATGCTTCAGCAGGGCGGCGACAAGCCGAGCACCACGGAATACACGCTGCAGCAGGTGATCCTTGTGGTACCGGCCGCCGAGCGCTCGCGCGCGCTCGACCGCCGGATGCAGGAGGCCAACGCCCTGCGCCAACGCTTCACCACCTGCCCGGCGACCTATCAGTACGCACAAGGGCTGCGGGACGTGACGGTGCGTGATCTCGGCCGCGTCACCGAGCCCGAACTGCCACCCAACTGGAAGGACGACATCGTCTCGCTCCAGCCCGGGCGCACCACCCGCGCGCAGGCGACCGAGCGCGGCGTCGAGTTCATCGGCATCTGCGATGCTCGCACCGTTTCGGACGACCGCTCGGCGACGCTCGTCCTTGAGGCGCGCGACCTCGAGGCCCTGAACAACAGCGAGCCTGACATCGCCTTCCTGAACCAGCTCAAGGAGCGGGCGACGATCATCCGTCGATGAGCGCCGCCGCCGAAAAGCCGCTCGCCGTCACGGTCGGCGAGCCATCCGGCGTCGGGCCGGACATTATCCTGTCGAGTTTCAACGACCGCGCTGCACTCGCGCTGCCGCCCTTCGTCGTGCTCGCCGATCCGGCGATGCTGGCCGCGCGTGCCGACCGTCTCGGTTTGTCCGTCGAATTCCGCACCGTCGGCATGGCGTCCGAAGCGACCGCCCTCTTCGCCGAAGTCCTTCCGGTGCTGCCGCTCGTCAACGGCCATTCCGAGGAACCCGGCCGCATCGACCCGGCCAACGCCTTCGGCACGATCGAGGCGATCGACCGCGCCGTGCGCCTTGCGCGTGACGGCGAAGCATCGGCCGTCGTCACCTGCCCGATCGACAAGAAGGCGCTCTACGACGCGGGCTTCGCCCATCCCGGCCACACCGAGTATCTCGCGGACCTGTGCGCGAAGGCCGAAGGCCGAACCTTCACCCCCGTGATGCTCCTGACCGGGCCGGACCTCTCCTGCGTGCCGGTGACGATCCACGTTCCGCTCGCCGAGGTGCCGGCGCTTCTGACGCGCGAACTGATCGAGGAAACCGCGCGCATCGTCGCTACCGATCTCAAGCGCCGCTTCGGCCTCAAGAGCCCTCGCATCGCCGTTTCCGGTCTCAACCCGCACGCCGGCGAGCGCGGAGCGCTCGGGCGCGAGGACGAGGCGGTGATCGCGCCGGCCGTCGCCGCGCTGAAGGCCGAGGGCCTCGACATCGTCGGCCCCCTGCCCGCCGACACGATGTTCCACCCGCAGGCCCGCGCGCGCTACGACGTGGCGCTGTGCATGTATCACGACCAGGCGCTGATCCCGGCCAAGACGCTCGCCTTCGACGAGACGGTGAACGTGACGCTGGGCCTGCCGCTGATCCGAACCTCACCCGATCACGGCACGGCGGCAGACATCGCCGGCACGGGCAAGGCGCGCCCGCAGAGCTTCATCGCCGCGCTCGCGCTCGCCGCGCGCATGGCCGGTATCGAACGCGGGCCCGCCGCCTGACGATGGACGATCTGCCGCCGCTGCGCGCCGTCCTCGCCGAGCACGGGCTCGACCCGAAAAAGGCGCTCGGTCAGAATTTCCTGCTCGACCTCAACCTCACCGGCCGCATCGCCCGGCAGGCCTCGCTTGCGACCATCGAGACCGTCGTCGAGATCGGCCCCGGCCCCGGCGGACTGACGCGCGCGCTGCTGGCACACGGCGCCCAGCGCGTCGTGGCGGTGGAGAAGGATCCGCGCTGCCTGCCGGCGCTTCACGCCATCGCCGCGCGATATCCGGGCCGGCTCGAGGTCGTCGAGGGCGACGCGTTGAAGGTCGATTTCGCCGCAATCGCGGCCGGGCCGTTCGCGGTGGTCGCCAATCTTCCCTACAATGTCGGCACACAGATCCTTCTCGATCTCGTCGCGGTGCCCGAATGGCCGCCGCGCTGGAGCGAACTGGTGCTGATGTTCCAGAAGGAGGTCGCGCAGCGCATCGTCGCCGGCCCCGGCGACAATCACTATGGCCGGCTCGGCGTCCTGTGCGGTTGGCGCACGCACGCCGAGATCCTGTTCGACGTCTCGCGCGAGGCCTTCACGCCGCCGCCGAAGGTCACGTCCGCCATCGTGCGCCTGACGCCGCGCGAAGAGCCTCTCCCGGCTTCGCTTCACGCCATGGAGAAGGTGACGGCCGCAGCCTTCGGCCAGCGGCGCAAGATGCTCCGCCAGAGCCTCAAGGCCATTGGCGGTGAGGCGCTGCTCGCGCGCGCGGAGATCGATCCGCAGCGTCGCGCCGAGACGCTGTCGGTCGCCGAGTTCGCCGCGCTCGCCAACGCGCTGGAATAGCGCACCGTCGGGAAAACAGCGAATAGGGCCCTCAGCCCTTCTCGGCTTCCTCCAGAAGCTTGGTGGTGAAATCGAAGAGGCCGGGGCGTCGGTCGCGGCGCAGCCGTTCGGCATTGACGATCGACAGGACCGCCGAGAAGGCGCGGTCGAGATCGTCGTTCACCACGACATACTCGTAGTCGCGCCAACGCTCGATCTCGATGCTGGCGTTCTTCAGGCGCGTTGCGATCGTCTCGCCCGAATCCTCGGCGCGGCGCAGAAGGCGCGCCTTCAGTTCCGCCATGGAAGGCGGCAGGATGAAGATGGACACGACGTCGCTCTTGGCTTGCTCGACGAGCTGGCGCGCACCCTGCCAGTCGATGTCAAAGAGCATGTCGCGGCCTTCGCGCATGGCCCTTTCGGCCGCCTCGCGCGGTGTACCGTAGAGATTGCCGTGTACCTCGGCCCATTCCAGCAGCGCATCGCCCGCGCGAAGGCGTTCGAACTCCTCGCGGCTGATGAAGTGGTAGTGCACTCCGTCGATCTCGCTCGCGCGCCGCTTGCGCGTCGTCACGCTGACGGACAGCGAGAAGCGCGAGTCTAGCTCGAGGAGATTGCGCGCGATCGTCGACTTCCCCGCGCCGGATGGCGAGGAAATGACCAGCATGAGGCCGCGGCGAGCGATCGGCAGCGGCGATTCGGTATCGATGATCGGCCTCATTCGACGTTTTGAACCTGTTCCCGGAACTGGTCGACGACCAGCTTGAGCTCCAGCCCGACGACAGTCAGGGAAGCTGCGTTCGATTTAGAACAAATCGTGTTCGATTCGCGATGGAATTCCTGCGACAGGAAATCGAGCCGTCGCCCCACCGGCCCACCCGCCGCCAGCAGCGCGCGTGCCGCCTCCACATGGGCACGCAGGCGGTCGATCTCCTCCCGGATATCGGCGCGCGTGGCGATGAGCGCCGCCTCCTGCGCCAGACGCGCCGGGTCGAGTTCCGCATCGGCCGACAGAAGCATCTCGACCTGACCCCGCAGTCTGGCCGCGATCGCGCCGGGCGTTCGGGATGGATCAGCCTCGGCCCGTTCGATCAGCGCGTCGATCTCGCCGAGGCGCGAGAGGAGCACCGCGCCGATCGCCGCGCCCTCCTCTTGCCGCGCTTCGAGAAGCCTTTCGGCCGCCACCTCGAAACCGGAAATGATCGCCTCGGACGGATGCTGGCGCCAGTCGGCCGCAGCGGTGGCACCGCGCGGCTCGATCACGCCGCGCAGCGCGAGAAGTCCGTCCGCCGTCGGCGGTGTCGCATGGCCCCTGCTGACGAGGTCGCCCGCGATCGCGACGATCCGCGCCAGAAGCGCCTCGTTGACGACGAGTTCGGGCGCCTCGTTTTCGGTCGTTATCTGGAGCGCACCCTGCACGTTCCCGCGCGTGAAGCCTGAGACGCGCCGCTTCAGCTCCGGTTCCAGCGCCTCGAAGCCGGGCGGCAGACGCAGCCGCAGGTCGAAGCCCTCGCCGTTGACCGATCGCAGTTCCCAGACGACGCGCGTCGCGCCCGTCACGCCTTCCCATCGGGCAAAGCCCGTCATGCTCGTGACGGGCATCGCCCCTCCCTTGGGCCGCGTCCTACTCGACGAGGGTCGCGTCCTCTTCGGCCTCGGCGGCGACATCCGGCGGGGCTGCGGCGCGCTCGGCCATCAGCGCGCGATAGGCGCGGACATTGGCGTTGTGCTCCTCCAGCGTGCGGGCGAAGGCATGACCGCCGGTGCCGTCCGCGACGAAGTAGAGATCGTCGGTCTCGAGCGGATGGGCCACCGCCTCCAGCGCCGCGCGGCCGGGATTGGCGATCGGGCCCGGCGGCAGGCCGTTGATGCGATAGGTGTTGTAGGGTGTGTCGGATTCGATGTGCGAGCGACGCAGAGGCTCCTCCGGCGGCTTACCCGCTCCACCCCAGATTCCGTAGATGAAGGTCGGGTCCGACTGAAGACGCATGCCCTGGCGCAGCCGGTTGATGAAGACCGAGGCAACGTGCGGGCGTTCGGCGGCAACGCCCGTCTCGCGCTCCACGATCGAGGCGAGTGTGACGAATTCCTCGATCGTGTCGATCGGCAGCCCCTCGTCGCGACCGTCCCAGATTTCCTGCACGAGCGCCCTCTGCGCCTCGACCATGCGCGCGACGATGCTGGCGCGCGTCTCACCCCGCGTGAAGGTGTAGGTGTCCGGCAGGAGCGCACCCTCGGCAACCTTTTCCGGCATCTCGCCCGTGAGCGCCTCGTTGCCTTCGATGCGTTCCCAGACGCGGTCCACCGTCCAGCCTTCCGGCATGGCCACGGCGTGCTGCACCGAGCGGCCATCGCGGATCGCCTCCATCACGGAGCGCATGGAAGCACCCGGCTCGAACTCGTATTCGCCGGCCTTCAGGTCTCCGGCAGCGCCCGAGACGCGCGCGGCCGCCTGGAACAGTTCGGCGCTGGAAATGATGCCCTCGGCCTCGAGGCCCGTCGAGATGTTCTGCAGCCCGCTTCCGCGCGGCACAAGGAACACGGCTTCCGCCTGCAGCGGTCCGGCGCGCTCGTACTCGCCCTTGCCCCAATAGAGCGCGACGCCGCCGACCACGACGGCGATCAGCGCCATCGTGAAGCAGAAGGAGAGGAAGATGACGAGGCTGTTGCGCGCACCGTTCGAGCGGCGGCGCTGCTTCGGGCGGCGGGAAAAGAAGCCTCGCCGCGTTTCCGCCGGATGATAACTGTCGGCCACGCTTGTCCCTCACGTCGATGAACGGGCAGCACGCCCGCCGGCGCGCCGCGATACCCCGGACGCCGAAGCATCACTGCTTTGTGGCGAAAGGCGGGAAGCCGGCGCAATCACGCCTGCCTCCCGAAAGGTTCAGACGCGCCGCAAGACCAGCGAGGCGTTGGTGCCGCCGAAGCCGAAGGAGTTCGACAGGGCGACATCGATCTGCTTCTCGCGCTTCTTGTGTGGCACGAGGTCGATCTTCGTCTCGACGGACGGATCGTCGAGATTGAGCGTGGGCGGCGCGACGTTGTCGCGGATCGCGAGGGCGGAGAAGATCGCCTCCACCGCGCCGGCGGCGCCGAGCAGGTGGCCGATGGCCGACTTGGTGGACGACATCGAGACGCCGGGGGCCGCATCGCCGAGAAGGCGCTCGATGGCGCGCAGCTCGATCTCGTCGCCGAGCGGCGTCGAGGTACCGTGGGCGTTGACGTAGTCGATCTGCGAGGCGTCGATGCCGGCGCGTTTGAGAGCCGCGCTCATGCAGCGATAGGCACCGTCGCCATCCTCTGCCGGTGCCGTGATGTGGTACGCGTCGCCCGAGAGGCCGTAGCCGATGATCTCGGCGTAGATGCGCGCGCCGCGCGCCACGGCGTGCTCGTATTCCTCGAGAACGACGATGCCGGCGCCCTCGCCCATGACGAAGCCGTCGCGGCCCTTGTCATAAGGGCGCGAAGCGGCGGTTGGGTCGTCGTTGTAACCGGTGGAAAGCGCGCGGCAGGCGGCAAAGCCCGCGAGCGCCAGGCGGCAGACCGGCGATTCGGCACCGCCCGCGACCATGACGTCCGCATCGCCGAGCGCGATCAGGCGCATGGCGTCACCGATGGCGTGCGCGCCTGTGGAACAGGCGGTCACGACCGAATGGTTCGGACCCTTCAGCCCGTTGCGGATCGAGACGTGGCCCGAGGCCAGGTTGATCAGCGATCCGGGAATGAAGAAGGGGCTGATGCGGCGCGGCCCCTTTTCGGCAAGGATCAGGGACGTTCTCTCGATACCCTGCAGGCCGCCGATGCCCGAGCCGATCAGAACGCCCGTGGCGGTCTGATCCTCGTAGGTCTCGGGATGCCAGTCGGCATCGTCGAGCGCCTCGGCGGCAGCGGCGACGGCGTAGGTGATGAAGTCATCGACCTTGCGCTGCTCCTTGGGCTCCATCCACTGGTCGGGATTGAAGGTGCCGTCGGA
The DNA here is from genome assembly GCF_014058705.1 of Aureimonas mangrovi. Lineage (NCBI taxonomy): Bacteria > Pseudomonadati > Pseudomonadota > Alphaproteobacteria > Hyphomicrobiales > Aurantimonadaceae > Aureimonas > Aureimonas mangrovi. The sequence continues at coordinate 2,650,299 of NZ_CP059692.1, forward strand.
GCCGTCGCCGCGCGGAATCTGCCCGCCGATACGACAAGGGAGATCGGAGACCTCGAAGCCATCGATGCCGGAAATGCCGCTCTTTCCTTCAAGCAGACGCTTCCAGTTGATGTCGGCCGTGGCGCCCAAGGGGCTGACCATGCCGATTCCCGTAATGACGACTCGTCTCATTCAACTCCCTTCCGCTTCAGCGGACAGATCCGCACTCGAAGCGTCAGGCCTGGTTCTTCTCGATGAACTTCACCGCGTCGCCGACCGTGAGGATGGTCTCGGCAGCATCGTCGGGGATCTCGACGCCGAACTCTTCCTCGAAGGCCATCACGAGTTCGACGGTATCGAGACTGTCGGCGCCAAGGTCGTCGATGAAGCTGGCGTTCTCCGTCACCTTCTCCTGCTCGACGCCCAGATGTTCGACGACGATCTTCTTCACCCGTTCGGCGATGTCGCTCATGTTCAGTCCTCTATTGAGATGGCTTTCGCCGCTTTCGTTAGACGCCGGGCGCTCGTTAATCAAGCGTTAGACCCGCGCCGCGAGGGCGCCCGCCGGGCACCCCACACCTAAAAGACGGCCGGACGAGGCCCGGCCGTATCGTGATCGGCCAAGCCGATCAGATCATCGCCATGCCGCCGTTGACGTGGATCGTCTGCCCCGTGACGTAGGCGGCCTCCTGCGAGGCAAGGAACAGGGCGGCGGCCGCGATCTCGTCCGATTCGCCCATGCGCTTCATGGGGATCTGGCCCATGATCGCGTCCTGCTGCTTCTCGTTCAGCTTGTCGGTCATGGCCGAGCGGATGAAGCCGGGTGCGATGCAGTTCACCGTCACGCCGCGCGAGGCGATCTCCTGCGCGAGCGACTTCGACATGCCGATCATGCCGGCCTTGGCCGCGCAATAGTTCGCCTGCCCCGGATTGCCGGTGACGCCGACGATGGAGGTGATGTTCACGATGCGCCCGTAGCGGCGCCGCATCATCGGGTGCGTGAGCTGGCGGGTCAGGCGGAAGGCGGCCGTGAGGTTCACCTCCAGCACCGCGTCCCAGTCCTCGTCCGACATGCGCACGAACAGCCCGTCACGGGTGATGCCGGCGTTGTTGACGAGGATGTCGACGCCCTCGAGCGCGGCTTCGGCCGCCTCGCCGAGGCCCTTCTGGCCGTCGCGGTCCGAAAGGTCGGCGGGCAGCACGACAGCGCGCTCGCCGAGGGAGGCGGCGAGCTCCTCCAGTTTCTCGCGGCGCGTGCCGTGGAGGCCGACGGTCGCTCCCACACCGTGGAGCGTGCGGGCGATCGCCTCGCCGATGCCGCCGGAGGCGCCGGTGACGAGGGCCTTGCGGCCGGAAAGGTCGAACATGGTGTCTTTATCCTGTGTTCGGGAAAGGGTTCAGACTGCTGCTTCGAGCGCGGCGTCGATGTCTGCGGGCGCGCCGACGCTATGGGCCGCAAGGCGCTTGTCGATGCGCTTCGCCAGACCCGTCAGCACCTTGCCGCTGCCGATCTCGAGAAGCGTCGTGATGCCCTCCTCGGCGAGCCAGCCCATCGATTCGCGCCAGCGCACCTGCCCCGTCACCTGCTCGACGAGGCGCGTGCGGATCTCGTGCGGATCGGTGATCGGGCGCGCCAGGACGTTGGCGACGAGTGGCACGACGGGCGCCGCGATCTTCGCCTCGGCCAGCGCCTCCGCCATGCGCGCCGCCGCCGGCTGCATCAGGGCGCAGTGGAAGGGCGCGGAGACCGGCAGCGCGATGGCGCGCCTGGCACCTGCCTCGCTTGCCAGCGCCATCGCGCGCTCCACCGCCGCCTTGTCACCGGAGATCACGAGCTGGCCGCCGCCGTTGTCGTTGGCGATCTGGCAGACCTCGCCTTCGCGGGCCTTCTCGCAGATGGCGGCCAGCGGCTCGGCCTCGAGGCCGATGATCGCGGCCATCGCGCCGCGCCCGGCCGGGACCGCCGCCTGCATCGCCTCGCCGCGGATGCGCAGGAGACGCGCCGTCTCCGTGATCGTCAACGCACGGGCGGCGGCGAGCGCGGAATATTCGCCGAGCGAGTGGCCCGCGACATACTGCGCCTTCGCGACGTCGAAGCCGCGCGCTTCCATTGCGCGCAGGGCGGCGAGCGAGACGGCCATCAGCGCCGGCTGGGCGTTGGCCGTAAGGGTCAGCGTCTCCTCGGGGCCGTCGAACATCGTCGCCGACAGCTTCTCGCCCAGCGCCTCGTCGACCTCGTCGAAGACGGCTTTCGCCTCGGGAAAGGCTTCGGCCAGCGCGCGGCCCATGCCGACGGACTGGCTACCCTGGCCCGGAAAGATCAAAGCGAACGACATTGCGGCTCCCGTTCCTATCGTTGGCGGGGTGAATGGGTGCATGGCCGGGCAGTGTCAAGTTTACCGGCCCATGGAAGCCGCTATGGTTGCGCCGCCGCAGCGGATGGGATATGGCACCGCCCGTCAATGCCGTTGTCCCGGCCGGGGGCTGAACGGAAGGCGTGCCGGCTTGCCGGTGCGCGCGGAGGGGTTCTCCTCTCCTGCTTCCCGTGTTCCCGCTCTCGACCGTCTCTATGACGCGCCTTTCCCGTTCGCCTTCGGGCTTTATTCGGAGAGTCGCAGAGGCTTAGCCGCCGGGGCCCTGGCATCGCGAACCGAAACGCAAACGGAAAGGCCAGAACGCTCATGGCGCTCTACGAACACGTCTTTCTTGCACGACAGGACATCAGCGGCCAGCAGGTCGAGCAGCTCGTGGAGAGTCTCCGCGGCATTCTCGAGGCCAATGGCGGCACCGTCGGCAAGGTCGAGAACTGGGGTCTGAAGACCCTCACCTACCGGATCAAGAAGAACCGGAAGGCCCACTACACCCTCATGAACATCGACGCTCCGGCGGCGGCTGTCCAGGAGATGGAGCGCCAGATGCGCTTCAACGAGGACATCCTGCGCTACATGACCATCAAGGTCGAGGAGCACGACGAGGGCCAGTCGGCCATGATGCAGAAGCGCGACGACCGTCCGCGCCGTGGCCGCGACGACGAGCGTCCGCGCCGCGACCGCGAGGACCGTCCGCGCCGCGATGACGACGACCGTCCGCGCCGTCCCCGCACCGAGGAGGCCGCGTAAATGGTCGATATCGCACAGCTCCCGACCCGCCGTCCGTTCCATCGCCGGCGCAAGTCCGATCCGTTCGCGTCCGGTGAGTCGCCGAAGATCGACTACAAGGACGTCCGTCTCCTGCAGCGCTACATTTCCGAGCGCGGCAAGATCGTGCCGTCGCGCATCACGGCCGTCAGCCAGAAGAACCAGCGCGCCCTCGCCCAGGCGATCAAGCGCGCCCGCTTCCTCGGTCTGCTGCCCTACGTCCTCAAGTAGGACCTGCCTTCAGCGGGCGGCGTCGCGGAGACGCCGCCCGCTTCCCGGCGTCGTTCGGCGCCCGCCGGGAACTTCCATCAGCCGAGTTGGGGCACGCGCCCCTAACTGCGATCCGCAGGACAGCGACATAAGATGAACGCCCGAGCCCTCCTCGTCGGCCTTGCTGCCGGCCTTGCCAGCGCCCTTCTGTTCGCCGGACTGGTGACGCAGTCGGTGTCCGCGCTCGGCCTTTCGCTCGCGGCACCCATTCCGATCCTGATCGCCAGCCTCGGCTGGGGCAGCGCCGCCGGCATCGCCGCCGCGCTCGTCTCGGCCGGCGTCATCGCGGGCATCACCGGCACCCCCGCCGGCGGCCTGATGATCCTCGCCACCATCGGCGCCCCGGCCGCATTCATCGGCCATCTGTGCGGTCTCGCGCGCCCGAGCGATGACCCGCAGCGTCAGGCGACCCCACCCCTCACCGGCCCGGCGCCCGTCCCGCTGGACTGGTATCCGCTCGACCGCGTGCTCTTCGCCGCGGCGCTCTCGGCCAGCGCGGGCTGCCTCGTGATGGGCTGGCTCATCGGCTACGACGCCGAGAGCGCCGTGCCGATGCTGCAGGAAGCGCTCTCGGCGCAGGCGGGCGCGGGCCTCGACATCGACGATGCGCAGATCGAGGACCTGTCGCGCATGGTGGTCTCCATCGTGCCCTTCGTGCAGCCGGCTGTCCTGACGCTCACTCTGTGCGGATCGCTGTATCTGGCGGCCGCGATCACCCGGCTCAGCGGCCGGCTCCAGCGCCCGAAGGACGACATTCCCTCTCAGGCCGGTCTGCCGCGTCTCGCCCTGCCGATCTTTGCGGTCGCGCTCGCCATCTCCTTCCTCGAGGGTGCGCTCGGAAACGTCGCGGCGGTCTTTGCCGGCGCGCTGGGCGCGGCCTTCACCCTCGTCGGCCTCGCCGCCTTCCATCACCGCACCCGCGGGCGAAGCGGACGGGGCCTCCTCCTCTTCACTGTCTATTTCGCGATCGTCGTCCTGACGTTCCCGATCTTCGCCTTCCTCGTCTACGGCGTCTTCAAGGCCGCCCGGCCGGGCGTCGGCACCCAATCCTCGAATTGACACTCCAGAACGCAAGGAAAACCATCATGGACGTCATCCTCCTCGAACGCATCGCCCGCCTCGGCGGTCTCGGCGACACCGTGCGCGTGCGCGACGGCTACGCCCGCAACTACCTCCTGCCGACCGGCCGCGCGCTTCGCGCCAACGAGGCCAACCAGGCCAAGTTCGAAGCCCAGAAGGCGCAGCTCGTCGCGCGCAACGAGGAGCGCAAGGGCGAAGCCAGCCAGATCGGCGAGACGCTCGACGGCAAGACCTTCGTTATCGTGCGCTCGGCCGGCGAGACCGGCCAGCTCTACGGCTCGGTCTCGGCCCGCGACATCTCCGATCTTCTGAAGGCCGAGGGCTATTCGGTCTCGCGCAACGCGGTCGAGCTCAACCAGCCGATCAAGTCCATCGGCCTGCACAAGGTCACGATCGCGCTGCACGCCGAGGTCTCGATCGAGATCACGGCCAACGTCGCCCGTTCGCAGGACGAGGCCGAGCGGCAGGCGCAGGGCGAGACGCTGACCTCGGCCGACGCGATCTACGGCTACGACGAGGACGCGCTGCGCGCCGAGGACCTCGGCGGCGCGATGTTCGACGAGGACGAGGGTGAAGAGCCCCGCCGCGAAGAGGCCCCGCAGATCGGCGAAGAAGAGTAAGCGCCGTTCCGCACAGCTCTTCCAGAGCTTATCAACAGGGGAGCCGGCACGGCTGCGCGCCGGCTCCCCTTTGCATTCGAGACCGCAAGCACCGCTCGTCCACAAAGCCGGCGAGATCAGGTGCGACATCGGCGCCGCGACGCGCCAAAGCGCGAGCGTTGGCGGCGCGAAGGCATTAGATAGGGTCGCAACGGTGCCACGCGCGTACCGGGAACGACCGACGACAGGAGTGCCAGCCGATGGCCGAAGCGGCACGCAAGTTCGAGGGAGACGATGCCCGGCATCAGGGTGACCAGGGTGCCCCACTCCATCGCGAGGCGCCCGGCAACATCGAGGCCGAGCAGGCGCTGCTCGGCGCCATCCTCGTCAACAACGACGCCTATTACATCGTCCACGACTTCCTGAAGCCGGACCATTTCTACGAGCCCCTGCACCGGGACATCTTCGACAAGACGTCGCAGATGATCCGCATGGGCAAGATCGCCAATCCGGTCACGATCAAGACCTTCCTGGCCGCCAACGACCGCGTCGGCGACATCACCGTCGCGCAGTATCTCGCGCGCCTCGCGGCCGAGGCCACGACGATCATCAACGCCGCCGACTACGGCCGGGCCATCTACGACCTCGCGCTGCGCCGCTCGCTGATCCGCATCGGCGAGGACATGGTCAACGTCGCCTTCGACGCACCGCTCGACATGGAGCCGAAGGCCCAGATCGAGGATGCCGAGCGGCGCCTGTTCGAACTGGCCGAGACCGGCCGCTACGACGGCGGCTTCCAGTCCTTCACCGACGCGATGGCGCTGGCGATCGAGATGGCGGGCGCGGCCAAGGACCGCGACGGTGGCCTTTCGGGCATCTCGTCCGGCATCCGCGAGCTCGACCGGCGCATGGGCGGCCTGCAGCCCTCCGATCTCATCATCCTCGCCGGACGCCCGGCGATGGGCAAGACGTCGCTCGCCACCAACATCGCCTTCAACATCGCCGGCGCCTACGAGCCGGCCGAACAGGCCGACGGCACCTTCAAGGCCAAGAACGGCGGCGTCGTCGGCTTCTTCTCGCTGGAAATGAGTGCCGAACAGCTCGCCACGCGCATCATCTCCGAGCAGAGCGAGGTCTCCTCGTCGAAGATCCGGCGCGGCAACATCACCGACGCCGAATACTCCAAGCTCGTCGCCTGCACCGAGATGATGCAGCGCGCCCCGCTCTACATCGACCAGACGGGCGGCATCTCCATCGCCCAGCTCTCGGCGCGCGCGCGCCGCCTTAAGCGCCAGCGCGGGCTCGACGTGATGGTGATCGACTACGTGCAGCTCATGCAGGGCTCGTCCAAGAACTCGACCAACCGCGTGCAGGAGATCACCGAGATCACCACCGGCCTGAAGGCGCTGGCCAAGGAGCTGTCCGTGCCGATCATCGCGCTGTCGCAGCTCTCTCGTCAGGTCGAGAACCGCGATGACAAGCGACCGCAGCTCTCCGACCTTCGCGAATCGGGCTCGATCGAGCAGGACGCCGACGTCGTCATGTTCGTGTACCGCGAGGAGTACTATCTCCAGAGCAAGGAGCCGAAGGCCGGCACCGACGAGCATCTCAAATGGCAGCAGGAGATGAACGACGCGCGCGGCAAGGCCGAGGTCATCATCGCAAAGCAGCGCCACGGCCCCACCGGCACCGTTCCTCTCGCCTTCCAGGCCGAGTTCACGCGCTTCACCGACCTGGCCGAAGACACCCACCTTCCCGAGCGCTTCGAGTAGCAGACGAGAAGACGATGAGTACCCAGTCCGCAGTGGCCTCTTCCGGCCTTCATGCAGCCCCGGCCCTGGGCCGGCGCCCCGTCGCGCGGATCGACGGCTGGGCGCTGAAGTCGAACTGGCGCTCGGTCGCCATCCGCAGCGGGCAGGCGCGAACGGGCGCGGCGGTAAAGGCCGACGCCTACGGGCTGGGCGCGGAAATGGCGGCAAAGGCCTTGTTCGGCGCAGGCTGCCGCGACTTCTTCGTCGCCTGGGCCGAGGAAGGCGTGCGCATTCGCGAGGCGATGCCGGGCAAGAACTTCCGCGTTTTCGTGCTGCAGGGGCTCGACGCGCAGGCGGCCGCCCTCTGCCGGCTGCACCGGCTGATCCCGGTCCTTTCGACGCCGGACGATGTTGCGCTGTGGCGCGAGGCCGCGCTCGGCAGCTTTCCAGGTGTCTGCGCCGTCCAGCTCGAGACCGGAATGAACCGCCTCGGCCTCGACGAGGAGGACGCCAGGGCCGCCGCGAAGCTGGCGCGCGAGGGCGCGATCGACCTCGCCCTCGTGATGAGCCATCTGGCGAGCGGAGACGATCCTGCGTCCGGGCAGAGCGTCGTCCAGCTCGAGCGTTTCCGCGCACTATCGGCTCTGTTTCCCCATGTCGGGCGCTCGCTCGCCAATTCGGCCGGCGTCTTCCTCGGGCCCGACTACCACTTCGACCTGACGCGGCCGGGCATCGCGCTCTATGGCGGCGAGACGGCCCTCGACGGCGACGGCACGCTGCGCCCGGTCGTGACGCTTCAGGCGCACGTCCTCCAGATCCGCTGGGCGGCGAAAGGCGAGGCGATCGGATATGGCGCGACGGCGAAGCTGAAGGCGCGCCGCCGTATCGCGACGCTCGGCATCGGGTATGCCGACGGCTACCTGCGCAGCGCCTCGGCACCGGACGGCGCCACCGGCCCGCAGATGTTCGCAGCCGGGCGCCGTGTACCGGTGATCGGCCGCGTCTCGATGGACCTCACCACGATCGACGTCACCGACGTGCCGGAGGACGCGCTTGCGCCCGGCGACGCTGTCGAGGTGTTCGGCCCGAATGTCAGCGTGGACGAGACGGCCCGGCACGCCGGCACGATCGCCTATGAGATGCTGACCTCGATGGGCTCGCGCGTCCAGCGCCAGTGGGTCTGATGGCGAAGGCCAAGGCGACCTTCATCTGCCAGAACTGCGGCGCTGTCACCGCGCGCTGGCAGGGCCGCTGCGACGCGTGCGGCGAGTGGAACACCATCGTCGAGGAGAACGAGACGGGCGGCATCGGCGGCGGCCCGGCCGGCATGACGCGCGGACGCCGCAAGGGACGCGTGGCCGCGCTCGTCGGGCTGTCCGGCGAAGCCGAGGAAGCGCCACGCGTCGTCTCCGGCATCGCCGAACTCGACCGCGTCACCGGCGGCGGCTTCGTGCGCGGCTCGGCACTCCTCGTCGGCGGCGATCCCGGCATCGGCAAATCAACGCTGCTGATGCAGGCGGCCGCGGCGCTCGCGCGCGGCGGGCACAAGGTCGTCTACGTCTCGGGCGAGGAAGCGGTGGCGCAGGTGCGCCTACGCGCCCAGAGGCTCAAGGCGGCCGACACCTCCGTCGAGCTGATGGCCGAAACCAATGTCGAGGACATCCTCGCGACCCTGACGGCATCGCGGCGACCGGATCTCGTCATCATCGATTCCATCCAGACCGTGTGGACGGACATCGCCGAATCGGCCCCCGGCACCGTCACTCAGGTGCGCGCGGGCGCGCAGGCCCTCATCCGCTACGCCAAGTCCTCCGGCGCGGCCGTAATCCTCGTCGGCCACGTCACCAAGGAAGGCCAGATCGCCGGCCCGCGCGTCGTCGAGCACATGGTCGACGCGGTGCTCTACTTCGAGGGCGAAGGCGGACACCACTACCGCATCCTGCGCACGGTGAAGAACCGCTTCGGCGCGACCGACGAGATCGGCGTCTTCGAGATGGGCGATTCGGGCCTGCGCGAGGTGTCGAACCCGTCCGAGCTCTTCCTCGGCGAGCGCAACGACAAGGCGCCGGGGGCGGCCGTTTTCGGCGGCATGGAAGGCACGCGGCCGATCCTCGTCGAGATACAGGCGCTCGTCGCGCCCTCCGCGCTCGGCACCCCGCGTCGCTCGGTGCTGGGATGGGACCAGCCGCGCCTCGCCATGGTGCTGGCGGTGCTGGAGGCGCATTGCGGCGTGCGGCTCGGCCAGCACGACGTCTATCTCAACGTCGCCGGCGGCTACCGGATCAATGAGCCGGCGGCCGATCTGGCAGTCGCGGCGGCGCTGGTCTCGTCCCTGTCGGGCAAGGCTTTGCCGGCGGACTGCGTGTATTTCGGCGAGATTTCGCTGTCGGGCGCCGTGCGCCCCGTCGCGCATGGCGGCCAGCGGCTGAAGGAAGCGCAGAAGCTCGGCTTCGCGCGCGCCGTCCTGCCCTCGGCCGGGGCGGAAGCCGCGGCCACGAGGGGCCTCGGCGTGCAGGAGATCGAGACCCTCGCCCACCTCGTCGCCCACATCGCATCCGCGCCCGCGCAAACGGACGCTTGATTTTCGCCGCATCCGCGAGTGTAAGACTGATCGTCACGAGCCGCCGTGCTTGCGGGCGATGAAGAGAGACCAAGGACCGGAATGACCGTCACGCTTCTCGACGCGATCCTGATCGCCATCATGCTGATCTCGGCGATCCTGGCCATGGTGCGCGGCTTCTCGCGCGAGATCCTGTCGATCGTCGCCTGGATCGCGGCCGCTGCCGCCGCCTTCTTCTTCTATCCGACGCTGACGCCCTTCGCACGCGAGTACATCAACTCCGACACGGCCGCGATGGCGGCCTCCGCGCTCGGCATCTTCCTCGTGGCGCTGATCATCGTGTCCTTCATCACGCTGCGCATCGCCGATTTCATCATCGACAGCCGCATCGGCCCGCTCGACCGCACGCTCGGCTTTCTGTTCGGCGCCGCACGCGGCCTGCTCCTTGTCGTCGTTGCGATGGTGTTCTTCAACTGGCTGACGCCGGAGAACCAGCCCGAATGGGTGGCGAACGCCTACTCCAAGCCGACGCTCGACGATCTCGGCAACCGCCTGATCGCGGCCCTGCCGGAAAATCCCGAGGAGACGATCCGCGAGCGCTTCGGCGCGCCGGAGCCGGCGCCCGCGACCGACGGCTCGCCCGTCACGATCGAGGACGCGATCGAAGGCGCCGGACAGCCCGCCGCCGAAGAGCCGCCGGCCAACTGACCGCCAGGCTTCGGGGGGAAGTCAGGAAACGATCTGCCGCGGGGGCGCCTCGCGGCAGGTTCTTTTGTTTACCGCATGAACGCTCCCATATGAGCGGCGAACCCTCAACGAGCCCCAGCCGGCGAAGCGAGTGATCCCCATGGAAGAGACGCCTTTCGGTCTCGACGACGACACCCTCCACGAGGAGTGCGGCGTCTTCGGAATTCTCGGCCATCCCGACGCCGCGACGCTGACGGCGCTCGGCCTCCACGCGCTCCAGCATCGCGGGCAGGAAGCGGCCGGCATGGTCTCCTTCGACGGCTCGCAGTTCCATTCGGAACGCCGCATGGGGCTGGTGGGCGACCATTACACGGACCCCGCCACCCTCGCCCGTCTGCCCGGCCACATGTCGATCGGCCATGTGCGCTACTCGACGACCGGCGAGACGATCCTGCGCAACGTCCAGCCGCTTTTCGCCGAGCTGCACGACGGCGGCATCGCCATCGCCCACAACGGCAACTTCACCAACGGCCTGACGCTGCGCCGCAACCTGATCGCGTCCGGCGCGATCTGCCAGTCGACCTCCGACACCGAAGTCGTCCTTCACCTCATCGCCCGCTCCAAGCTCGCCTCCTCCGGCGAGCGCTTCGCCGACGCCATCGCGCAGGTCGAGGGCGGCTACGCGATGCTGGCGCTGACGCGCACCAAGCTGATCGCCGCGCGCGATCCGAACGGCGTGCGCCCGCTCGTCATGGGCGAACTCGACGGCAAGCCGATCTTCGCCTCCGAGACCTGCGCGCTCGACATCATCGGCGCCAAGTTCGTGCGCGACGTGGAGAACGGCGAGGTCGTGATCTGCGAGATCCAGCCCGACGGCTCGATCACGATCGATGCGCGCAAGGCGCAGGTGAAGCGTCCCGAACGCATCTGCCTGTTCGAGTACGTCTATTTCGCCCGGCCGGATTCGGTCGTCGGCGGGCGAAGCGTCTATGTCGCGCGCAAGAAGATGGGCGAGAACCTCGCAGCGGAGGCACCGGTCGAGGCCGACGTCGTCGTGCCCGTACCAGACGGCGGCACGCCGGCCGCGCTGGGTTTCGCGCAGGCGAGCGGCATTCCGTTCGAATACGGCATCATCCGCAACCATTATGTCGGGCGTACCTTCATCGAGCCGACGCAGCAGATCCGCGCTTTCGGCGTGAAGCTGAAGCATTCGGCCAACCGCGCGATGATCGAGGGCAAGCGGGTCGTCCTCATCGACGATTCCATCGTGCGCGGCACGACTTCGGTGAAGATCGTGCAGATGATGCGCGACGCGGGCGCCAGCGAAGTGCATATCCGCGTCGCGAGCCCGATGATCTTCCACCCGGACTTCTACGGCATCGACACGCCGGACGCGGAGAACCTCCTCGCCAACCAGCATCCGGACCTCGAATCCATGTGCCGGTTCATCGGGGCCGACTCCCTGCAGTTCCTCTCGATCGACGGGCTCTACCGCGCCGTCGGCGGGCGCCCGCGCGATCCGGCGAAGCCGCAGTTCACCGACCATTACTTCACCGGTGACTATCCCACGCGCCTCGTGGACCGCGACGCGACGACCCACAACAATGTGCGCCGGCTCGCGCTGATGGCCGGCAACGGCTGACGACGCTTTTCAAGGACCATTCATGACCGGAAGACTGCAGGGGCGCGTCGCGCTGGTAACGGGCGCATCGCGCGGGATCGGCTACCAGCTCGCCAAGCTTCTGGCTGCCGAAGGGGCACATGTCGTCGCCGTCGCACGCACGGTGGGCGGCCTCGAGGACCTCGACGACGAGATCCGCGCGGCGGGCGGCGCCACCACGCTCGTGCCGCTCGACCTAACCGACATGGCCGGGATCGACCGGCTCGGCGGCGCGATCCACGAGCGTTGGGGCAAGCTCGACGCGCTCGTCGTCAATGCCGGCGCGCTCGGTGTCCTCGCGCCCATCGGGCATATCCAGGCGAAGGTGTTCGACAAGACGATGCGCCTGAACGTCGACGCGACATGGCGCCTGATCCGCACGGCCGATCCTCTTCTGCGCGCGGCTCCCGCCGGGCGCGCCGTCGTGATGTCGTCGGGCGCGGCGCATTCTGCCAAGGCCTATTGGGGGCTCTACGCCGCCACCAAGGCCGCGGGAGAGGCGATGGTGAAGAGCTGGGCGAACGAGACGCGCTCGCTGCCCTTGCGCGTCAACTCCGTCAATCCGGGCGCCACGCGCACGGCGATGCGTGCGCTGGCAATGCCCGGCGAGGATCCGCAGACTCTGCCCTCGCCTGCCGAGGTCGCCGCGAGCGTGTTGCCGCTTCTGACCGATGAGACCACCGAGACGGGCCGCCTCTTCGACGTGCGCCAGAACCGCTTCCTGACCTACCGCGACCCGGACTGAGGCCCCGCCTCTACCCCTCCGCGTGGCGACGCTGTGCGCGGCGATAGGAACGGATCGAGAAGGGGATCGAGACGAAGTAGGCCAGCGTCGACAGCGACAGCGTCTGCCACGGATAGGCCAGCAGCATCGCGATGTAGAACACGACCAGAAGCATGAAGGGCACGACCCATTCGCGTTTCAAAGGCAAGCCGATGGTCTTGCCCGAATAGGTCGGGATGCGGCTCGCCATCAGAAGGCCGATGCCGACGAGATAGATCGAGGCGACGGCCGCCGTCAGCTCCGGGAAGCCCGTCTTCTGCGACAGAAGGCCGAGATAGATCGGAAAGAGCGCGAGCGCCGCGCCCGCCGGGGCCGGCACGCCGACGAAATAGGCGCTCTTCCAGGCAGGACGGTTCGGCTCGTCCAGCATCGTGTTGAAGCGCGCGAGGCGAAGCGCCGAGCCTGCGGCATAGAGAAGCGCCGCCGTCCAGCCGATCGCACCGGCGTCGTGCAGGGTGAAGGCGTAGAGCAGCATGGCCGGCGCCACGCCGAAATTGACGATATCCGCCAGCGAATCCATTTCCGCCCCGAAGCGGCTCTGGCCGTTGACGAGGCGCGCGATGCGCCCGTCGATCCCGTCGAGGAACGCCGCGCCGAGGACAAGCGCGACCGCCATCTCGATTCGTCCCTCGAAGGCGAAGCGCATACCCGTCATACCGGCGCAGATGGACAGGATGGTGACGAGGTTCGGCACGATCTGGCGCACGGGGATGCGCGCTCGCATCGCCATCGGGCCGAAGCGGCTCTCCTCCTCGCTCTCGTCTTTCGGCTCCATCGCGCTCAGTCCTTGCGGAAGGACCAGTTCGCCAGGCCCTCCCCGAACGAGGCGATCACGGTCTCGCCAGCCACCGCCTTCTGCCCCTCGCCGACACGCGCTACGGTCCCGGCCGGGAAATAGATGTCGAGCCGCGAGCCGAAGCGAATAAGGCCGAAGCGCTGGCCGGCCTCGAGCGCGTCGCCGGCCGCGCAGAACGGCACGATCCGTCGTGCGACGGCACCGGCGATCTGCACGACGCCGATCTGGCCATGCGGTCCCTCGATCACCATCGAGGAGCGTTCGTTGACCTCGCTGGCCTTGTCGAGCTCGGCGTTCCTGAACTCGCCCTCGCGATAGACCATGCGTGCGACGCGCCCGCGCACCGGGGCGCGATTGATGTGGCAGTCGAAGACGTTCATGAAGATCGAGACGCGCAGCATGGGCTCGGCAGGCAGGCCGAGCTCGACCGGCGGCACGACGGGTCCGACGAAGGAGACCTTGCCGTCCGCGGGGCTGACCGCGATGTCGCCAGCCTGCGGCGTCACGCGCTCGGGGTCGCGGAAGAAATAGGCGCACCAAAGCGTCAGGATCAGGCCGAGCCAGAAGAGCGGCTCCCACAGCAGGCCGAGCAGCACAGCGGCGACGAGGAAGGTCGCGATGAACGGGTAGCCCTGCCGGTGGACCGGCACGAGGACGTTGCGGATCGACTGGATCATGTCCATCGGAGAGGCGGTATCCTTGTCTGGCGGCCGTCGGGGTTGGTGGCGTGTGGCACCAACCCCGAGCGGATAGAAAACAACGTTGCTCTGTTCAAGGCGTCTCGTCGCCGGTGGTTCCGGCCTGCGCGGCCGGATCGTTCAAGCGGCGGCGCTCGAGAATGCCCGCCTCGTCGGCCTCGCGGGCGCGGCGAAGCGTCTCCTCCGCCTCGCTCGCCTCGCGCTGCATGGCCCACATCTCGGCATAGAGCCCGCCAGCGGCCATCAGTTCGGGATGCGCGCCGCGCTCGACGATCTCGCCGGCGCGCAGCACCAGGATCTCGTCGGCCGCGACGATCGTCGACAGGCGATGCGCGATAGTCAGCGTCGTGCGGTTGCGCGAGACGAGATCGAGCGCCGACTGGATCTCCTGCTCGGTGTGTGTGTCGAGTGCGGAGGTCGCCTCGTCCAGGATCAGGATCGGTGGAGCTTTCAGGAGCGTGCGGGCGATCGCGACCCGCTGCTTCTCGCCGCCCGAGAGCTTGAGACCGCGCTCGCCCACCATCGTCTCGAAGCCCTGCGGCAGCGCCTCGATGAAGCTTTGGATCTGCGCGCGCTCGGCGGCCTGGCGGACCTCGTCCTCGGCCGCGTCCACCCGCCCGTAGCGAATATTGTAGGCGATGGTGTCGTTGAAGAGCACCGTATCCTGCGGCACGATGCCGATCGCCGCGCGCAGCGAGTTCTGCGCGACGCCCGCGATGTCCTGCCCGTCGATCGAGATGCGCCCGCTCGTCACGTCGTAGAAGCGGAAGAGAAGCCGCGAGATCGTGGACTTGCCGGCGCCGGACGGGCCGACGATGGCCACCGACTTGCCCGGCGGCACCTCGAAGGAGATGCCCTTCAGGATCTCGCGGTCAGGGTCGTAGGAAAAGCGCACGTCCTCGAAGCGGATCGCGCCATGGCTCACCTGCAGCGGTGGCGCAGCCGGCGCGTCCACCACCTCGCGGCGCACCTGCAGGAGATCGAACATGTTCTCCATGTCGGTCAGCCCCTGCCGGATTTCGCGGTAGACGAAACCGATGAAGTTGAGCGGCACGGAAAGCTGCATGAGCAGCGCGTTCACGAAGACGAAGTCGCCGAGCGTCTGTGTGCCCGCCCGCACCTCGAGCGCGCTCATCACCATCACGATGCCCATGCCGATCGAGAAGATGACGCCCTGGCCGAAGTTCAGCCAGCCGAGCGAGGTCCAGGTCTGCGTCGCGGCGCGCTCGTAGCGCGCCATGGAGCGGTCGAACCGCTCTGCCTCCATCGCCTCGTTGCCGAAATACTTCACGGTCTCGAAGTTCAGGAGCGAATCGATCGCCTTGGTGTTCGCCTCGGTGTCGGAGTCATTCATCTCGCGCCGAATCGCGATGCGCCAGTCGCTCGCTCGGATGGTGAACCAGCCGTAGAGGAAGATCGTCGCGGCGATGACGACGACGTAGGACAGGCCGTAGGCGAAGCCGAAGATGACCGCCGTCAGCGCGAATTCGAGGACCGTGGGCACCGAGTTGAGGATCGTGAAGCGCACGATCGTCTCGATGCCCTTGGTGCCGCGCTCGATGATGCGCGAGAGACCGCCCGTCCGACGCTCCAGATGGAAACGCAGCGAAAGCTCGTGCATGTGGACGAAGGTGCGGAAGGCGAGCCGGCGCACCGCATACTGCCCGACGGACGCGAACAGGGCGTCGCGCAACTGGTTGAAGCCGACCGATACGACGCGCACCACGTTGTAGGCGACGACGAGTGTGATCGCACCCGTCAGGAACAGCGGCAGCCAGTCGGACGGCGCGACGTCGTTCAGAGAATCGGTCGCCCATTTGTAGAAATACGGGATCGCGACCGTCAGGAGCTTGGCGAGGACGAGATAGAAGCTCGCCCAGGCCACGCGCGCGCGAAGATCCGGCCTGTCGTGCGGCCACATGTAGGGCCACAGGTTATTCAGGGTGCGGAAGATCGCGCCGGAATCACCGGAAACGGCGCGCGGATCGTCGGATGCCATGGGGAAAAGTCTCGTGCCTCAGGCGCCGGTCAGCCGGTGCTCGGAGCCCTTCTAAAGCGCAGGCGCGCGAACGGCCACCCTCGGCGTGGACATCAGCCGCCGGCAGCCGCCGTCTCGTCCTGCGGCATGCGGAAGATCTGGCCGGGATAGATCAGGTCCGGGTCGCGGATCTGGTCCCCATTGGCAAGATAGATCACGGTGTAGCGCGCGCCGCGCCCGTAGGTGTCGCGCGAGATGCGCCAGAGCGTGTCGCCGCGCCGGATGATGACGCGCCCCTCCACCGGCTCAAGCGCGGCCTGCACCGGCGCGTCCTCGCCGTCAACGGCCGGGACCGCGAGCGCCGAGACGTCCCGGCCTTCCGGCCGCTCGAACGGCACCTCGACGCGCGAGACGACGTCGCCCGCCGCGTCGATCTCGTCGGCGCGCACGATTCGCGAACCGGTTGGCACCTCGGCCTGCGCGGAGGCCAGGAACTCGGCGCTCTCGCCGCGCTCCGCCTCTGCGACGAAAGCGTCATCAACATAGATGCGAACCGTCGATCCCGGCTTGCGTGTGCCGGCGACGTAGATGCGTTCGTCCTCGATCTCCACCGCAGCGATGGCGAGGTCCAACGGCCTGGCGGAAGCGATGGGTGCGGCGACGCTCTCCACGGGCGCCGCTGCCATGGGTGCGGGGGCCTGCGAGATGTCGCCCTGGGGCGCCGAGGCGACCACGGTCTGTTCGGATACGGGTAATGCCTCCGGCGCGGCCCGCGCAACCTGCGGCGTTGGCGTGACGAGAAGCTGCGAAGGCGCGTCCGTCGTCTCGATCATCACCATCAGTTCGCTCTCGCGGCCGCGTGGCGGCACGCTGACGATGGCGGTCTGCGCGGACAGCGTCGTCTCGCCGCCCTCCCCTTGCGATTCGAGCTGGAGCGTGTGATCGCCGACCGGCAGCGCCTCGTCGAGCATCATGGCAAAATCGCCGCCCGCCCCGGCCGTGTCCTGCGCGATCACCTGCCCGGCGCGGCGCAGGAGAACCTGCGAACCGGGCAGTGCGACACCCGCGACGACGGCCTGCCCGTCCGGATCGACGCGCAGGAGCTCGAAGCTCGGGCCATCGGACGTCGCGGCGGCTTCTTCAGGGCCGGCGTCCGACGTCGGCGCGCCAGCGTCTGCCGTGTCGGATTCGGTTCCCGCCGACCCTTCACGCGCTTCGGCCACCGCGGGCAAAGCCCCGCTCTCCGCCGGTGTGGAGGCGGGCGCGATCTCGCGGGCCTCCTCGCCCGTGCGCGGCAGGATGCCGCCGAAATGCCAGTAGCCGAGCGAGACGCCGAGGATGAGGACAAGCGCCAGCGCGGCGGATCCGATCATGAACCTCTTCATCTCGTCGCGCCTCCGATTCCCTGCCCGGCAGGACCACCTGCCCCTGCGCCATTCTTAACGCATGCTCCGAACACCCTCCACGGCGAGGCGCTATCGCGTGCAAGGCCGGCAAGGGGTACGCGGCGGAATTTATCACGCCTGTGTCATTCGCACGACAATGCGACAGGTCAAGATGACGGATGGAGAGGTGGTAGCAGCGGGCAGACTTGAACTGCCGACCCCCGGGTTATGAGTCCGGTGCTCTAACCAACTGAGCTACGCTGCCATGCGGAATGCGGCCGAGGCCAAGTGTCCGCTCGGCGCTCCCCCAGGGGCGCGCCGCGATGAGCGCCCGTATAGGGACAGCGGCGCCCGCCTGTCAAGAATTCAAGCGAGCCCTTCGCCTTGCCTCGCGCGGCCGCGAGGGCTAGGCCCTGCCTCGTTCGTTTCAGACGAGGCATCATGTCCGATCATTCCATCGCTGTCATCGGCTGCGGCCAATGGGGCCAGAACCACGTCCGCACGCTGAAGGAACTCGGCGCGCTCGCAGCCATCGCAGACGGCAACGCGGAGCGCGCGGCCGAAATCTCGAGCCGCGCCGGCGTGCCCGCGCGATCCGCCGAGGACATCCTCGCCGATCCCGCCATCGACGCCGTGGTCCTTGCGCTGCCCCCTCGCCTGCACGGGCCGATGGGGCGCAAGGCGATCGAGGCCGGCAAGGACGTTCTGATCGAGAAGCCGATCGCGCTCGACGTCGCAGACGCGCAGGCGACCGCCGATCTCGCGCATGCGCGCGGCCGCATCCTGATGGTGGGCCATGTCCTGCGCTTTCACCCGGTGTTCGAGGCGCTGTGCGAGGCGGTCGAGGCGGGGCGCATCGGCAAGGGCCGGCACGTCATCTCGACGCGCCTCGGCCTCGGACGTTTCCTTGGCATGGATGCGGTGTGGGACCTCGCCCCGCATGACCTCTCGCTCGTCCTGAAGATCGCCGGCGAGGCGCCATCATCGATCGAGGCCTTGCGCCGCACGGTCCTGAGCGACGAGACGGACGTCGCCGACATCCGCCTCGACTTCCCGTCGGGGCTTTCGGCCGAGGTCCATGTCTCGCGCGTGTCGCCGTTCCGAGACCGTCGCTTCACCGTGGTCGGCGACGCGGGAATGATCACCTTCGACGATCTGGCGCCCGAGGGACAGAAGCTCGCGCTCCATGCCCACCGCGTCTGGCGCGAGGGCGCGGCCTTCGCCATGCACAACGCCGATCCGGAGTATCTGGAGACCGTGCCGGGCCTGCCGCTCGACCGCGAGCTGCGCCATTTCCTGTCGTGCATCACCTCGCGCGCGCAGCCCGAGACGGGAGCGGCGGAAGCCGTGGAGACCGTCCGCATCCTCGCGGCCGCCTCGCCCCTCTCCTGAAACGTCAGGCGGCCTTCAGCGCCGCTTCGCGCACGGTGCGGGCGATGACGCCGCCGCCCAGAACGCGCGCGCCGGCGCCTTCGCCCGAGTAGAACACGCAGGCCTGGCCCGGCGACACTCCGTCCTCGCCGCCGGCGAGTTCGACCAGCGGCGCCCCGTCCTCCACCACAAGGCGCGCGGGCGCCGGCGGGCGGGTGGAGCGAACTTTCACGAAGAGATCCTTGCCAAGCGAGGCGGCCTCAGCGAAACCGCCCTCGCCCAGCCAGTTGACGTCGCGCAGCGACAGACGCCCCACCCGCAGCGCCTCGCGCGGGCCGACGGTAACGGTGCGCGTCGCCGGATCGATCGCCACCACGTAGAGCGGCTCGCCCGCGGAGACACCGAGCCCCTTTCGCTGGCCGACGGTGAAATGGACGATGCCCTCGTGGCGGCCGAGCGTGCGCCCGTCGACGTGGACGATGTCTCCCGGCTCGCCTGCGCTCGGGCGAAGCTTGGCGATGACGTCAGCGTAGCTGCCCTTGGAAACGAAGCAGATGTCCTGACTGTCGGGCTTGGCGGCGACGCCGAGGCCGTGGCGCTCGGCGATCTCACGGACCTGCGGCTTCGTCAGCGCGCCGAGCGGAAAACGCAGGAAGTCCACCTGGGCCTGCGTCGTCGCATACAGGAAATAACTCTGGTCGCGGTCCAGGTCGGCGGGGCGGAAGAGCGCCCGGTGCCCCCCGGACTGGCGCGAGTCGATGTAGTGGCCCGTCGCCATGCAATCGGCGCCCAGATCCATCGCGGTGTTCAGGAGATCCTTGAACTTGACGGTCTGGTTGCAGGCGACGCACGGGATCGGCGTCTCGCCCGCCAGATAGCTTTCCGCAAAGGGATCAATCACCTGCTCGCGGAACTTCTGCTCGTAATCGAGGACATAGTGAGGGATCTTCAGGATCTCTGCCGTGCGGCGCGCGTCATGGATGTCCTGCCCCGCGCAGCAGGCGCCGGCGCGGCGCGGCGTCGCGCCACCGTCGTACAGTTGAAGGGTGATGCCGACGACGTCGTAGCCCTCGGCCTTCAGGATCGCCGCCGTCACGGAGGAATCGACGCCGCCCGACATGGCGACGACGACGCGCGTCTGCGCGGGCGGCTTGCCGAAATCGAGGCTGTTGGTCACGGCGGTCATCTCATCGGGCATGGGGTTCGAGTGGGCGCGGCGCCTTTTTGCGCCTCGAACTCATCTAATGCAAAGGGCGAGCGAATGCGACAACCGCATGGCAGGACAGTGCCTTACGCGCGCCGTTCAGGGGCTGCCTCAAGTTGTTATCGAATCCTTGCCGGCCGTTTAGCGAATTCTTCAGCCGACGACGCCTAAGGTCTTTTGGCGATTAGGTCTTGCGTTGTGTAGAGAGTTCAATGACCGATCAGGTTAGACCCAGAGTGAAGTACGTCATCGGGCCCGATGGGAGCCCGCTGACGATCGCCGATCTTCCCCCGTCCAACACCCGTCGCTGGGTGATCCGCCGCAAGGCGGAAGTGGTGGCGGCTGTGCGCGGCGGCCTTCTGAGCCTCGACGAGGCCTGCTCCCGTTATACGCTGACGGTGGAGGAGTTCCTGTCCTGGCAGGTGTCCATCGACCAGCACGGCCTTGCGGGCCTGCGCACGACGCAGCTTCAGGAGTACCGCAAGAAGATCGACCTTCACCACTGAAGGTCCGGCCCACGAGGCTGATGGGGAAGCCGGCGCCTGCGCCGGCTTTTTTCTTTCAGGTTTTACTCGGGAAGCAAGACCCTCGGGACGCGCGGCAAAGCGGCTGGCCTGGAGACAGGAACGGCGCGATCAGCGCGCAAGTTGTCGAGATGGCATACGGGATCGCGAGGCGAATGGTGCCGGAACCGTCCGGCGCGCCCCTCCGGCGGATCACGCCGGGACGCTGACAGGTGGCCGGCGCTGCGAGGAGCGACGCGCGTCCTTTGAGACACTCGAAAGTCGCTCCGTCATTCTGTCCGACGCGTCAGCTTTCGGAAGACAGGACACGACTCTCGGGCCGGTGCCGCAGGCACCGGCCGGGATCGTTCCGCAAAGCCTCAGGCGGAAGCGGAGCGGCGCTCGTCCATCTGGTCGCGCTGCTCGAGCTTCTCGGCGTGGGCGAGTTCCGCCTCGGCCTCCTCAAGCGCGATGTTCGCCGCGCTCATCTGGCCGCGAAGGTCCTTCACGGAATCCATGAGGTTGTCGCGGCGCGTGCGGGCAGCCTTGGCGAAGGTCGGATAGGCGAAGTGGTTCACGTCGCTGATGCCGGCCTTCTTCTCTTCGCTCGAGATCTGGGCGTCGAGTTCGCTCGCCATGCGCTCGAACTCGCCCATCATCATCTGGAGTTGGTCGACCTGGCGGCGCTTCTCGCCCGTCTTGAACTTCATCAGCCTGACAAGACTGTCTCGCTTGCTCATCGAAGAAGCCCCTTCTGCGGCCTTGGCTTTGCGCACGAGGTTCGCCTCCAGCGCTGCGGCTTCGGGCAAGGCTCGGCGGCTAAACGCTTAACCGTCTGTTTACGTGCAACGTTAATCCTAGGGTCGACGACTTAAGGCCGGGTAAATCGCTTCGGGACAAAGCGCGCCATCTCCTTCGCAGAAGGGGTTTGCGTGCCCGAAGGATCGGTCGGGTGGCCGGAGATGCCGGGGATTTCGCAGCCGTGACACGCTGCCCGTCCCGCTGACGGAATGGTTACGGAAGGCTTCGTTAACCATTCAATGTCACGATCATCGACGGCTGAGAGACGAACTGTGATCGGCGGCGCGCGAGGGCGCGGGCGGATCGACGGAGAGGGAAACTGGATGCGCGTTCTTTTGATCGAAGATGACAGCGCGATCGCGCAGAGCATCGAACTGATGCTCAAATCCGAGAGCTTCAACGTCTACACGACCGACCTCGGCGAAGAGGGCGTCGACCTCGGCAAGCTCTACGACTACGACATCATCCTGCTTGACCTGAACCTTCCGGACATGTCGGGCTACGAGGTGCTGCGCACGCTGCGCCTTTCCAAGGTGAAGACGCCGATCCTCATCCTCTCCGGCATGGCCGGCATCGAGGACAAGGTACGGGGCCTCGGCTTCGGCGCCGACGACTACATGACCAAGCCCTTCCACAAGGACGAGTTGGTGGCGCGCATCCACGCCATCGTGCGCCGCTCCAAGGGCCACGCCCAGTCGGTCATCAACACGGGCGACCTGACGGTGAATCTCGATGCCAAGACCGTCGAGGTCAACGGCCAGCGCGTCCACCTCACCGGCAAGGAATACGCCATGCTGGAGCTGCTTTCGCTCCGCAAGGGCACGACGCTCACCAAGGAAATGTTCCTCAACCACCTCTATGGCGGCATGGACGAGCCCGAGCTGAAGATCATCGACGTCTTCATCTGCAAGCTGCGCAAGAAGCTGTCGACCGCGACCGAGGGCAAGAACTACATCGAGACCGTCTGGGGTCGCGGTTACGTGCTGCGCGAGCCCGAGGAAGGCACCCGCGCCGCCTGACGCGAGGCGCATCCAGAAGATCCGAAGGGCCCGCCTCGCGCGGGCCTTTCTCGTTTCAGGCCAGCTCGCGGGTCTTGGCTTCTTCGGCGGGCGCGTAGGCGCGCAGCCAGCCCGTCAGGCTCTCGCGGTCGAAGGGACGGTAGATGAAGCCGAGCGCGCCCGCGCGCTTGGCGCGCGTCATAAGCCCGAGATTGGCTTCCACCAGGGATGCCAGAACGATCGCGCGCGACGCGCCGGGCTCCTGGCGCACGCGCCGCACCGCATCGTCCACCGACGCATCCGGAAGCGTTGCCGACACGACGACGATATCCACTGTGCCGGCTTCGGCGATCATGCCGATCGCCTGCTCCAGCGTGTCGGCGACCAGCGCGTTGTAGCCCGACAGGGTCAGGATGCGGCTCGCGACCTTGCGCACCACCGCGAACTCGTCGATGACGAGGCAGGTCTGCATGGTTCGGCCCTCCACCGGCACGGAGCCCCAAGCGGGCCCGATCGAACGATGCGGCGACGTTACGGCACCGAGTTTTGCGATCGGGTTGCCGACCATGGCAAAGAAAGCATGAAACGCGGGCCTTCGCCCGCGCCCGTGCCGGCCCCTCAGGCAGCCGTCGCAGGCCCTTCCGGCGCGCTTGCGGTCTCTACGGTGAACACCGCCTGCCCCTCGCTCTGGTCGAGCGTCACCGTCAGCCCCGCCTCGTTGGCGAGAAGCAGCGTGTAGTAGGGCTGCACGCCATGCGCGTCGATCGGCTCTTCCTGCGGCTCGCCGGCGAGGAGCTGGCGAAATTTCGCCGGAACGCGCAGCGGGCTGCCTATCGCCGTGAGGACGACGCGCACGCGCGGCTCGAGGCTTTCGATCTCGACCCTTACCTCCTTGCCACGCGGGACGGAGGCGTTTGCGATGACGACGAGGTTGAGAACGAGCTTGGCGATGTTCTTTGGCACATAGGCGCGCTCGCCCGTCCAGGAGAAGTCGGCCCGCTCGAAGGACATGAAGCCCTCGGCCACGCTCTTGGCGTCGCCCGTGTCGATCTGCGCCGTGCTAGAGCCGGAAGAGCCGTAGGCAATGCGCGCGAATTGCAGCTTGGCGACCGCGCTCTTGGTGGACGAGCGTACCAGCGCCATCGACTCCTCGTCGCCCGGCATCTCGTCAAGGAGCTCGAGACCGCTCTGGACCGCGCCGACCGGCGAGATGATGTCGTGGCACAGGCGGCTGGCGAGAAGCGCGGCCAGCTCGGGCGCGGACAGGGTCGGCAGGTTGATCATCTCGGCTCCATTGTCGAGGGCGCCGGCGAGGCCGGCCTGTCTTTCGGGCCGCCAGCGCAAGGCATGTCCGCCGAGCGCTCCGCGCCGCGAATCGCTTCCGCGACACCGCCTTTCACGGCCCGCCGGGACAATGAGTCGGGCGGCCAGCGGCGTCAACCGCGCATCGAAAGGCGTTTTCCGCCCCCGGCGAAAGACACCGATTCAAGCCGCGCCGTTAGGCAATTGAAAACCTTAACGTGTTCCAATCCCAGACTGTAACGGGCGAGCCACGCCCCGACGCGCGCTATCGGTCGCGCTCATCCGGATTCGAAGGAATGCGCCGATGATCCGAATCTTCAAGGCCTTCACCGCTCCCGTCCTCGCGCTGGCCGCGCTTCTCTCCATCGCCCTCGCCGCGCCCGCAAGCGCGCAGCAGAGCGGCTACACGATGGACGAGATCGTGCAGGAGGGGCACAACTTCTTCGGGTCGACAGCAGGCGGCCTCGCCTCCGTCGTCGAGAACGCCTTCCAGCGCTTCGGTCTTCCGAACGGCTACATCCTCGGCGAGGAGGGCGGCGGCGCCTTCATCGGCGGCCTGCGCTACGGCGAGGGCACGCTCTTCACCAAGAACGCCGGCGAACACCGCCTGTTCTGGCAGGGCCCCTCCGTCGGGCTCGACGCCGGCGCGGACGGCGCGCGCATGATGATGCTGATCTACAATCTGCCGTCCGTGCAGGGCGTCTACGGCCGCTTCGGCGGCGTCACGGGCAACGCCTATCTCGTCGGCGGCCTCGGCATGACCGTGCTCCAGCGCGACAACGTCATCCTCGTGCCGATCAAGACCGGCGTCGGCGCCCGACTCGGGCTCAATCTCGGCTATCTGAAGATCACGCCCGCGCCGACCTGGAACCCCTTCTAGAGCGCCGTGCATCCTTTCGGGCGCACAAAGTCCCTCTAACCTGTTGAATCGACCCATCGGCTTTCGGGAACCGGATACGGTTCGCGGGCCGATGCTCAGAGACAGCGTCCCCCGCGAGAACGGCCGGCCGTGCGAAAGTGCGGTCGGCCGTCGCCCTTCACGCGGCACGCTTGCCAAGGCGCCGGACCGGCTCCACAATCGGAGCGAAGTGCGGTGTCCGGCCGTTTGTCATTGATCCGCTAGGTTCCGCATGATCGCCACAGGCCTCGTTTTCGCTCTCGGCGCTCTCGTCGCGACCCTCGTAGCGCTGCTGTTCGTGCCGATCCTGTGGCGCAACGCCCAGCGCCTCGCCCGCCGCGACATCGCCGCCACCATGCCCGCGACCATGAACGAGATCCGCGCCGAGGTGGACCGCGCGCGTGCGGAAGCGGCGGTCGCGATCCGCCGCAGCGAAATGGCCTCCAAGCGTGCCGCCGAGCGCGCTATCGCCGAGCGCGCTGAAGTCGGGCGGCAGGTGCGCGCCGTCGCCGACATGACGGTGGAGCGCGACCGGGCACTCGCCGAGAACGACAGCCTGCGCACCGACATTGTCGACCTCGAAGCCGTCATGCGGGAGATCGACGACGAACGCGCCCGCCTAGAGACGGAGAACGAACTTCTCCGCCGCAAGCTCGTCGAGGCCGAGACGCCGCCTCCCGAAGTAGAGACCGAAGAAGCCGATCAGCCGGCACCGGTCGCAGACGAGCGGCCGGAAATCGAGGAGGACGCGGAGGACGAAGCGGCCCATCGCCGCGTGAAGACGGCCACCGCCGCACTCTCGGCGATCCTCGCGCAGCGCGCTGCGGCACCGAAGGCCACGGGCGAGCCCACGACGACGCAGGCGGCCGCCGACGCGGAAAGGTCGGACGCCCCGCCCGCCGCCGCACCCGCGGCGGTGGCAGTGGCGAACGCGCCTTCCCCACCGGCCGGGCCGATCTCGCTGCCCGAGGCCGAGCGCGCAAAGGTAAACGAGTTGCGCGCCCTGTCGGTGCCGACGCGCCGCCCGGCCGATCCCGCCGAGCGCGCCGCCGAGAACGCCAAGGTGCTGGAAGCCGTGTCAGCCATCGCCGCGCGGGTGATCCATGATGGCGCCGAAGCGGGCAATGCGGAGGGCAGGCCCGCCGACGGCGCCAGACCGACACTTGCCGAACGCGCCGCCGCGCTCGGCACCGCCGAGCCGCAGGAAGCGACCGTCAGTCCTGCTCCGAACGGCAAGCGTAGGCGTGGTGGAGCGCGATCGCGCCGGCCGTCGCCACGTTGAGGCTGTCGAGGCCAGGCGCCATCGCGATGCGCAGCGTGCGCAGCCGCGCCATCACCGTATCCGGCAGGCCCGGCCCTTCGGCGCCGAGGAACAGCGCCACCGGCCCCTGCGGGCGCCAGAGGTCGAGCCGCCCTTCCCCCCGAGGCGAGAGCGCCACGCAGTCGAAGCCAGCCGATTGCAGGAGATCCGCCGTCGCCTCGACGCTGCCGAGGCGCGCGAAGGGCGTCGTCAACGCGCTGCCCACCGAGACGCGGATCGCCTTGCGGTAAAGCGGGTCGCACGCGGTCTCGTCGAGGAACACCGCGCGCGCACCGAAGGCAGAGGCCGCCCGGAAGATCGCGCCCATATTGTCGTGATTGGCGATGCCGGCCGCCACGACCACCAGCGCGCCGGCTCGGGCAAGGCTCGCCGGATCGGGCTCGGGAGCATCCGGCCGTCGCTCCGCATGGGCCATCACGCCGCGATGGACTGGAAACCCCGCGATGGCGTCGAAGACTTCGCGTTCGGCAACGTAGACGGGCGTCGCTCGGTCGAGGCGCGCGAGCCTGGGAAGAAGACCCTCCAGCCGGTTTCGCAGGAGGAGGAGCGCCGTGGGGCGGAAGCGCTCGGAGCGCAGCAGTTCGTCCAGCACGACCGAACCCTCGGCGATAAAGCCACCGCGCCGCACGAGATCGCGCTCGCGGATATCGCGGAACGGTTCGATGCGCTGGTCGCGCGCGTCGGCGATATGCTGGATGAGAAGATCCGCCTGTTCCATCCGGGCGCCTCTACAGCATAGGCGCCGCGCACGGTACTTCGATCTACGCTCGCGGCTCTTCGAGAGTGGCGCGTCTGCAACCCTTGCAGCCCCGCGTGAGCAGACACGCCTGCGCGCCGTTGACGCGCCGGACCCCACACCGCAAGACCTTGAGGGACGGTTCCCCTCGGGGATCAAAAGGGAATGCGGTGCGATCGGAAACTCGATCAATGCCGCAGCTGTCCCCGCAACTGTGAGCGGCGAGTCCATCGTCAACAGCCACTGGGCTTTCGGGTCCCGGGAAGGCGACGAAACGGACGGCGACCCGCGAGCCAGGAGACCTGCCGTCAGCCGTGGTCACACGCGAGCGCGCCGGGCGGGGTGTCCAGGCGGGGATCGATCCGCATGGCCTCCGGGCGTGCGGGACGAAGCCGGGTTTCGCGGTGACGTGCCACACACGCGTGACCCGAGGCCCGACCTTGCCGAAGCTTTCCCTCCGCCGCAGCGCCAGTCGCCCTGCCCTCCTCGCCCTTTCCCTGAGCGCATCCGCCGCGCTGCCCAGCCTCGCGTCGGCCCAGGAGGCCGCGCCCTTCAGCCTCCAGCTCGACGAGGTCGTCGTGTCGGCGAACCTCGTTCCGACCCCCCTCACGAAGGTCGGCAGCGCCGTCACCGCTGTCGAGGGCGAGGAGTTGGAGCATCGCCAGACGCGTCTCGTCTCCGACGTGCTGCGCGAGATTCCGGGCGTCGCCGTCAATCGCGCCGGGCCCGTCGGCCAGTTCACGCAGGTGCGCATTCGCGGCTCGGAGAGCAACCAGACGCTCGTTCTCATCGATGGCATCCGCGTCAACGACCCGTCCGCCGATTCGGAATTCGACTTCGCCCATCTCCTCGCTCAGGAAGTGGAGCGCGTCGAGGTGCTGCGCGGACCGCAGAGCGCGCTCTACGGATCCGACGCGATCGGCGGCGTCATCAACATCGTCACCCGTCGCGGTTCGGGCGCGCCCACCGTGCGCATCCGTGCCGAGGGCGGCTCCTTCGGCACGGCGATGGGCCAAGCCTCCGTCAGCGCCGGCGACGAGACATACGACTTCATCGCCAGCGGGGCCGGCTACCGCACCGACGGCATCTCGATCGCCAGCGAGGCGCGCGGCAACTCGGAGCGCGACGGCTACGAGAACGCCACGGGCTTTGCCAAGCTGAACCTTCGCCCGAGCGAAATCTTCGAGCTGTCGCTCGTCGGCCGCTATGTGGACTACAAAGCCGACGGCGACGACTTCTTCGGCGGCATCGGCGCGGTCGATGCCGACATCGAGACCGACGGCAAGCAGTTCTTCGGGCGCGCCGAGGGCAAGCTCTCGCTCCTCGACGGACGCTGGGACCACATCTTCGGCCTCGGCTACACGCGCAACGAGCGCGACACGACCACCGAGACGACACCCTACGGCTTCACCGGCGAGACGCGGCGCGTCGACTACCAGACGAACTTCTCCTTCGACACGCCGGCCCTGTTCGACACGACCCACATCTCCACTTTCGCGATCCAGCACGAGGAGAACTCGGCCGTCAGCGAGAACGCCTTCTCCTCCTTCGACCGCACGATCGACACGACGGGTTTCGTCGGGCAGCATCAGGTGACCTTCGCTGACCGGCTGTCGCTGACGGGCAGCCTGCGCCATGACGACAACGACATCTTCGAGGACGCCGACACCTACCGCCTGACGGGCGCCTATTCCTTCCTCGAGACGGGCACCAAGCTGCGCGCCTCTTTCGGCACGGGCGTCAAGAACCCGACGCTCTACGAACTTTACGGCTACTCGGAGGACTACCGGGGCAACCCGGACCTTCAGCCGGAAGAAGCGCGCGGCTGGGACGTGGGCATCGACCAGACTCTCTGGGACGGGCTGGCCTTCATCGAGGCCACCTATTTCGACCAGCGCATCGAGAACCTGATCACCGGCTCGGGCCAGACCTCGATCAACCTGCCGGGCGAATCGAAGATCGACGGCGTGGAACTCGGCCTGACGCTTCAGCTCCTCGACGGCCTGACCGCGCGCGCGGCCTACACCCGCACCAACGGGGAGGACGCCGACGGCGACGAACTCGTCCGCCGCCCGCGCGATATCGCCAGCCTGAACCTCGATTACCGCTTCGGCGAGGAAGAGCGCGCCGGCGTCAATCTCGGCATCATCTACAACGGCTCCCAGAAGGACCTCTTCTTCGACGAGTTCTTCGCCAGCCAGGTTGTCGAACTCGACAGCTACGTGCTGGTGAACGTCGCCGGCTCCTACAGGCTGACCGACAATGCGGAAATCTACGGGCGCGTCGAGAACCTCTTCGACGAGGGCTACGAGGAAGTCTTCACCTACGGAACGCCGGGGCGGGCCGCCTATGCGGGCCTCAACCTGACCTTCTGACGCGCATGCGGCAGCGTCTCCTCCCCCTCCTTTTCGCGCTTTCCGCCTTCGGGCCGGCAACCGCATGGGGAGAGGAGGCGCTGCCGCGCGTCGCATCGCTCAATCTGTGCGCGGACGAGCTCGTCCTGCGTCTCGCGGACCGCGCGCAGATCGCTTCCGTGACATCGCTTGCGCGCGACGGGCAGCTCTCGAACGTCTCGGCTCTTGCAGCGGAGGTTCCGATCAATGACGGGGCCGCAGAGGAGATCGCCCTCCAGGCGCCGGACCTCGTTCTCACCGGCGCCTTCACCACGCAGGGCGCGAGCGGCTTCCTGCGCCGTATCGGCACCCCGATCCTCGAACTCTCCATGCCGCAGACGCTGGACGGAACCTACGATCAGATCATCGAGATTGCCACCGCGCTCGGCCAGCGCGAGCGCGGTGCGGCGATTATTGGGAACATGCACGCGACGCTCGACACGTCGGCCGCCACAGGCGAGCGCCCCCGCGCGCTCGTCCTCGAACCCAACGGCTTCACGGTCGGCCCCGGCTCGCTGAGCGACGAACTTCTCGCCCGCGCGGGCCTTTCCAACGCCGCAACGGAGCTCGGCATCGCGGCATACGGGCACGTGCCGCTGGAAACTATCGTCCTCTCGGCGCCGGACATTCTCGTCGTCGATGCCGACGACGACGCCCCCTCGCTCGCGACGGAGATCCTGCGCCATCCAGCGCTGGCCCGCCTCGAAGGGCGCACGCAGATCGTGGCGGTGCCCTCTCGCCTGTGGACATGCCCCGGCCCCGGCCTCGTCGAAGCCGTCCAAAGGTTGCGTGATGGCGCGGCGCGCTGGCGCGATGCCAAGGGCGACGCCGGAGGCGGATCGTGATCGCGCGACCGGCTCTCGCGGGAACGCTCGCGGCTCTCTGCCTCCTCGCCTTCGGTGCATCACTCGCCCTCGGCTATGCGCCGCTCGACCTTCGGGCCGCCTTCTCCGACGCGCTGGCCGGCCGCCAGACGCTGCCCGCGCTCGTCCTCGTCGAACTCCGCCTGCCCCGCGCGCTGCTCGGGTTTCTCGTCGGCTTCTCGCTCGGCCTTGCGGGCGCGGCCATGCAGGGCCTCCTGCGCAATCCCCTCGCCGAACCCGGCATTGTCGGCATCTCCGGCATGGCGGCGCTGGGCGCCGTCCTCACCTTCTACACCGGGTTGGCGGGTGCCTTCGCGCTCGCTCTGCCGCTCGGCGGGATCGCAGGTGCCTTTGCCGCCACCGCGCTCCTCTTCGCCTTGGCCGGACGCACGGCCAGCACGACGACGCTCATTCTGGCCGGCGTTGCCGTCAATTCCTTCGCCGGTGCTATGACGGCGCTTGCGCTCAACCTCTCACCCAACCCCTATGCGGTGATGGAGATCGTGTTCTGGCTGATGGGCTCGCTCGCCGACCGCAGCCTCCTCCATGTCTGGCTGGCGCTACCGCTGATGCTCGTCGGCTGGGCCCTGATGCTGGCGAGCGGCCCGGCGCTCGACGCGCTGACGCTCGGCGAGGACACCGCGCGCAGCATGGGCGTGCGGCTCGCACGCCTGCGCCTTCAACTCGTTCTCGGGGCCGCGCTGGCCGTAGGCAGCGCCGTATCGGTGGCGGGTGCCATCGGCTTCGTCGGGCTCGTCGTGCCGCATCTCCTGCGCCCGCTCGTCGGCCATGGGCCAGGACGGCTCCTTCTCGTTTCGGGGCTTGGCGGCGCGCTCCTGACGCTCGGCGCCGATATCGCCGTGCGGCTCCTGCCCGTCACCCCGGAACTGAAGCTCGGCGTCGTCACCGCCATCGTCGGCGCGCCGTTCCTCTTCAGCCTGATCTGGCGCCTGCGGAGGGATGGCTGATGCGCCTCGCGGCGAAGAGCCTGCGATACGGCGCGGGTGGCACGACGATCGTCGACGGCGTCGACATCGCGGTCGAGCCCGGCCGCCTAACCGGCCTGATCGGGCCGAACGGCGCGGGCAAGACGACGCTCCTGCGGCTTCTTGCAGGGCTTCTCGAACCGCAGGCCGGTGAAATCCGTCTCGGCGACGAGGCCCGGACCGCCCCCCGCGCCCGCGCCCGGTCCCTCGCCTATCTGGCACAGGGCGGCGACGTCGCCTGGGCGATGAGCGTCGAGGCGCTGGTCGCGCTCGGGCGCCTGCCGCATCGCAGGCTCGGCGGGCCTTCGGCAGACGATCGCCGCGCCGTGGAGGAGGCGATCGCGCGCTGCGACATCGGCCATCTGCGCTCGCGCACCGTCGCCACGCTATCGGGCGGCGAGCGCAGCCGTGTGCTTCTCGCCCGCGCGCTGGCCGTCGAAGCCCCTCTGCTTCTGGCCGACGAACCGGTGACAGCGCTCGATCCCTACCACCAGCTCGCCGTGATGGAGATGCTGCGGCGCGAGGCCGATGGCGGCAAGGGCGTCGTGGTCGTCCTGCACGATCTGACGCTCGCGCACCGCTTCTGCGACGAACTCGTGCTTCTGGAGCATGGGCGCGTCGCCGCCTCCGGCGAACCCGCCGAGGTGCTCGGCGGCGGGACGGTGCGGCGCGTCTACCGGGTCGCGTTCCACAGCGGCGAGGCGCCCGGCGGCTCCTTTGTCGTGCCGTGGCAGCGGCTATGAAACGCGCGAGAAAATGAACGGCGCTCTGGCGCGCCGGTCGCCTCGCTGCGTTAGACGGAGAGAAAGCCGACGGCGCCGTCGCGGGTGATCCGCGCGGCAGTCAGTGCGCCGCCGTAGCATGCGCCCGTATCGACGGCGATCCGCCGACCGTCCGCCAAAGGACGCTCGAGCGGCGTATGCCCGTGGACGACGATCTTCGGCAGCGGCTGGCTC
Source organism: Aureimonas mangrovi (assembly GCF_014058705.1). Lineage (NCBI taxonomy): Bacteria > Pseudomonadati > Pseudomonadota > Alphaproteobacteria > Hyphomicrobiales > Aurantimonadaceae > Aureimonas > Aureimonas mangrovi. The sequence continues at coordinate 2,681,995 of NZ_CP059692.1, forward strand.
AACGCCAGGAAAGGCTCGCGGATCCACAACAGGTCGTCCTCGCTCTGGTCCGCGATAGGCACGCCGGGGCGGATGCCAGCATGCACGAAGAGGTGGTTCGGCATTTCGAGCAAGACCGGCAAGGCGCGCAGGAAGGCCCGATGACGCTCCGGCACGAACGTTGCGAGTTCCTGCTGCAGCCGCCGTTGGTTGAGGTGCAGGCCGCGGTGGTACTCACGCAGATCGCATCCGTAAGCTTCCAGCGTCGCCTCGACGCCAAGGGCGAGCGCGCGCTCGACCGGCAGCGTGCCATCGAGCAGCGCGTGGAACGCCCAGTCGTGGTTGCCGCAAAGACAGATGCGATGGAAACCCTCGGGCGCAGGGCCGATCAGATGTTCGATGACCGCATCGGAGCGGGCGCCCCGGTCGACATAGTCGCCCATCATCACGATCAGCTTCACGCCCTGAAACAGAGCGGCATCGGAGACGATGGCGGCTTCGAGCTCGAGAAGCTTGTCGAAGCAGCCATGCACGTCGCCGACCGCATAGGTGACATGAGGCTGGGCGGACAGGCTGTAGCGGCGGCGGCCGGAAATCATTGCATCCTAAAGCGGAAAGCGAAGGGGATCGCCAGGATAGGGTTGGGTCCGAGCGGCGACAAGACCGACCGCGCCCGCTGCCCGATGCGATTTTTTTCGCCGGTGATGGCGAGATGGAGCGGCGGCGGGAGAAAATCGCGACGCCGGCCCGCTTTCTGGACAGTTCGCATTCACCTTCCACATTCATCTAACGCAGTTGCCGATACTGAGCTGCACGCGATTTTCGAAGTCCCGGCCGACCGTTCGGGAGGTCGCACGCCCAATATCGGCGGAGGACATTACTCGAGAGATGTGAACGAAATCGAAAATCGCCACAAATCACGAGCGGCTGATGACGCTACGTCATCAAGATCAATCCAAATACAAGCAACGGTTTACGCGTTCGCACCACGCAATGCGACACAATCATGAAGCGACGCGACAACTGCGAAACTTCCTAAGCGGCAGATCATCGCCTCCACATCGCCTCATTTGGGCAACTTAGTCAGTCATGCGCAAGTTGCATTGCAGCTATGCGGCCTCACTGTTGATTGAGATGAATTTTATGTAAGGATCATCCGCACCTGAAACAGCGGGGGGCGACCGTCATGGGAACCTCGGTAAATTCGCCGTCGATCGCGGGCAGTGCCATCGGTATTCCTGCAAGCTGCCGGACGAACCACCCGGTCAAGCGCACGCTTGACGTCACTGGGGCGGTGCTGGGGATCCTGTTCCTCAGTCCGTTGCTGCTCGTCGTAGCGGCGCTGGTCAAGCTGACGGATGGCGGCTCCATCTTCTACGGGCACAAGCGTGTCGGTCGCTATGGCCGCGAGTTCCGCTGCTGGAAGTTCCGCACCATGGTGCAGAACGGCGACGAGGTGCTGGAGCGGCACCTGGCGGAAAATCCCGAGGCCCGGCAGGAGTGGCTCGCCACGCGCAAGCTGCAGAACGACCCGCGTGTCACCCGTGTCGGCGCGGTCCTGCGCAAGCTGAGCCTCGACGAACTGCCTCAGCTCCTCAACATTGTCACCGGCGAGATGAGCATCGTCGGCCCGCGCCCCGTCGTCGCGGACGAGCTGCGCTATTACGGGTCGCATGCCCATTGCTACCTGCGGGCGCGCCCGGGCCTCACGGGCCTCTGGCAGGTCTCGGGCCGCAACGACGTGTCCTACGACGCCCGCGTCGCCTTCGATCGGCACTATGTCGAGAACTGGACCTTCGTCAGCGACCTCTCGATCATAGCGCGCACCATTCCCGCCGTATGCCTGTCACGCGGAAGCTATTGATGCGCGTCCCCCGCGCCCTTGCGGCCGCACTCGCCCTCGGCGCGCTTCTGGCTGTACCAGCCGGCGCGCAGGAGGGCGCCTACACGCTCGGCCCGATGGACATGGTCAAGCTGCGCGTCGCCGAGTGGCAGACGGCGGAGGGCGCGTTCCGCGACTGGTCGTCGGTGACGGGCGACTATTCCGTGAGCCCCTCCGGCACGATCTCCATCCCCTTCATCGGCGAACTGGCCGCGACCGGCCGCACCACGGCTGAACTCGGCAAGGAAATCGGCGACGCGCTCCAGCAGCGCTTCGGCCTCGCCGACAGGCCGGAGGCCGCCGTCGAGATCGGCGAATTCCGCCCGATCTACGTTTCGGGCGACGTCCAGACGCCCGGCGCCCTTCCCTTCGCCCCGGACCTAACCGTCATCAAGGCGCTGTCGATGGCCGGCGGTCACCGGCGCGCGGCGGATGCGGGCCTGCGCGTCGAGCGCGACCTGATGCGCGCCCAGGGCGAGGTGGACGTCCTTCGTCTCGAGCACCAACGCCTTCTCATGCGTCGTGCGCGCCTCCAGGCCGAGCTCGATGGTGCGGAAAGTTTCGAGATCCCGGCCGAACTTGCGGAAGCGCCGGCGGCACAGGCGCTGCACGCAGACGAATTGTCGATCATGCGCGCGGACCGCCAGCGCATCGCGCTGCAGAAGCAGTCCCTCGAGGACCTCAAGGAGCTGCTGCAGGGCGAGGTCGAGGCGCTGACCGGCAAGCGCGAGACGATGGACCGGCAGCTCGAGCTTTCGCGTAGCGAGCTGGTGGATGTCGGCGGCCTCGCCGAGCGCGGCCTCGTGGTGAACACCCGCGTCTCCGAACTCGAACGCCGCATCGCCGAGTACGAGGGCCGCGGGCTCGACATCGACACCGCGATGCTGCGCGCGCGCCAGGACATGTCCGAGGCCGATCAGGACCTCATCAGCCTCGAGAACGACCGCATCGCTCAACTGGCCGAGCAGCGCCAGCAGGCCGACGCGCAGATCGAGGCGGTCATCTCGCAGGCGCAGACGCAGGCCAATCTCGTGCGCGAGGCAGCGCTCTTCTCCCCGGCCGCTGCCGGCCTGAACAACGCCGAGAACTTCTCCTATTCGATCGTGCGCACGGTCGCGGGCGAGGTCAGCGAGTTTGCGGCCACGGAGAACACCGCGGTTCAACCCGGCGATGTCGTCAAGGTACGCTACGACCTGCCGGCCAGCCTCTTCTGAGGCCGTGATGAGGGCATCATGAGGATCGCTCGGAGCACGCTGGTCGAGCCGGCGCGGAACCAGCTCTACGCGACCTTTGCCGTCGCGTTCTCGCTGTTCGTCTTCGCCTATTCCTCCCGCCTCGGCGCAATCACGATCCTCGCCTATTACGGCGTCTGGCTGCCGCTCCTCCTCGTCGACTACAAGCGCCTCGTCGGGAATCCGCGCGAACTGATCCTGCCGGCGGCCTTTACGATCTTCGTCATCCTCTCGGTGCTGTGGTCGGACGCGCCGTCCGTATCCCTGCGCGGCGGCATCCAGTACGCGACGCATTTTGTCTGTGCGGTGATCGCCGCACGCCTCGTCGACCTGCGCTCGCTGACGCGGGGGATGGTCCTCGGCGTCTTCGTCGTCGTCCTCTATTCGCTCGCCTTCGGCTATTCGGCCTACGACGCGATGGACGGCAGCTACACCTTCGTCGGTGCCTTCGGCTCGAAGAACCAGCTCGGCCTGTTCTGCTCGCTCGGGGTCTACTTCGTCGCGGTGCTCGTCCTCGTCATGCGAGAGACGCAGCTGGTCAAAGCCGGCGCGCTCGCGCTCGGCGCTCTGTTTTCGGCAACTTTGATGGCCAGCCATTCGGCGACTTCGGTCATCGCGCTGGCGATCTCGCTCATGGCCTTCGTCGCTCTGCTCGGTTTCCTGCGCTTTTCACCGGGCCACCGGCTGGCGATGGCGCTGCTGCTCGTGCCGGCCGCCGCGCTTGTCGTCATTGCCGCGTTGCGCTTCGGCGCGGCCGACGCCGTTCTCGGCGCCTTCGGCAAGGACACGACGCTGACCGGGCGCACCTATCTGTGGGACGTCGGAATCCGCGCCGCGCTCGACCACCCGCTGCTGGGCGTCGGCTACCAGGCCTACTGGGTGCAGGGCTTCCCCGAGGCGGAGCGGTTGTGGGCCGAATTCTTCATCACCTCGCGCACCGGTTTCCACTTCCACAACACCTATATCGAATCCTTCGTCGAGCTGGGGGCGCTCGGCACCGCGCTTCTGGTGCTCATGCTTCTGACGATGCTCCTGAGGCTTGTCGTGCGGATCGTCGTGCAACGCGATTCCGAGGCGGCGATCCTCCTCGGGCTTCTCGCGCTGTTCCTGGTGCGCTCGATGTCGGAGGTCGACTTTCTCTTTCCCTATACGGTCGGATCGTTCCTGATCTTCCTCCTCTCCATCATGGCGAGACGCCCGCGCGAGGCCCCTCCCGTGCCGCTGCGCGCCGCGCGCGCTCCGCTTCACACGCCCCATCTCGCGAGGATCTGACGACATGCGCATTACGCTCGTCATGTGCACCCGCAACCGCGCCGAGCAGCTTCGCCGCGTGCTCGACAGCGCCGCCGCCATGCGGGTACCGGAGGGCCTTGCCTGGGAGTTCGTGCTCGTCGACAACGGCAGCACCGACCACACGCGTGAGGTCGTGGAAAGCTACGCGGACCGCCTGCCGATCCGCTGGGTTTCCGAGCCGGTTGCAGGTCTCTCCAACGCCCGCAACAGGGGCGTCGCCGAGGCGAAGGGCGAATACATCTGCTGGACGGACGACGATGTCGTCATCGACCCCGAATGGCTCGCGGCCTACGCGCAGGCCTTCGACGAGCACCCCGAGGCAGCCTTCTTCGGCGGCGTCATCGAGCCGGTTCTGGAGGGCGAGCAGCCCGACTGGTTCCAGGAGAACCGGCAGGCGCTCTACGCGCTTCTCGCCGAACGCGATCTCGGCGCCGATCCGATCGCGCTTGCCGAGGAAGGCAACCGCCTGCCCTATGGCGCCAACTACGCGCTGCGCGGCGCCGAGCAGCGCCGCCATCTCTACGATCCGGACCTCGGCGTCTCGCCCGGACAGAAGCGCCTTGGCGAGGAGGTTGACGTCGTCCTGAAAGTGATCGGAGACGGCGGCACCGGCATCTGGGTGCCGGGCTCGCGCGTGCGCCACATCATCCCGCAAGCGCGCCAGACGCTCGATTACGTCCGCGTCTACCAGCAGTCCGCCGGCGAAACCTGGGCCTATCTCGCATCGCGCCGTTTGCGGAATTTCATGGGTCCGTCGCTCGACGTCGAACGGCGCACCATCTTCGGCGTGCCGCGCTGGATCTGGCGCGAGGCGGCACGGCACCGCATTCTCTTTCTTCTGAGGCGGCGGGGGGCCTCCACGATCTGGCTCGATCACTGGCGCAACTACGCCTACTATCGCGGTGCGATCGATTATCTGCGCCGCCAGCCGGCAGCGAACGGATGAGCGCCAGCGTCGCGGTCGTCGTTCCCTTCTTCCAGAAGGAGCGCGGCATCCTCGCACGCAGCCTGGCGTCGGTGTTCGCACAGGAGCTGCCCGCCGAGACACGGATGCGGGTGATGGTCGTCGACGACGCGTCACCGGTGCCGCTCGCGCACGAGCTTGCCAACATCACCGTGCCCGAGCATATCGAACTCACCGCCCTGAAGCGCGAGAACGGCGGACCGGGCGCGGCCCGCAACACCGGCCTCGACGCGCTCGATCCGGCGCAGACCGAGTTCGTCGCCTTCCTCGATTCCGACGACACATGGGCGTCGAACCACATCGCCGACGCGCTCCACGCGCTGCGGACGGCTGACGCCGACTTCTACTTCTGCGATCATACGCGTTTCGACATCGAAGGCACCTGGTTCGGCGAGCGCCGCGCCTTCGCTAACTGGGGCGGGCCGGGCCACCCGGATTTCTCCGCCCTGCCCGGCAGCGACGCCGCCGTCTCCATCGCGGCCGCCGATCTCTTCCCGGCCATGCTGGACGAGTATCTGAGTCAGACCTCGACGGTGGTCTATCGCTATGCCCGGCATCCGGCCCTGCGCTTCGACGTGACGCTTCGCAATGCTGGCGAGGACCATCTGTTCTGGCTCGAACTCGTCAAGGCGGGCGAACGGTCGGTCATCTCGTTCGCGCCGAACGTTCATTGCGGGCGCGGCGTCAACGTCTATTACGACGCGCTCGACTGGGCCTCGCCCAAGGTCACGTCGCGCTACGGTTATCTCGTGATGTTCCGGCTGAAGATCATGCAGAGCTTCGCGCTCGACGCCGAGACGCGAACGGCGGTCTCCCGCCAGCTCGACGTCCACACCCGCGCCTATTCCTACCTCTTCGTGCGCCAGCTCGCCAAGGGCACGATGCCCGACCTCAAGCTCGCCTCGAAGCTCTTCGCCATGTCGCCGGCCCGAATGGCCGCGATGCCGATGCACTTCGCGCGGGGCCTGCGCACCCGCAAGAGCGAAGCGCATCTCTGGTAGGCGTCAGCCCGCCGTGCGGGCCTTGGCGAGCGCGATCGCCTCTTCCAACGTCTCGGCGTGATCCGCCCCTTCCCAGCGCGTGCCGAACGCGTCCGACAGACCACGGATCTTGCCGTAGGAATTGTCGAGGAAGACGTGCGGCAGGCCCAAAAGCGTCGACAGGATGTGGACGTGCAGCCTGTCCGTGATCACGAACCGGGCGCGTGACAGCATGGCGATGCCCCGGTCGAAGCGCATCTGCGCCAGCGTCTCTAAATAGCGTGTCTCGCGCGCCGGCCGCGACCATTGACGCGGGTCGAGTGTCTTCAGGGCGTCGATCCGCGTCGCCTTCAGCGCATGAGGATAGAGGCCGGGCTCGTCTACCAGCCAGTCATCCATCTCCCAGCCGGCCGGCAGGTCGGCGGGATCGAGCGCCGCCGTCGAGCGCTCCAGATCGGTGCGCAGGAGAAGAAGCACCGGGATCTGCGGCGCCGGCCGTTTCTGCGCGCCGATGCAGAAGGCCATGTCCGGGCAGAGCGCGACCGTGCAGTCGAACCGCTCGCGGGCCAGCGCGAGGCTCTTCTCGTCGCGCACCAGCAGCGCGAAGGCGCCATGCGCGGCGATCACCCGTGCCGTTCGCTCGATCGCCGCCGGGTCGCGATAGTGGATCGACTGGGGCAACTGGATGACCGTCCGCCCGGAATAGCGCTCCAGCACCTCTTCGCGGAAGAGCTGGTGCTGCGGCCAGAGATCACCGAAATTTCCCCCACCGTGAAGAAAGATCGGCCCTTCCGGAACCAAGCGGTCGAGTGTCTGCCAGTCTGCCTCCTGGCGGCAGACATAGGCCGGCATCGCGCCGAGCGCATCGCGCATCCAGGCGGTCTCGCCGAGCCAGATGGCGCTGTCGCCGACATTGGGATGGTCGGGATAGTCGAGGAGCGCGAAGGGCGTGCCTCGAGCGGCCGCACGCGCGGGGGCCAGCTTCTCGTCGATCAGGCCGCGCAGCCGGGCGATCAGCGCTTCGTGCGTCTCGCGTTCGATCGTGGACGGAATGGCGCTCATGCGGCTCTCTTCTTCAAGGGCGACATCGACAGCGCCAGGGACAGGAACGGCTTCAGCATCCGCCAGCCGAGGACGAGGATCGCGCCCGCGTAGACGAGGCCGCCGAGCACGACGCAGACGAGGACCGCCGGCCAGCCTTCGCCGACCTGTGCGGCGATCGGCGCCTTGGCGAAATAGACGGCGACGGCCATCATCAGCGATGCGGCGAAGGGCGGCCACATCGCCGCGAGCGTCGCCGACGGCATCACGGCGGCATGCTTCTTCAGCGCATATTGCTGGTAGGGCATGGTGAGGTAGGCCCGCGCGACATAGGTGGCGGCGACCGCGATGAGCCCGTAGGGCACGGCGATCCATGTGAGGATCAACGTCGCGGCGAGTTGCGCCGCGGCCACTGCCAGCACCGACTGCGCGCGGTCCATCGCCGCGAGGGCGGGCGTTGCGAAGAAGTTCATCACGAAGGGCACGGCCATCAGGACGAGCACCGCCGCGATGTCGCCCGAGCCTTCCCACTGTGCGCCGAACAGGAGGGGGATCATTTCGTCCGACAGCGCCCCGAAGCCGAAGAGCAGCGGGAAGGTCGCGAGCGCCGCGGCGCCGACGATGCGGTTGTAGGCGACCTGGAAGCGCTCCGGCTGCTCCTGCAGGCGCGACAGCGTGACCAGCGAGACGCTGCCGATCGGCTGCAGCGCCGCCTGCCCGATCAGCTCGATCATCCGCCAGGCGATCCGATAGCGCCCGACCTCGACCGGCCCGTACCAGCGCGAGATGAAGATGTCCTGGACACGCGCGAGCATCATCCAGAGGACCTGCGTGACGACCATCGAGGCGCTGAACAGGAACACCGAGCGGAAGCGCGCGATGCTGAAGCGCAGGTGCGGGCGCCAGCGATAGGCATGCCACGCGAGCGCCACGGTGACGACGGCGTTCACCGCCGCCTGCACCACCAGTGCGTAGACGCCCCAGCCGGCGAAGGCGGCCGCGATGGCGGCGGCGCCCGAAAGCACGCTGCCGGCGATGGCCTGTGTTGCGAGCTTCCTGTGGCCGAAGTCCCGCGCGAGCCGCGCATTGTGGATGACGGCGAGCGCGGAGAGCGGCAGGACAGGAGCGAGCCAGCGCAGGATTTCGGCCACCGCCGGATCGTTGACGAAGGTGCCGTAGGCAGGCGCGGCGAAGAAGACGATGGCCGCGACGGCCGTAGAGAATCCAAGCGTCGACCAGAAGGCGGTGTCGGCCAGTTCCTCGTCGAGCGTGAGCTGTCGCGTCACCGCGTCGCCCATCCCCGCATAGGCGAGGATGCGGCCGATCTCGACGAACAGGCTCGCGAGCGCGAAGGTGCCGAATTCGGCCGGCCCGAGAATGCGCGCCAGCACCACGAAGATGACGAAGGTCGCGAGCGTCGTCGATGAGACGCGCAGCACCGACCACAACGCCGCGAACGCCGTCTTGGTCTTCAACTCGTGCGTCTCGTTGCGGACTTCCGTCGTCATCGTCCGTCCGTCATGCCGTGCGCGGCACCCGCTCGGCCGCGCGCGCCTTGCCCTTACCGCTCCGCGCACCGAGCGCGACGGCGAGCACGCCGGGCATTACCGCGCCCAGGATCGCGTGGAGCGCCAGGAGAAGCACGACGGTCACGGGGACCGAGAGGAGGTAGAAGAGCGGGTAGGACGTGCCGGTCTTCATCCAGACCATGAACAGGACCACCAGCGCGGGAGCGTGGGTGCAGAACAGCCAGAAGGCCTTCGAGCCGTTGCGCGCGACGAACTGTCCCGCCGGCAGGCGCACGAGGCACGCGGAGAGAATCCAGACGGAGACGCAGATCGCCACCTGGGCGGCGAGAAGGACGCCATATCGGCCGGCCTGTCCGAGGGGAGCGGCGGGCGCCATAGCCCAGGCCATGACGAGGCCACCGACCGCGCAGACGAGGATAGCCGGCGCGACATGTCCGTCGAGACGCGTCAGGTCCGCCTTGCGTAGACCGAGGAGAAGCCCGGCGAACAGAAAAAGTGGGATGCTGGGGCGGAAGATGACGAGAGCCTGGAGCTCTCCCCAGACGGGCACCTGCCGACCGAGCACCACCATGAAGACGAGAAAGGCGAGCGTCGGCCAAGGGGCCCTGCGCGCTCCGATGAAGAGGAGCGGCGCAAGGATCATGCAGACCACCATGTCGCGCAGGAAATACAGGGGTTCGTTGATCGGGTAGTCGGTGAGGCCGAAGGCGTAATTGATCTTCTCGCCGACGCTTGCGCCGGCGACGTCGTGCCAGAAGGTCCCGCCGCCTGCGAGTTGCATGGCGTAGACGGCCAGAAAGGTGCCGACGTTGAAGATCAGGAACGGCACGAGCAGCGTGCCGGCCTTCTTTCTCAGGAGATCGCCATAGGGCTTCGACATCTGCCGCGCGAGCAGAAAGCCCGAGATGACCGAGAGCGCCGGCACGCCGGCCCTGAAGAGCCCGTCACGCAGGTAGATCATGAGATATTCAAAGCTGCCGCCCGTTCCGGCATAGGGCTCGTACTGCGCCGTGAACGGAATGTGGACGAACATGATCCCGACGATGAGGACGAGCCGCAGGAAGTCGATGCGGGCAGAGATGTCGCCGGCGGCGGCAGGCAACGGCGGACGGACGTCCGGGGTGGGTCGCGCTTGCGTCACGGATGTCTCCTCGCGCTTGCGGGAGGTCGGCTCCGTCGGCCGGCCCTTCGAAGGTACCGGGCGGCGCCATGCACCGCCCGGCCGTTCTCTCCTCGCGCGGTGCTACTCGGCGGCCGCGGCGAACTTCGGCTCGACGTTTTCGATGAGTTCCTGAAGGTTGTCGTAGACCTTCTCGCGGATGTCGGGGCGCCAGAGGGCGAAGGCGACGTTGGCCTCGATGAAGCCCTCCTTGGAGCCGCAGTCGAAGGTGCGGCCGGTGAAGTGGTAGCCGTAGAAGTCCTGCCGGGCGGCGAGCTTGAGCATCCCGTCGGTCAGCTGGATCTCGTTGCCCGCGCCCTTCTCCTGCGTCTCCAGGATGTCGAAGATCTCCGGCTGCAGGATGTAGCGGCCCGAGATGAAGAAGTTCGACGGCGCCTCGGCCGCCTTCGGCTTCTCCACCATGCCGTCGATGCGAAAGCCGGTGCCCACGTCCTCGGCCCGCCCCACGATGCCGTATTTGTGCGTCTCGGCCGGGTCGCACTGTTCCACCGACAGGATGTTGCCGCCCGTCTCCTCGTAGAGCTCCACCATCTTCTTCATGCAGCCCTGCTCGGCCTGCATGATCATGTCGGGCAGGAGCAGCGCGAAGGGCTCGCCCCCGACGAGATCGCGCGCACACCACACCGCATGGCCGAGGCCGAGCGGCGCCTGCTGGCGCGTGAAGCTCGCCGTGCCCGGCTTGGGCTGCAGCGAATCCAGAAGCGAGAGCTCGGCCTCCTTGCCGCGCTCGGTGAGCGTGTTCACCAGTTCGACCTGAATGTCGAAATAGTCCTCGATGACGCCCTTGTTGCGCCCGGTCACGAAGATCAGGTGCTCGATCCCCGCCTGACGAGCCTCGTCAACCACGTACTGGATCACCGGACGGTCCACCACCGTCAGCATCTCCTTCGGAATCGCCTTCGTGGCTGGAAGGAACCGCGTCCCCAGACCGGCCACCGGAAACACTGCCTTGCGAATCTTGCGCATTGAAACCCCTCAGAACGCTCGAAGCTGCACCGTCACCATGGGTGCATCGCAATATCACGATTTTGTGGCCGCGAGAACCGCAGACAAGTCCATCCAAGTGATTCGCTTATCATCGCGTAAGTTGAATGAAGCCTGAGCAAGATGACGACAAAGTCATGACAACAGAAGGTCGACTGCCGAACGTCTGTGCAATTTAAATATTCTGCTAATAATTTTCTGACGATTTCAGCGCCATGCCGCAGTGCGACAAAAGATTCTCAAGACAAACGTACTCAAACTCTGCTGAATAGAGCGAGGGTGGCCGGTGCCGCCCCGCAACCGACGGAGACGGGGCTGGATTGCTCTGTGCGACGGTTGGTCAATGGGACGGTGAATAATGGATCTCTCGACAAAGACACCTCCTTATATCGACGAAACGGCGCGCCGTGACGAGCGCGTCGAACGCTCCAAACGGCCGTTGAACGCCGTTCGCGGACTGGTCATCGGCGCGGCGATTTGCTTGGTCTTCTGGGTCGGGGTGGCACTCTACTTCTTCCGCTAGACGTTCGGAAAGAGCGCCGCGCCGATCATGCCCCTAGGGGACGTCACCACGCTCACAGGTTGATTTCAATCGATTTTTGTAGCCGTTTCGGGCGGTCTATTTTTCTTTCGCACATCTCGCCCCGCCGTCCCCCGCCGCCGCGCGAGACGTTTTTCGGCGCTCCGGCGAAATTGATGCAGCTCCATAAAACGTAGACGTTGCAAAGACTTGTGAGCTGCGGCGCACAGGCACGACCGCTGCGCACCGACTCGCGATTTCGCGAGAGGGTCGAAATTTGGCCCCGAACTGCCAGAATGTTCGCGTCACCTTCACGCCGGCGTGTTTCTTCGTCGTGGAGTTTCGCTGACGGTCGCCTCATCAGGTTTCCGTCTATCCGGCAGATGCTCTCTGGGAGGAGGAGCGGCCATCCGAGAGGTTCGCTTTTCGTGGCACCTTCCGTCTGCGTGATCATCGCGGCCAAGGATTCCGCCCTGACCATCGGGGCGGCCGTCGCATCGGCCCTGCGAGAGAGTGAGGTCGCCCGCCTCGTCGTCGTCGACGACGGATCGAGCGACGACACCGCGACCGTCGCCGCGCAGAGCGACGACGGCTCCGGCCGCCTCGAGTTGATCCGCCTCGCCGAAAACCGCGGCCCATCGTTTGCCCGCAACCGGGCGCTGGAGCGCTGCCGCGAGGACTTTGTCGCCATCCTCGATGCCGACGACCGCTTCCTGCCGGGCCGTTTCGCGCGCCTGTTCACGGATGCGGACTGGGACATGGCGGCGGACAACATCGCCTTTCTGGACGAGAACGCGAGCGGCGACCTCGAGGCCCGGATCGCGGCTTTGCCTTCATGCGCGCCTGCGGGCGGTGCCTCGTCCTTCGTCAGCACGCAGGCCTTCATCGAGGGCAATCTCAGCCTTCGCGGCCGGCCTCGCGGCGAACTCGGCTTCCTCAAGCCGGTGATCCGCCGCTCGATCCTGCCGGCAGACGGGCCCGTCTATGACGAGGCGATGCGGCTCGGCGAGGATTACGACCTTTATGCGCGGCTGCTCCTGGCCGGCGCGCGGTTCCGGATCGTGCCGGGCTGCGGTTATGTCGCGATGGTGCGGGGCAACTCGCTGAGCGGCCGCCATTCGACGCAGGACCTCGCGCTGTTCATGGAGGCCGACACTCGGCTTCTGACGCGCAGCGACCTTTCTGCCGGCGTGCGCGCGGCACTTCGCGCACATGAACGCCAGACCCGTGCGCGGCTCGATCTGCGGCGCTTCCTCGATGCCAAGAAGGCTGCGGGTCTCCCCTCTGCTGCGGTCGCGCTCCTGCGCGAGCCCGGCGCCTGGGCCGCCGTTGCCGGAGGGATCGCGCGAGACAAGGCCGCCGCGCTGCGCGCGCGTCTCGTCCCGCCACCGCCGGTCTCGCCGGAGCCGCGCTTCCTCTTTTCCACGAGCGACGCGGCCGAAACCGCCGACGCTCCTCTCAAACCAGGGAAGGCTGCCTCGTGGTGAACATTCTCGTCGTCGGCGGCGCCGGCTATATCGGCTCGCACACCTGCCTCGACCTCGCGTCGAAGGGCTTCACGCCGATCGTCTACGACAATCTCTCACGCGGCCATGCCGAGTTCGTGCAGTGGGGGCCGCTCGAGGAGGGCTCGCTCGCCGACGGGGCGCGCCTCGATGCCGTCTTCGAAAAATACCAGCCCGCGGCCATCGTCCATTTCGCGGCGCTGATCGAGGTGGGTGAATCTACGAAGGACCCGCTCGCCTTCTTCGACAACAACGTCGCCGGCACGATCTCGCTCCTGCAGGCCGCAGGCCGCGCCGGCTGCGACAAGCTCGTCTTCTCCTCGACCTGCGCAACCTACGGCGATCCGGTCTCGGTGCCGATGGACGAGACACACCGCCAGGCGCCGCTCAACCCCTACGGCCACTCGAAGTTGATGGTCGAGCTGATGCTGCGCGACCTTACAGCCCATCGCGGGCTGAACGCCGTGACGCTGCGCTATTTCAACGCCGCGGGCGCCGATCCCGAAGGGCGCATCGGCGAGCGTCACGAGCCCGAGACCCACGCGATCCCGCTCGCCATCGAGGCCGCGCTGGGCCGGCGCGCCGACTTCAAGATCTTCGGCACCGACTACGACACGCGCGACGGCACCTGCATCCGCGACTTCATTCACGTCATGGACCTCGCCGACGCCCATTCGCGCGCTGTCCGGTACCTGATCGACGGCGGCAAGAGCACGGCACTGAACCTCGGCACGGGGCACGGCACCACGGTGCGCGAGCTCCTCGGCGAGATCGGGACCGTCGCCGGCCGCCCGGTGAACGCCATCGAAACCGGCCGCCGTCCGGGCGATGCCCCCGCACTCGTCGCCGACAACAGCCTCGCGCGGCAAACGCTCGGCTGGCAGATCCGCCACGATCTGTCCTCCATCGTGAACACCGCCTGGCGCTGGCACGCGGCCAGCAACGCATGACGCATCAGCCGAACCAAGGAGAACTCACCGTGACCCACGTTCGATCGCTCGCCCTTTCTGCCCTCGCCTTCTCGATGTGCGCGACCGCCGCGCTCGCGCAGGAGCGGCAGGGCACCTCTTTTGTCGAGGAGTTCGACGCAGGGCTCGACCGCTCCTTCTGGTACATCTCCGACGGCTGGACGAACGGCGCCCACCAGAACTGCGGCTGGGGCAGAGAGGAGGTGTCGGTGCGCGACGGCAAGCTGATCCTCGGCTTCTCCAGGAACGAAAAGGCCGGCGAGTCCTATCGCTGCGGCGAGGTGCAGACCGTGCCCGTCTTCGGTCAGGGTACCTACGAGACGCGGGTGAAGACACCGGCCGGCTCGGGCCTGAACGCCAACATGTTCACCTATATCGGCGAGGTCCACGGCAAGCCGCACGACGAGATCGATTTCGAGTTCCTCCTGAAGGACACCAGCCAGGTGCAGCTCAACGTCTACAAGGATGGCGTCGGCAACAACGAGCATCTCACGCCGCTGACACCCGCCTCGGACGAAGCGTTCCGCGACTACGCCTTCGTCTGGGGACCGGACTCGATCGAGTGGTACATCGACGGCGAACTCGTCCACCGCCTCGACGATCCCTCGAAGCTGCCAGGCAACGATACCAAGATCTATCTGAGCCTATGGAGCACCGACACGCTCACCTCCTGGCTCGGCCCTTTCGAGGAGCCTGACGGCCCGCTGGAAATGGAGGTCGAGCGGGTCTCGTTCACCGCTCTCGGCGACGAATGCCAGTATCCCGATTCGCTCGTCTGCAAACAGGCACCGGGCGAGTGAAGACGCTGGCGCGCGGCCTCTGCCCTTGCGGCATGTTGCAACGCAGCATGCCGCTCGATAGCCTGCGGCCGGGAGCAGGAGCGGGTTCGCATCGATGACGACGATCCTCTATCTCGTCCACGACCTCGGCGATGCGGCCGTCGAAAAGCGCGTTGCCATGCTTCAGGCCGGCGGCGCGCGCGTCGCGCTGGCAGGCTTCCGGCGCGGCGAGGCGCCGCCCGACGCGATCCGCGGCGTCGTCCCGGTCGACCTCGGGCGCACGTATGACGGTGACTTCCGCCAGCGCATCGCCAAGCTCGCCTCGGCTCTCGTCTCGCGGCAGAAGGGAGCGCTGGCAGCGCTCAACCCCGATGTGGTGGTGGCGCGCAATCTCGAGATGCTAGCGCTCGCCCGCAGCCTTCCGTTCGCGGCCCCGGCGCAGCCTCGCTTCGTCTACGAGACGCTGGACATCCACCGCCTGCTCCTCCGTAAGGACGCCGTGGGACGGGCGATGCGGCGGCTGGAGCGCAGCCTCCTGTCGCCCGCCGCGCTGATCGTCACGAGTTCGCCGGCCTTCATCGAGAACTATCTGCGCCCGCTCCAGAAGGTCGATGCGCCGATCATGCTTCTGGAGAACAAGGTTCTCGACCTTTCGGGCTCCCCTGCCCCAGCCGTCGCGCGCGACCCCACCTCTGGACGACCGCTGCGCATCGGCTGGTTCGGCGCGCTTCGCTGCTCCCGCTCGCTCGATCTCCTCGGCGCCTTCTCTCGCGCGATGGAGGGACGGTACGAGATCATCCTGCGCGGACGGCCCGCGACGCGCGAGTTCGCCAACTTCGAGGGCCAGGTCGCGGCCGAGCCCTTCATGCGTTTCGAGGGCCCCTATCGGGCCGAAGACCTGCCGCGCCTCTACGCGGAGGTCGATTATGTCTGGGCGATCGACTTTTTCGAAGCCGGGCTGAACAGCGACTGGCTCCTGCCGAACCGACTCTACGAAGGCTGCCGTCACGGCGCGGTGCCGATCGCGATGGCGCACACGCAGACCGGCCGCACCCTCGCCGGCCTCGGCATCGGCGTCCTCCTCCAGGAGGCCGAGCCCGACCATCTCGCCCACCGCCTCGCGCTGGCCGACCCCGACGCCCTCCGCGACGACGTCGCCTCGCTCGACCCCTCACTCTTCGCCTTCGACCGGGAAGATTGCCGCGCACTGGTCGCAGCCCTCGCCGGCTCGGGCGAAGCGGCGGTGATGAAGGAGGCAGCATGACGCGTCATCGCTGCCTGATCGTCGTGCCGACCCTCAACGAGCGCGATCATATCGGCCCGCTTCTGGACGCGCTGGTGCGCGAGGCCGCCATCATCGACGCGCTGGTCGTGGTCGCCGACGGCGGCTCGGGCGACGGCACGCAAGGTATCGTGGAGGAGGCCGCTCTCCGGCATGATCGCGTCCGGCTGATCCACAACCCGAAGCGCATCCAGAGCGCGGCGGTAAATCTTGCCGTCGAAACCTTCGGAGCCGGGGCCGACTATCTCATCCGCATCGACGCGCACGGCGCCTATCCCGCTGACTTCTGCGCCGTCCTTGTCGCGGAGGCCGATGCCACGGGCGCCGATTCCGTCGTCGTCTCGATGAAGACCGAAGGTGCGCCCGGCTTTCAGGCGGCGGTCGCCGCGGCCCAGAACGGGCGCCTCGGCACCGGCGGCTCCCGCCATCGCATGGGCGCGGCGAGCGGCTGGGTCGATCACGGCCACCATGCGCTGATGCGCGTTGCCGCCTTTCGCGCGGTCGGCGGCTACGATGAGAGCTTCTCGCACAACGAGGACGCCGAGCTCGACCATCGCCTCGCACTCGCCGGCTTCCGCGTCTGGATGACGACGCGCACGGTGATGACCTATTTCCCCCGCGCGACGCCCGGCGGCCTCTTCCGGCAGTATCTCGGCTACGGGCGCGGACGTGCGCGCAACATGCTCAAGCACCGCATGGTGCCGAAGGTCCGCCAGGTGCTGCCGCTTCTCGTCGCACCGGCCCTTGCGCTGGCACTGCTCGTCCCGGTGCACTGGATCTTCGCGCTGCCTTTCCTGCTGTGGGCTGGCGCGTGTCTCGCCTTCGGCGTCGTGGACGCGCTGCGAAGCGGTCCGCAGGCGATCGTCTCGGCCTTTGCGGCGATGGTGATGCACCTCGCCTGGTCCACCGGCTTCTGGCTTCAACTTATGGGCCTTCGCCCGAAAGGCGCCCGATGACCGACACGACGACGATCACGATCTGCGTGTGCACTTTTCGTCGGCCGCATCTCGCCGAGACGCTCGCCTCGCTGGCGCGCCTGCGGCTTCCCGGGGGTGCGGCGGTGGACGTCGTCGTCGCCGACAACGACCGCGAGCCGAGCGCGAAGCCGGTGGTGGACGCGGCGCGCGCCGGGCTGCCGTTCGAGCTGACCTATGTCCATGCGCCGGGCGCCAACATCTCGATCGCCCGCAATGCATGCCTCGACGCAGCACGCGGGCGCTTCGTTGCCTTCATCGACGATGACGAGATCGCCTCGCCGGACTGGCTGGCGGCGCTCCTCGCCAAGGCGCGCGAGACGAAGGCGACGGCCGTCCTCGGCCCCGTCCATGCGCTCTACGAAAACGATGCGCCCCGCTGGATGCGCGAGGGCGACTTCCACTCCACCTTCCCGGTCTGGGTGAAGGGCGAGATCGTCACCGGCTACACCTGCAACGTCCTCATCAACCGCGCCGCGCCGGACGTGGATGCGTTGCGCTTCGATCTCGCGCTCGGGCGCAGCGGCGGCGAGGACACGGCCTTCTTCGACCGGCTGCACAAGGGCGGCGGGCGTATCGCTTATGCCGAAAGCGCGCTTCTGGAAGAGGGCGTGCCGCCGGGCCGCGCGCGCTTCTCCTGGCTCGCCAAGCGCCGCTTCCGCATGGGCCAGACGCACGGACTTCTGCTTCGCGAGGCCGGGCGCGGCCGCCCCGCCGAGATCGCGGTCGCTTCCGGCAAGGCTCTCGCCTGCGTGGCGATGTCGGTCGCGAACCTCGGCTCGCCCGTGGAGCTGCGCCGCAATCTCCTGCGCGGGCTTCTGCATGTCGGCGTCGTCGGCAGCCTTCTCGGCATGCAGAGCCTCGTCCAGTACGGCGAGACGAAGGAGCGCCCGCATGCAGCCTGACGTCACCTTCCTCGTCGCCGCCTACGATGCCCGCGCCACGATCGCCCGCGCCATCGACAGCGCGCTGGCCTCCCAGGGCGTTAGCTTCGAGATCGTCGTCGCCGACGATGCCTCGCGCGACGACACGGCTTCGGTGGTGGAGGCAATCGGCGACGAGCGCGTGCGTCTCGTGCGCCTTTCGCGCAACAGCGGCCCCGGCGGGGCGCGCAATGCCGGGCTGGACGAGGCGCGGGGCCGATATGCCGCCGTCCTCGACGCCGACGACACCGTCCACCCCGATCGCATGGCGCGGCTTGTCGCGCTTCTGGAAGAGAGCGGCGCGGCCGCCGCCGTCGACGGGCTGGAGGTGCAGTCCGGTTCGGCCCCGGTCGCGCCGATGTTCACGCAAGGCGAACTCGACGAACGTCCGACGCTGACCTTCCCGGACTATGTGCGCGCCAACCGGCTGTTCGCCGGCGGCTTCAACTTCGGCTATCTGAAGCCGGTGTTCCGCCGCGCCTTCCTCCAAGAGCACGGCATCCGCTATCCGGAGGAGATCCGCATCGGCGAGGACTACCAGTTCCTGGCGACAGTGCTGGCGAAGGGCGGCGAATGCCGGGTCGAGCCACGCGTCGGCTACACCTACCACGTCACGGCCGGCTCGATCTCGCGCGTCCTGCATCTGCATCACGTGGAAGCCATCATTGCGGGCGACAGGGCCTTCCTTTCACAGCACAGGATCGACGCAGAGACGGCACGCGCCTACGAGGAGCGCGCGACGAGCCTTCGTCTCGCCGCATCCTTCCTGACCATGGTCGAGGCGTTGAAGCGGCGGGATGCGCCCGCCGCACTCGGCGCGGCGATCCGTGACCCCGCCGCGCTCCTTCATTTCCGCATGCCGATCGCCAAGCGCCTCGCGAGCCTTCGCCCGCACCGCGCCGCAGTGGCCGGCCCCGATATCCACCCTGCCGAAAGCCGGGAGACCCTCCGACCTTGAGCACCGTGGCCCCGCACAATCCGCACCCGATCGCCGCGATGGCGCGCGCCTCGCGCTCGGAGGACTATATCGACCTCGAGCGGCTATGGACCATCGCCCGGCGCAACCTGAAGCTGGTGATCATCTGCACCGTCTTGGCGATGGCGCTGGGGCTGGTCTATCTGCGCATGGCGCCGCCGGAATATTCGGCGCAGACGCGCATCCTCGTCGACGACAGCATCGGGCAGGTCGTCGGCGACTTCAGTTCCTCGGTGCCGGCGAACATGCAGCTCGACGCGCGGATCTCGAGCCAGATGGAAGTGCTGCGGTCGATGCGGCTGGCACTGGCTGTGGTGGATTCGGCAGGCCTTGCCGAGGACGAGACCTTTCTCAACCCGCCTTCGTCCCCGGTGAGCACGGTGCTCGCCCCCGTGCGCCGCGTCGTCGCCTTCATGCGAGGGCCGCAGGAGCCGTCGGGCCGGGCGCAGGCGGCCAACGCCGCCCTCGAAGGGCGCGAGCCACGAGCCCTGGAGAGCGCCACCGACGCGCAAAGTGCGACGGAGGCTGATCCGCGCCGGCAACTTGCGGCCTTGATGCTGCAGCGCGGCCTTTCCGTCAGCCGCGTCGAGCGATCCTCGGTCATCGGCGTGTCTTTCCGCTCGCACGACCCGGAACTCGCCTATCGTGTCACGCAGGCCTATGCCGATGCGTTCCTGCAGGAGCAGCTTCTGGCCAATGTCGACGCGTCGGGACGAGCCACCGGCTGGATGGAGGCGCGGCTCGCCCAGCTTGGCGAGGACCAGCGCCGGGCCGCTCTCGCGGTCGAACAGTTTCGCGCCAACAACAATCTGTCGGTGGCGCGCGGCGAACTCATCTCCGAGCAGCGGCTCGCCGAGCTCACGGGCCAGCTTGCGCTCGCGCAGAGTGAGGTGGCGCAGGCCCGCGCGCGGTCGGACCAACTCGCCGAAGTCGTCGCCTCCGGCCCGGAGGAGGCGTTCGAAAGCGCCGCCTTCGCCAGTGCCGAGATCACCGACAGCGTCGTGCAGCAGTTGCGCGGACGCTATCTCGACATGAGCCGCCGCATCGATCAGATCACCCAGAACTTCGACGAGAACCACCCCCAGGCGGTTCAGCTCCGCCGCCAGCGCGACGAGCTCTCGGCCCAGCTCTTCCGCGAGCTGCAGCAGCTCGCCTCGCGCTATCGCAACGAGTTCCAGGTCGCGCAGAGCCGCCTCGGCGCGCTCGAGAGCGCGCTGGCCGAGCAGACGGGCCAGAACTCTGAAGCCGGGGGAGCGCTGGTCGAGCTTCGCGAACTGGAGCAGGAAGCGCAGACGCTGAACCAGATCTACGGCTCGTTCCTCACGCGCTACGAGGAAACGGTGCAGCGCGAGAGCTTCCCCGTCTCCAACCTTCGCGTCATCTCCGCCCCGACCGAACCCGAGCGCCCGGTCGGCCCACGCTTCGGCAGCACGATGGCGGTCTTCGCCGCGCTCGGTCTGATGCTCGGCTGCGGTGCAGGAGCGTTGCGCGAATTCAACGAGCGCTCTTTCCGCACCGGAGACGAGGTCAGCCGCCATCTCGGCCTGCGCTTCCTCGGCTATCTGCCGCTGCTGCCGGGAAGCCGCAGGCCTTCGCGCTGGTCACTCGGCCGCCGGAAGACCATCACAGGGCCCGCCGCGACGGAAGCGCCCGATACGCCGATCGGCCTTCAGACCGCCTTCGCAGAAACGCTGCGCAACGTCATTCACGCCAGCGCCGATCCGTCCGGCGCGGGCGGCGCACAGGTGCTCGGCGTCCTGTCCGTGCTGCCTGGCGAAGGCAAGACCACGGTCGCCACCCACCTCGCCCATCTTCTGGCGCGCACCGGCTCGCGCACCATCCTGATCGACGGCGATTTCCGCAGGCCGGCACTCAGCCGCTCGCTGAAGGCGCCCCCCAAGGCGGGCCTGGCCGATGCCGTTCGCGGCCAGGACTGGCGCCCGCTGCTCCAACGTGACGAGGCGACGGGCCTTGCCATCCTGCCCATCGCGGAGGGGCGCGACTCCTCGCTCGGCAGCGTCATCCTCTCGGCACCGGGCATGGCCAAGCTCCTCGGCGAGCTGCGCGCCGAGTTCGACCATATCATCGTCGATCTGCCACCGATCGGCCCCGTCGTGGACGCCAAGGCCTTCGCGCCCTTCGCCGACAGCCTGCTGCTCGTTCTTCGCTGGGGAGAAACGCCACGCGCTCTGGTCCAGTCGGCGCTGAGCGACGATCCGGAGATCACGGGCAAGCTCGTCGGCGCGCTCCTGACGGCGACGGATCTCGATGACCTGCGGCGTTACGGAGATCGCGGCACGCGCGAACACGCCTACCAGAGCTACCAGAGCTACTATCACACGAATTGAAGGATCGCCGGACGGAGCGCCGGTGGCGGTCGAAAGACCGGCCACCGCTCCTGACCGGCGCGAGACGTGCGATTGAATCGCCTGTGGCAGCCTTGACGACCGCTACACTGCGTAGTCCGCGAGCATTCATGGCTGAATGCGGCGGGTGCATACGAAATTACTTGGGAAACTGGTACGCCCAAGGGGAATCGAACCCCTGTTTGCGCCGTGAGAGGGCGCCGTCCTAACCGCTAGACGATGGGCGCGTAACCAGTGTGGGGCTCGTATAATGGGAGCTTGGCGCGTTGGCAACACCCCCATTCCAAGAAATCCCGAGGTCCCCCGTCAGCCGTAGGTCAGGGCCGCACCAGCGGGTGCCGCGAGAGAACCGCGCCCGAATTGCGGTCGTAGACGACGAGTTCCTCGCCCCCTTCGGCGCTCACGCGCACGAACAGGCGGTCACCGTCCATCCCAGCCTCGAGGATCATGGCGCCGGCCGGAAGCATCAGGGGCACCTCCGCGCCCTGCGTCAGTTGCGCCTCGCCGCCGACGCGATAGACAACCGCGAAGAGCACGGCCATAACGCCGATGAACATGATGCCGATGGAGACGGCCAGAAGCCGCACCATCTTGCGTCTCACGCGCTCGGTCGCCGGATCGAGGGGTGCGTCGGGCGCGTCGTCAGTCTCGTTCATTCACCGAACCTTCCGGAGGGTCGCATTCAGCCCGTCGATAGCGTCGAAGAAGAGCCCGAGGCAACCCGCCTCGTCGTGACACCCGAGGATGCCGGTGCGCGCATCGACCGGTTTCTGGCCAAGGCGCTGGGCGGAGAGATGTCGCGCGCGCGCCTGCAGGCTCTGGTCGCGGAAGGTGGCGTCACGGTGAACGGCGCGCCCGCCACGCAGCCGAGCCGCAAGGTCCAGGCCGGCGAGACGGTCGAGCTCGCAGTTCCCGAGCCGGAGGCGCCCGAGCCCGAGGGCGAGGACATTGCGCTCTCGATCCTCTTCGAGGACGAGCATCTCGTGGTGGTCGACAAGCCGGCCGGCCTCGTCGTCCATCCGGGCCCCGGCAACTGGACGGGCACCCTCGTCAATGCGCTCATCCACCATTGCGGCGACACGCTATCGGGCATCGGCGGCGTGAAGAGGCCCGGCATCGTCCACCGCCTCGACCGCGACACGAGCGGGGTGATGGTGGTGGCCAAGACCGACGCCGCCCACCGCGCCCTTGCCGACCAGTTCGCCGCCCACGGCAAGGACGGGCGCATGGAGCGCGCCTACCTCGCCCTCGTCTGGGGCGTTCCCGCGCGCCCGGCCGGCGTGATCGACGCCGCTCTCGGACGCTCCAACGCCGACCGCACCAAGCGCGCCGTGGTGCCGGAGGGCAGGCCCGACGCGCGCCATGCGCGAACGGCCTACGAAGTGGTCGAGCGGCTCGGCCGCCCCGCTCCCCTCGCCTCCCTCGTGCGATGCCGGCTCGAGACCGGCCGTACGCACCAGATCCGCGTCCATATGGCCCATATCGGCCATCCTCTGATGGGCGACGAGGTCTACGGCGCGGGTTATCGCAGCAAGAGCGCGAAGCTCGGCGAGGATGCGGCCAAACGCCTTATGGCGCTCGGGCGGCAGGCGTTGCACGCGGCCCGCCTCGGCTTCATGCATCCCGCGAGCGGCGAGCGCATGGTTTTCGAAACGCCGCTACCGGCGGACATGGCGGAACTTTTGGCCGCGTTGCAGCATTAAACTTTCGTCACAACCGCGCGAGGTCGGGTCAAACCGTTGAAATCGCGACGAGTATGAACGGTCCGTTCGATACGAGCGGAGCGTGCAATTGATGTGACGCGTTCCCATATGACATCAGGGCTCAGGCGTGTTGCGGGGCCCAGATACGGTCGGCTCGACGGAGCGGCCGTTCTCGACATGGAGGGCATCTCGATGGCTCAAGCCAATCTTCCCAGCATCGCGTCCGGAGAGGGCGGCCTCAGCCGCTATCTCGAGGAAATCCGCCGTTTTCCGATGCTGGAGCCCCAGGAAGAATACATGCTGGCGAAGCGTTACGCCGAGCATGACGACCGGGCAGCGGCACATAAGCTCGTCACCAGCCATCTGCGGCTCGTGGCCAAGATCGCCATGGGCTATCGCGGCTACGGGCTGCCGATCGGTGAAGTCGTATCCGAAGGCAATGTCGGCCTGATGCAGGCCGTCAAGCGCTTCGACGCCGAGCGGGGCTTCCGCCTGGCGACCTACGCCATGTGGTGGATCAAGGCCTCGATCCAGGAATACATCCTGCGGTCGTGGAGCCTCGTCAAGATGGGCACCACGGCGAACCAGAAGCGCCTGTTCTTCAACCTGCGCAAAATGAAGAGCCGCATTCAGGCTCTCGATGAGGGCGACCTGCGGCCGGATCAGGTGAAGACGATCGCCACGCAGCTCGGCGTCAGCGACGAGGAAGTCGTGTCCATGAACCGTCGCCTTTCGGGCGATGCCTCGCTCAACGCGCCGATCCGCGCGGGCGAAGGCGAATCCGGCGAGTGGCAGGACTGGCTGGTGGATCAGTCGGAGAGCCAGGAAGAGGTTCTCGCGCGTGAGGACGAGCTGGATCAGCGCCGCGGGATGCTGCGTGGCGCCATGAATGTCCTGAACGATCGCGAGCGCCGCATCTTCGAGGCCAGGCGCCTGTCCGAAGACCCGCTGACGCTGGAAGCGCTTTCGGGCGAGTTCGACATCAGCCGCGAGCGCGTGCGCCAGATCGAGGTGCGTGCGTTCGAGAAGGTCCAGAAGGCGGTCCAGGATACGGCGGAAGCCGCACGCCGACAGTTGCGCGTGGTCGAAGAGGCCGGCGCCTGATCACCTCGCCGATCGCGTGACATGAAAAAGGCCGGGGCGCTCGAGCGCCCCGGCCTTTTCTCATTCTGACGAATCCTGTCAGCTCCGCGAGGCCCAGGCGTCCAGCGCCTCGTTGAAGACGCGCTCGCCCGGCGTGCCCTTCTCCAAAGACATCAGCGCACGCTGGCCCGACGAATAGGCCATCGGAATGTCGATCCACTGCTCGTCGCGCATCAACGCCGTGTTGTTGTCCACGGCCTGCTGTAGATCGTTCAGCGCGATGATGAAGAAGCCGTCCGAGATCTTGCCGGCGACACCGATCAGCGGCTCGCCGCGCGCCTGCTCGGTCGGCTTCAGGGCCAGCCTCTGGACGTTGTCGATCTGCCCCCCGGGGAAGTTCTGGGGCGTGTTGAACAGGATCTCGATCACATGGCTCGCCGGCAGCGTCTCGTCCGCGTTGCGGCGGATCGTCATCGTCATCGTCAGATTGGAATCCGTCACGTCGGCGACGGCGCGGATCGCCGGCTCGGGCGGCTGACCGGCCGTCGGCGGTTCGTTGACGAGGCTCCAGACGACGTTACCGCCATGCTGCGCCCCATCGCGGTCGCCCGAGCGTTCCTCGTAGAAGACGGCTCGCTGGCCGACGGGCAGCGCGCTCTGGTCGCCGGCGGGTGCCTCTGGCGCGGGCGTCGCAGCGGCCGATTGCTCGGCGCCAGGTTGGGTGATCCCGGGCGCAAGCACCGGTGACGCCGCAGACACGTCTGTCCCCTCGTCGAAGGCGTTCGGCGCGCCGGGTGCCGGCCCCTCGTCCACCTCGGAGCCGTCGGCGAGGAGACGCTGGGTGTACTCGCGCTGACTTGGATCGGGCGCGGGCGGCGTGCTCGCGGTTTCAGGCGCGGCGGGCGCGCCAGGGGCCTCGGCTTCGGGCTCGGTCCCTGAGGTGGAAGGATCGACAGCCGCAACCTCGGTGCCGGTCAGCGCCTGCGAAATCTCCTCGCCGTAGAAATAGCCGACGGCGCCGAGCGCGCCGATGAAGAGAAGGGCGGCGATGCCGGTGTAGAGCGGCGCGGACGAACGACGGCGCGAGCGCGAGCGCGCATAGTTCGGCGCGGCCATGTCCGCCTTCGGGATCTGGTCCGCATGCGCTTCGTGGTCGCCGACGTCCCCCGCGACCGGCGCGGGGGTGCGGGCGGCGACCGGCTCGGCCTGGTGGGTGACGGGGCCGATCTCGCCGATGCGATTCTCTTCCGGCTCCGCAACGGGCGGGACGGGACGCGTGTCTCGGGCGGCCGGCCGGAGCGACGGCGCCTCGGCGCGCTCACCGGGGTGTGTGCGATCTTCGGCCGAATGCGTGGAGACCGGTGGCGGCACGACAGGCGGCGTCGGCGCCCGGTCGTCACGCGGTCCATCCTGACGCGCCGGAGCGGCAGACGTTGGCTCCGATGCACGCGGGGGCGGCGGCACGGGCTGCGAAACCCGCGGCTGGGAGGCTGAAGCGCTCGGCTGCGGCGGGGTAGCGGCCGGCGCTTCCGCCGCCGGCGCGCCGCCCGAATAATGTGCTTCGGTGCGCGCGATCGCATCTTCGAGCGCGTTCTGGCGCGCCTCGATCAGTTCGTCGGACAGAGGCGGATCTGCTGCCGCGATCTGTCTCTGGATCGCGGCGCGTGCCTTCTCGTAGACCTTCGCGCGGAGCTGGGGGGTCGCCGAGGGAAGTGCGTCGATCGTCTTGCGTAGAACGGCGCTCAGATCGGCCATGTCATGCTCTGCTCACTGAAGACGAGATTTGCCCCAACTGTCTGAATCCTAATCTTCAAACGGGTCGCGAACAAGTATCGTATCGTCACGCTCGGGCGAAGTGGACAGGAGCGTCACGGGCGCGCCGACAAGTTCCTCGATATGGCGCACGTATTTTACGGCCTGCGCGGGCAACTCGCTCCAGCGGCGGGCACCCGCCGTCGTGTCTTTCCAGCCCTCGAGCTTCTCGTAGATCGGTTTGATGCGCTTCTGCGCCGCGGGGCTCGCGGGGAAATAGTCGATGCGCTCGCCATCCAGTTCGTAGGCGACGGCGATGCAGAGCTCGTCGAGCCCGTCGAGGACATCGAGCTTGGTCAGCGCGAGGCCGTGAATGCCGTTGATCGCCACCGCCTGGCGCACGAGCACGGCGTCGAACCAGCCGCAGCGGCGCTTGCGCCCGGTCACCGTCCCGAACTCGTGCCCCTTCTCGCCGAGGAACTGGCCGATCTCGTTGTCCTGCTCCGACGGGAAAGGCCCCTCGCCGACGCGCGTTGTGTACGCCTTGGTGATGCCGAGGACGAAGCCGGCCGCGGATGGGCCGAGACCCGAGCCCGCCGCCGCCTGGCCCGCAACGGTGTTGGATGAGGTGACGAACGGATAGGTGCCGTGATCGATATCGAGAAGCGTACCCTGCGCACCCTCGAAGAGGATGCGGTCTCCCGCACGGCGGCGCTCGTCCAGAAGGCGCCAGACGCGATCGAGATAGGGGGTGATCTCGTCGGCGACCGAGACGAGCTCGTCGAGAATCGTCTCGACGGCAATCTCCGGCTCACCAAGTCCGCGACGCAGCGGGTTGTGGTGCGCGAGAAGCCGCTCCACGCGCTCGCGCAGCGTGTCGGGCTCGGCAAGGTCCATCGCGCGGATGGCGCGCCGGCCCACCTTGTCCTCGTAGGCCGGGCCGATGCCGCGTCGCGTGGTGCCGATCTTGGTTCCGGCGGCCGCGCTCTCGCGGATGGCGTCGAGCTCACGATGCAGGGAGAGAATCAGCGCCGTGTTGTCGGCGATGCGCAGCGTCTGCGGGGAAATTGAGACCCCCTGCCCTTCCAGCCGGACCTTTTCGGCGACGAAGGCGTGAGGATCGAAGACCACGCCGTTGCCGATCACCGAGAGCTTGCCCTGGCGCACGACGCCGGAGGGCAGAAGCGAAAGCTTGTAGGAGACGCCGTCCACGACAAGCGTGTGACCGGCATTGTGGCCGCCCTGGAAGCGCACGACCACGTCTGCCCGCTCCGACAGCCAGTCGACGATCTTGCCCTTCCCTTCGTCTCCCCACTGGGAGCCGACGACCACAACGTTTGCCATTTCAACTCCTTGCGGGCACACGCCCGACCAGGCGCCACCCTGTGGCGCCCCCTTCGCAAAACGGCCGGACCATAGACAAAGCCTGCCCGCGATGCGAGGCCCGCCCCGAAGCTTTTTGGCGAACTTGCCGTAAACCGTCAGGCCGGCTTATGGGGGCTCTATGAACCGGTTTTGGACGCATCCCTATCTGCTTCTGTGCCTGACCGCCGCATGCTGGGGCGCGAACGCGGTCGCAGGGAAGCTCGCCGTCGGCCACGTGTCGCCGATGATGCTCACTCTCGTGCGCTGGGCCATCGCCATCGCGATCGTTCTGCCCTTCGCATGGGCCCCGCTGCGCCGTGACTGGCCCGTGGTGCGGGCCAACGTCCTCTTTCTGTTCGCGCTGGGCGTCTTCGGCATGGCCCTGTTCAACGGGCTTTTCTACACGGCGCTCCTTTACACCAGCGCCGTGCAGGCGACGATCGTGCAGTCGGCTATGCCGCTCGTCGTCTTCATCGGAATGTTCTTCCTGTTCGGCCAGCGCGTGCGGCGCGCACAGCTCATCGGCTTTTCGATCACCGCGCTCGGCGTGGCGATCGCCGCCGCGCGCGGCGACCTCTCAACGCTCCTCTCGCTCGACCTCAACCGGGGCGACGCGCTGATGGTCGTCGCCGTCGTCCTCTACGCGGGCTACACGGTGGCGCTCGGCTTCCGGCCGAAGCTGCACTGGCTGACGATGATCCTCGTCCTGTGCGTGGGCGCTCTCGTCGCCTCGGTGCCGATGCTGATCTGGGAGATCGAAACCGGCGGCTACATCGCTCCGGACGCGCGGGGCTGGGCGGTCGCGCTCTTCACCGCCATCTTCCCCTCGCTCGTCGGTCAGGTCCTCTACATCCGCGGCGTGGAGATGATCGGGGCAAGCCGCGCCAACCTCTTCATCAACTTCGTGCCGATCTTCGGCGCGGGGCTCGCGGTCCTCGTCCTTGCCGAACCGCTCCTGCCCTATCACTTCGTGGCGCTGGCGCTCGTGATCTGCGGCATTACGATAGCGGAGCGCGCGCGGCTGGGCACCGGCAGCGGCGCATGAAAAAGGGCGCCCTCGGGGCGCCCTTTTCGTTTTCGCATCATCGCAGCCGCGATCAGATCTCGAACTCAAGGAGCTTGGCCTGACCGATGGCGTTGAGGCCTTCGATCTCCTGGATGAAGGCCGGCGTCAGCGGCGCATCAAGATAGAGAAGCGCGATCGCATTGCCGCCTTCCTCGTCGCGGCCGAGATGGAAGTTGGCGATGTTGATGCCCGCCTTGCCGAAGGTGGTGCCGAGCTGGCCGATGACACCCGGCACGTCCTTGTTGGTCGTGTAGAGCATGTGGCGGCCGACATCGGCCTCCATGTTGATGCCCTTGATCTGGATGAAGCGCGGCTTGCCGTCGGAGAAGCAGGTCCCGGCGATCGAACGCTCCATCGTCGGGGTCTTGATCGTCACCTTGATGTAGCCGTCGAAGATGCCGGTCTTGTCGCGCCGCACCTCGGAAACCTGGATGCCGCGCTCCTTGGCCATCAGCGGCGCCGAGACCATGTTGACGCTCTGCATCTGCGGCTTGAGAAGCCCGGCGAGGGCCGCCGCCGTCAAGGCGCGGGTGTTCATGCCCGCCGGCTGGCCGTCGAACAGGATCTCGACGGCGGTGATCGAATCCTCGGTCACCTGGCCGGCGAAGCCGCCCAGCACTTCGGCGAGCTTGACGTAGGGCGTCAGGATCGGCGCTTCCTCGGCCGAGATCGAGGGCATGTTGATGGCGTTCGTCACCGCGCCCTGGATCAAATAGTCCGACATCTGCTCGGCAACCTGCAGCGCGACGTTCTCCTGCGCCTCGGAGGTCGAGGCGCCCAGATGCGGCGTGCACACGACGTTCTCCAGGCCGAAGAGCGGCGAATCCGTCGCCGGCTCGGTCTCGAAGACGTCGACGCCGGCGCCCGCGACCTTGCCCGACTTGATCGCCTCGGCGAGGTCCTTCTCGACGATCAGCCCGCCGCGTGCGCAGTTGATGATGCGCACGCCGTCCTTCATCGTCGCGATCGCCGCCGCATCGATGATGTTGCGGGTCTTGTCCGTCATCGGCACGTGCAGGGTGATGAAGTCGGCGCGCTTGAACAGATCGGCGAGCTCGACCTTCTCGATGCCGAGTTCCTTCGCACGTTCCGGCGAGAGGAACGGGTCGAAGCCGATGACCTTCATCTTCAGGCCGACGCCCCGCGAGGCGACGATCGAGCCGATATTGCCGCAGCCGATCACGCCCAGCGTCTTGCCGGTGATCTCGACGCCCATGAAACGATTCTTCTCCCACTTGCCGGCCTGCGTGGAAGCGTCGGCGGCGGGAAGCTGGCGCGCGGTGGCGAACATCAGCGCGATGGCATGCTCGGCGGTGGTGATCGAGTTGCCGAAAGGCGTGTTCATCACGATGATGCCCTTCCGCGAAGCGGCCGGGATGTCGACATTGTCGACGCCGATGCCGGCGCGGCCGACGACCTTGAGCTTGGTCGCGGCCTCGATCAGCTTCTCGGTGACCTTGGTGGCGGAGCGGATCGCGAGGCCGTCATACTGGCCGATGACCTCGAGAAGCTTGTCCTTGTCCTTGCCGAGGTCCGGCAGATAGTCGACCTCGACGCCGCGATCCTTGAAGATCTGGACGGCGGTGGGGGAAAGCTTGTCGGAAACGAGAACGCGGGGTGCCATTCGGATTGTCCTGTGGTTGGGGCGAGCGGAGCTTCAGCCCTGAAAGGAGCGGTTCGGCGCGGTTCGGTGGCGCCAACGCTGAATCGATGATCTGGAACGGATCCCGGCACGAGGCCGGGACGACGCTTGCGGGGCGCGAGCCTCAGGCGGCCTTGGCCAGCGTGCCCTTCTGGACCTCGTAGGCATAGGCGAGCCACGGCATCAGGGCTTCGAGATCGCCCTTCTCCACCGTCGCGCCGGCCCAGATGCGCAGACCCGGAGGCGCGTCGCGATACGCACCGATATCGAGCGCGACGCCTTCCTTCTCCAGCGCCGAGGAGACGCCCTTTGCGAAGGCGGCCTGGTCGTCGGCCGAAAGCGCGGTGATCGCGGGATCTGTGAAGGTGAGGCAGACCGAGGTGTTGGAGCGCGTCTCTTCGGTCTTCGCAAGGAAACCGATCCAGTCGTTCTCGGCGACGAAGCGCTCGATCACGGCCAGATTGTCGTCCGCGCGCTTCTTCAGGCCGTCGAGCCCGCCGATGGACTTCGCCCATTGCAGCGCGTCGAGATAGTCCTCGACGCAGAGCATCGAAGGCGTGTTGATCGTCTCGCCCTTGAAGATGCCCTCGATCAGCTTGCCGCCCTTGGTCATGCGGAAGATCTTCGGCAGCGGCCAGGCCGGCTTGTAGCTTTCCAGCCGCTCGACCGCGCGGGGCGAGAGGATGATCATGCCGTGCGCGGCCTCGCCGCCCAGCACCTTCTGCCAGGAGAAGGTCACGACATCGAGCTTGTCGAAGGGCAGGTCCTGCGCGAAGGCGGCCGAGGTCGCGTCGCAGATCGTGAGACCCTGACGGTTTGCAGGGATCGCGTCGCCGTTCGGAACGCGCACGCCGGAGGTGGTGCCGTTCCAGGTGAAGACGACGTCGTTGTCGAAATTGACGTCCGCGAGGTCGACGATCTCGCCGTAACCGGCTTCGAGAACGCGCGCATCCTTCAGCCCAAGCTGCTTGACGGCATCCGTCACCCAACCGGCGCCGAAGCTTTCCCACGCCAGCATGTCGACGCCGCGCGCACCGAGAAGCGACCACATGGCCATCTCCACAGCGCCCGTGTCGGAGGCCGGCACGATGCCGATGCGGTAATCGGCCGGAACGCGCAGAACCTCGCGCGTTTCCTCGATCGCCTGAAGGAGTTTGGATTTACCGACCTTGGCGCGATGCGAGCGCCCGAGCGGGGCGTCGGAGAGCGCATCCAGCGTCCAGCCGGGACGCTTGGCACAAGGGCCGGAAGAAAAACGGGGGTCGGCCGGACGCAATGCCGGCTGGGTGATGTTCGCCATCTGATAGCTATCCTTACAGATAGTTGCCTCTCGTTGGGGAGAGGTGTCCCACTGGCGGCTCTATGCCTGTCGGGGCATGGCGTCAAGTGAACTCTGAATGACGGAACCTCAGCGGCGGCAAGCCATTGGTTTTTCGTGAATTGCAGACGAAAGGAGACATCATGGCCACCCGCAGGAAGGACGAGCAGCGGATTCTCGACAAGGATGAATTCGAGATGGTGGAGAAGACCCACCGCCCTCATCTGCAGGATCTCGGCGATGGCGATCTGAACCAGCTGATCTCCCGGCTCCGCGAGAGGCGGGATCGGGCACGTGACCTGTCTACCCGACGCCGGGGTGCGGCGCGCCGCAGCGGAAGCGGGATCGAGCAGAGCGAGTCCAGCGGCCTGCGGCAGAAGTCCGGCCTCCTTGCGGAAGCCGTGCAGCGTGCCAACAAGGAGCGCACGCGCCGGCGCAAGGCGGAGGAGAAGAGCGAGCTTCAGTCGAGCGCCCGTCGTGCGCTGAAGCTCAAGCGCGCGGCGCCATCCCCCAAGCGTCCCTCGTCCGGACGCACCGCGAACAGGGGCATGGAACCGGCACCGAACGAGAAGACGAAGGAGATCGGCAGCTCGATGGAGGCCGGGCGGGTTTCACAGTTCGTGCGCGACGCACAGGGCAAGCGCGACAGCCGCTGAGGCGGCAACTGCGGCCCGCCCTCAACGAACGCAGCAGCAACTAAAGCCACGGCTAGGGCGTTCATCAGCCAAATGAAACAGCAAATGGAGCTTTCCATGCGCACCGCTCTTCTGGCCGCTTCGACCGCCGCCATCGCCTTGGCTGCGCCGACTTTCGCCCAGACCACCACGACCACGACCACGACAGTGGTCGAGGAAACGACCGCTGCACCGGTGGTCGAAATCCCCGGCACGGTTCGGACCTACGTGGTCGAGCAGGCACAGCCTTCCGTGACGCTCGAAGGACGTCTCGTGCGCGGCGAGATCTTGCCGGACACAGTCGAGTACTACGATATCCCGGAAGAGCCGGACTATGCCTACACGGTGGTGAACAACCAGCGCGTGCTGGTGCGGCCCTCGACGCGCGAGATCATCGAGATCTACGAGTAATTCGCCCTCCTGGAACGTAAAAGAGGCCGGCGGTGCATCCGCCGGCCTCAATCGTATAGGATAGCGTACTGAGCCTACCAGAGCTTGTAGCGAAGGCCAGCGGTGATGATGTGGCGGTCGTATCCGTCGTCCTCGGCAAAGATCGAGGGATCGATCGGGTCGGACGAGGTGAACGAGGCGACGTCTCCGCCATCGATGTTGAGGTAGCGATAGCCGATGTCGAGCGTCAGGCTGCGGTTCAGGTTGTAGCCGACCCCTGCCATCAGCGCGTAGGCGAAACGCCAGCTGTCATCGCCGTCGAAACTGGTGGTGGTGCAGAAGGCTGGATCACCCTCGCAACCGACCGTCGAAACGTCCTCGTAAGAGACGTTCACCGCACCGAGACCGCCACCGACATAGGGCGTGAAGCCTGCGAACGTGCCGAGATCGACATAGGCGTTGGCCATCAGGTCCCAGCTGCGCGCCTCCGCCGAGGCGCCAAAGCTGCACGGGCCGGCGCCGAAGCACTCGAAATCCGAAGCCGCACCGACATCGAACTTGGAGTAGCGCGCCGTCAGGTCGCCGCGCAGATAGTCGGTGAGCTGGTAGCCGACACCGAGACCGCCACCGAACCCCTCATCGAGCCCGAAATCGGTGTAGGCCGGGCCGAAATCGGTGCCGAAGATGCTGTAGCTCGCCGAACCATCGTAGTCGCTGTCGAAGCCATATTCGACGTCGCCGCGCAGATACCAGCCCGTGCCGACCTCGACAGGCACGATCTCCGGCGCCGGGCTTAGCATGCCGGCATAGACCGGGCCGTAATCCGCGGCGGCCGCAACGGACGCGCCGAGGGCCAAGGATGCGGCGAGTGTCGCCAGGATAGTGCTGCGGATGGTCATCGCCTCGGCTCCGGGATCGTGTGCCCCGGCGGCGCCGGTGCGTCACGCTCTTCTTGAGGCCAAATGATTGACGCCTCGTTAACCCTGTTTCTTAACCTTGCGTCAGCCTTAGCAAAGCAAGCCGCCGGCGGATGCGAGAAGGCCGCCGCGGTCTTGCCCGCGACGGCCTTTCCAGATTCCGGTGAAGAGCCCGTTCGGCTCAGAAGAAGCTGTAGCGAAGGCCCGCGCGGACCGCGTGGACGTCGAAGCCGTTGTCCTTCGTCTGGATGCCCGTCGCCCCGAACTCCGTGTCCTGCGCGTCGTAGCCCCAAGCGTCGCCTTCCCAGATCTTGGTGAAGCGATAGCCGATGTCGAGGGCGAGCTGCTGCGTCAGGTCGATGCTCGCGCCCGCCATCAGCGAGGAGGCGAAACGCCAGTCGTCGGCGCCTTCGTTGGTGCCCGAGTAGCGGACATAGGACGGGTCGCAGGGCGGGCAGACTTCCTGCGCGTTGTTCGTGTCGTAGCTGACATAGGCCGTGCCGATGCCGGCGCCGATATACGGGGTGATGAGACCGAACTGCGGCAGGTCGACATAGGCGTTCGCCATGATCGTCCAGACGTCGGCCTCGGTGGAGTCCTCATAGTAGCACTCGCCGAAGGGGCCGATGTTGTGCGCCGGGTCGGTGCGGATCATCAGCGGGCAATTGGTGCGGCCCGAAACGTCGGCGCGGAAGAAGTCCACCGTCGCGTCGGCGCGGAAGATCTCGTTGAAGCGGTAGCCGGCGCCAAGGCCGAAGGTCGCCCCGTCTTCCAGCGTCAGCTTGTCGTAGCGATAGTAGTCGTCGATGCCCTCGACGCCCGGGAAGATGTTGTAGAAGGCCCAATGACCATCGGTCTCGGACTCGAACTGGTAGCCGACGTCACCGCGGATGTACCAGCCGCTGTAGTTCGGCTTGACCTCCTCGACGTACTCGACCGGCGGCGGAACGAAGATGTCCGCGGCCGAGGCTGCCTGCGGGGCGAGAGCGCTCGCACCCATCAGGGCGAGCACGAAGAGCCGGTTCATGTCTATTCTCCGAAGTTGCCAGCAATGGGCGCGGCTCGACGTCCGCAACAACGGAAAATCTAAAGATTAACTATTAACAGAGCGTTTACGGTAGGGAATGATTCACCCTGCGCGTGCCTCTCACGCGGCCGACTGGTGCAACGCGCCCACGATATCGTCGACCACTCCTGCGACCAGCGCCGGATCGTCCCCTTCGGCCATCACGCGGATCAGAGGCTCGGTGCCGGACGGGCGGATGACGAGCCGGCCGCTGTTGCCGAGGCGAACGCGGCCGTTGTCGATCGCGCTGCGCACGCTGTCGCGCTCCAGTGGCTCACCGCCTGCAAAACGCACGTTCTTCAGGACCTGCGGCACCGGCTCGAAGCGGCGGCAGACCTCGGACACCGACCCGCCGGCCTTGCGCACCACCGACAGCACCTGCAACGCGGCCACTAGCCCGTCGCCCGTCGTGCCGAAGTCCGAGAGGACGATGTGGCCGGATTGCTCGCCGCCGACATTGTACCCATGCTCGCGCATGTGCTCGACGACATAACGGTCGCCCACCTTGGTGCGGGCGAGCTGGATGCCCTGCCCCGCAAGGAACCGCTCAAGGCCGAGATTCGACATGACGGTGGCGACGACGCCGCCCGCCGTGAGGCGCCCATCCGCTGCCCAGGCCTCGGCGACGACCGCCATCAGCTGGTCGCCGTCGACGATCTCGCCCTTCTCGTCGACGATGAGGACGCGGTCGGCGTCACCGTCGAGCGCTATGCCGATGTCGGCGCGCACCTCGCGCACCTTCTGCTGGAGCGCCGCCGGGCTGGTCGAGCCGCAATTGAGGTTGATGTTGGTGCCGTTCGGCTCCACGCCGATTTTCACGATCTCGGCGCCGAGTTCCCACAAGACCTCGGGCGCTACGCGATAGGCAGCGCCGTTGGCGCAGTCGATTGCGATGCGCAGGCCCTCAAGCGTAAATTCGCGGGGCAGCGTGCGCTTGGCGAACTCGATATAGCGATCGTGGACCCCGTCGACGCGCTTGGCGCGGCCGAGCTGCGAGCCGTCGGGCATACGGCCGGACAAGTCCTCCTCAATCAGCTTCTCGATTTCGAGTTCGACCTCGTCAGAAAGCTTATAGCCGTCCGGACCGAAGAGCTTGATGCCGTTGTCGTCAAAGGGGTTGTGAGACGCCGAGATCATGATGCCGAGATCGGCGCGCATGGAGCGGGTCAGCATCGCCACCGCCGGGGTGGGGATCGGGCCGAGCAGGAAGACATCGACGCCGGCCGAAGTGAGGCCCGCGACGAGCGCGTTCTCGAACATATAGCCGGACAGGCGCGTGTCCTTGCCGATCACGACGCGGTGCCGGTAGCTGCCACGCCGGAAAGCCAGACCGGCGGCCATGCCGACCTTCATCGCGACCTCGGGCGTCATCGGATGGCGGTTCGCCCTGCCTCGGATACCGTCCGTTCCGAAATAGCTTCTCGACATCGTAAATCCCTGCCGTCGTTCGAGCGATGGACGTAGACGAAGCAGTTTGGCACTGAAAGTAAAAAAGAATGTCGCCCCTGACATGAAAAAAGGGGCGGCCGCCGGGCCACCCCATTCCTCTCATCGGCGTCGGCGCGAATGCGCTCAGGTCGTCGGCTGCGGCTCCAGCCCGCCCTCGTCCGTCTTGCCGGACGGGTGCTTGGCCGAACCCGCCTTGGGTACGGCGGATCCGCGCGAGGGCGGCGTGTCGTCGCCCATGTCGCGAGCCAGCGACTTGCCGGCGAGGAGATCGCGCACCTCGTCGCCGGACAACGTCTCGTATTCGAGAAGGCCGTTGGCGAGCGTGTGCAGGTCCTCGATATGCTCGTTAAGGATCTTGCGCGCCTTGTTTTCGGCGACCTCGATGATGCCACGCACCTCCGAGTCGATCAGGCGGGCAGTGTCCTCGGACATGTTCTGCTGCTGCGAGACCGAATGACCAAGGAAGACCTCCTCCTGGTTCTGACGGTAGCGCAGGCGGCCGAGCTTGTCGCTCATGCCGTATTCCATGACCATCGCGCGCGCCATGTTGGTGGCCTGCTGGATGTCGTTCGACGCACCGGTCGTCACGTTGTCGAGACCGTAGATGATCTCTTCAGCCGCACGGCCGCCGAAGATCATGGCGAGACGCGCCTCCATCTCGTTCTTGCGCATACCGTAGCGGTCGCGCTCGGGCAGGTTCATCGTCACGCCCAGCGCACGGCCGCGCGGGATGATCGTCACCTTGTGGAGCGGGTCGTTGTAGGGCTCGTAGATACCGACGAGCGCGTGGCCAGCCTCGTGATAGGCGGTCAGCTTCTTCTCGTCCTCGGTCATGGCCATCGAACGGCGCTCGGCGCCCATCATGACCTTGTCCTTGGCATCCTCGAATTCGAGCATGGTGACGAGGCGCTTGGAGCGGCGTGCGGCCATCAGCGCCGCCTCGTTGACGAGGTTGGCGAGATCGGCGCCCGAGAAGCCCGGCGTGCCCCGCGCTATCGTGCGCAGGTCCACGTTCGGAGCGAGCGGCACGTTGCGCACATGCACCTTCAGGATCTTCTCGCGCCCGCCGACATCCGGGTTCGGCACCATGACCTGGCGATCGAAGCGGCCCGGACGCAGGAGCGCCGGATCGAGGACGTCCGGACGGTTCGTCGCGGCGATGAGGATGATGCCCTCGTTCGCCTCGAAGCCGTCCATCTCGACGAGGAGCTGGTTCAGCGTCTGCTCGCGCTCGTCGTTGCCGCCGCCGAGGCCTGCGCCGCGATGGCGACCGACCGCGTCGATCTCGTCGATGAAGATGATGCAGGGCGCGTTCTTCTTGGCCTGCTCGAACATGTCGCGCACGCGGGATGCGCCGACGCCGACGAACATCTCCACGAAGTCGGAGCCGGAAATGGTGAAGAAGGGCACGTTGGCTTCACCTGCGACGGCACGCGCGGTCAGCGTCTTACCGGTGCCCGGAGGGCCGACGAGAAGGACGCCGCGCGGAATCTTGCCGCCGAGGCGCTGGAACTTCTGCGGCTCGCGCAGGAATTCGACGATCTCTTCAAGATCCTGCTTGGCTTCGTCGACGCCCGCGACGTCCGCGAAGGTCACGCGGCCGTGGGCCTCGGTCAGGAGCTTGGCCTTCGACTTGCCGAAGCCCATCGCCTTGCCGCCGGCGCCGCCCTGCATCTGG
Source organism: Aureimonas mangrovi (assembly GCF_014058705.1). NCBI lineage: Bacteria > Pseudomonadati > Pseudomonadota > Alphaproteobacteria > Hyphomicrobiales > Aurantimonadaceae > Aureimonas > Aureimonas mangrovi. The sequence continues at coordinate 2,719,455 of NZ_CP059692.1, forward strand.
CGCATCAAAAAGATCCAGACGCCAAGGATGAGGAGGATCGGGCCGAAGGACAGGAGCATCGACCAGAACGGATTGGAATTGTCCGACGGCGGAGCCGCGTTGATCTGGACGTTGGCGCCCTCGAGACGCTGGACGAGGCCCGGATCCTCAGGCGCGTAGGTCTGGAAGCCGGTCGACTGGTCCGTGTAGTTGCCGGAAATCCGCTGGCCCTGGATGGTCACGGATCGCACGCGGCTGTTGTCCACGTCCGTCAGGAACTGCGAATAGGGAATTTCCCGGGCGCCGGCCTGCTGGCCGCCATTCGAGAACATTTGGAACAGTGCGATCAGAAGGAGCGCGATGATCGCCCATAGAGCGAAATTCCGGAAATTCTGGTTCATTATACGTCCTGGAATGGCGCCCGAACCGTATGCCTCGGTGAGCAAACGTCGAGCTCGTCGCTCCTAGTCCCAGCGAAGATAGTCAGCCGTCAATTCGTTGCCAACGGGTCGGGGCGCTTTTGCGGCATTTTGGTCAAGAAGACGATACGGCCCGGCTGGCAGATCGCGGCGTAATCGCCACGTGACCTGCTCGCGAATATCGAGCGGGCAGGCCTTCGCGCCGAGCCTTGCCAGCGCCTGAGGATGCGCGGCGAGCGGCTCCCTACCGGATGAGACGATGACCGGCAGGGTCGCGTTCACGCGGTTTCCAAAGCCGAGGGCACCGAGCGACACGACGCGAGCGCCCGTCCACTCCTGCGGCACGCCGATCTCGAATCGGCCGTCGAAGAGAACGGCGGCCCCACCTTCGATCACAAGTTCGCGTGGCCCTGTCCGCCCGAATTCGCGCGCGGCGCAAAGACGATCGGGCCTCACCTCCAGCCGGCAACCAGCAAGCGTCGCCACGAAGGTCCCCCCCTCCCCGATCCGCTCAGCGAGACGGCGCGCCTGAAAAGCCGTAGGAGGCTTACTGCCGCCCGAAACGGCGGTGAGGATGCGCGAGAGCGCTGCGGCGCGAACGGCCGGCGATGCGCCGCGCCACTCTCCAAGGCTTGTCGAGACCATGCCCGCCGTGTCGACGATGGCCGGGGCGAGAAACGCCGCCACCTCGCTGTCAAGTTGGTCGCGGGCGGCGGCGAGCGCGGCAATCCGCGCCAGATGCCGCTGCCGCTCGGCGTGCGGCATCGCTTTCAAAATCGCGCGCATGCGCGTGCGGGCATAGCGCGCGTCCCGATTGGTTGGGTCCTCGGCCCATTCGAGGCCGCGCGCGCGAAGGCTCGCCTCGATGCGGGTGCGCGCAAGGGCGAGGAACGGACGCAGAAGCGTCACGCCAGGTGCGAGCGCACGCGCCCGACGCATTGCCGCCTGCCGCCCCTTCCCTTCGCCGCGCTCGGCGGCAAGGAGATGAGTCTCGATCTGATCGTCCTGATGATGGGCGGTGATCACCGCGCCGGCGCTCGCTTCGCGTGCCGCTTGGGCCAGCAGCGCATAGCGGCCCTCGCGAGCCTGCGCGCTGAGATTGCCCGAACCCTGCGGGCCACGCCATTTCATCGTGTGGTGGGGCAGGCCATAGTGTGCGGCCGCCTCGCGGACAGCCTCAGCCTCGGCGCCCGACTCCATCCGCAGGCCGTGATCGACGGTGACCACCGTGATCGGACGGCCAAGGCGAGCGCGATTTTCGCCGGCCAGAACCAGAAGCAGCAGAGAATCGGCACCGCCCGAGACTGCGAGGACGACACCACCGTCGCCGCCGAGCGTCAGCGATGGCCGCAGGAGCTCGAACCCCTCGTCCGGGCCTACGGGATCATCGCCGATTTCGCTCATGCGCCGAGGATGGCCCGGCGCGCCGGGCGCGGCAAGATCAGGAGCAGCGCGCGGCCGTCTCTTCCTCGTCGAGCTTGCGCTTGACGTTCGCGCTCATCGAGGGGTAGCGGCGCTCCACCTCGGCATAGGTCACGCAGGCCGTTTCGGCGTTGTCGAGGCGAGCGAGCGACATGCCGAGCTTTAGCATCATCTCCGGCGCCTTGGTGCTTTCGGGATGCGCCTTCTGCGCATTCAGGAAGACCTCGGCGGCGTCGCGGAACTTGTTCTGCGCGAAAAGGCTCTCGCCGAGCCAGTAGCGCGCATCCGAGGCGTCCTCGGAATCGGGATATGTGTCCGCGTACTGGCGGAAGCTCTGCTCGGCGAGCTGATAGTCGCCGGCGAGCATGTAGTTGTAGGCGAGTGAATAGAGTTCGACCGGGCCGTTGGCGTTGATCGAGGCGACGGTCTGCGAGCCGCCGGATGCGCCGTCCTGGCTGATCGCGCCGCCGAGGTCTTCCAGGCTCGCCTGATCAAGCAGTGTCCCGATGTCGTCACCCTGCCCGGACGTTGCGTTGACGCCCGCTGACGTCCCCTGCGGCGGCAGGCCGAGGGCGAACTCGCCGTCGCCGCTGCCGCCGGCGGCCGGCGGGGTCGCCTCGCTGCGGCGCTCAGGCGTCTGCCCGCCGCCACCGGAGCCTCCTTCCAGATCCTGGAAGCGCAGTTCGTTGTCCTCCTGCGCGTTGCGCAGCTGCTCCTGAAGCTGGAGGACGAGGAAGGACATCTCCTCGACGCGGCCGGTCAGGCGACGGATCTCCTCCTCCATCTGGGAGAGGCGAACGCCGGCATCGCCGGCCTGCGCCATCAGGACGGGGGGCTGCGCGGCGGGTGCGGGCTGCGTTTGCACGCGATCGTTGCCGCCGCCGAGACCGAGGTCGAAAGGAAACTCGACGGCTGCGGCCTGTGCCGCGCCGATCAGGAAGACTGCCGTCGCCGCGCCGGCGAGACGTGCCGAGAAATGTGCCATGTGCCGAACTCCGCTGTCGCGATCCGCGCGCCTTCTACACGCAAGAAGGTGCCGCGATCCATCCGTGCTCGGCAAGCTTCAGGACGGGGAGTTCGGCTAAAATGGGGCTCTTGGCCCTTTGCGAGAACACAGAAACGAAAGCGGCCCCGTGAGGGGGCCGCGTCGTGGTCACACTGTTGCTTGAAAGCCTCAGGAGCCGGCGCCGGAGAGCACCGTGACCGCGCGGCGGTTCTGCGACCAGCAGGAGATGTCGTCGCAGACCGCGACCGGGCGTTCCTTGCCGTAGGAGATGGTGCGCATGCGGTTGGCCGGCACGCCGCGCGCGGCCAGGAAGTCCCGCGTGGCGGCGGCACGGCGAGCGCCGAGCGCGAGGTTGTACTCGCGGGTGCCGCGCTCGTCGGCATGTCCCTCCACGACGATCGCGTAGGACGGATACTGCTGCAGCCACTGCGCCTGGCGCGACAGGGTCTGCTGGGCATCGGCGCGGATCGACGACGAGTCGGTGTCGAAGAAGATGCGGTCGCCGACATTGACCGTGAAGTCCTGGCTGGTGCCGGGCGCGGCAGAGCCGCCGGCGCCACCTACGCCGCCCGGGCCGCCGAGGCCGAGACCGGCGGCGTTGTCGGGCAGCTGCTGATTGCGGTTGGCACAGCCCGTGACGAGCAGCGCGGCTGCCAGCAGAAGTGCGACGCGGCTATGGGCCCCTGATGCGATGCGGCGCATGGCCGGCTCCTTCGAATGCGGTGGATTCGTCTCATCTCCGGTTTACCGAGACAAGGTTAACACCTCGTCACCAGACAAACCGCGAGTTGCGAATCACATCCCCCTTTTGATCCTTTGCCCGGATTGAATCGGCAATGAGTCCGAAAGGCGGCAGACGCCGTCACGATCGTGTGGGCCGCTCGCCTTCTCCGATCAGTCGAGCGCAGGCGACCATGCGGGATCGGAAGCCGAGTTCGGCGTCGGGACGCGCTGCTCGTTGCGGCCTGTCAGGTCGATCGAGTGAAGCTGCGGCCCCGCCGGCCCCTGCGGGTCGCGAAAGAACATGAGGACCCGGCCGTTCGGCGCCCAGGTCGGCCCTTCGTTGTGGAAGCCCGAGGTCAGGATGCGTTCGCCCGAACCATCGGGTCGCATGACGCCGATCTGGAACTGCCCGCCCGATTGCTTGGTGAAGGCGATCAGGTCTCCGCGCGGCGACCAGACCGGCGTCGAGTAGGCACCGTCGCCGAACGAAATGCGGGTCTGGTTCGAACCGTCCGCGCCCATCGTGTAGAGCTGCTGGCGCCCGCCGCGGTCGCTCTCGAAGACGATGCGCGTGCCGTCCGGCGAGTAGGAGGGAGAGGTATCGATGGCGTTGGTCGACGTCAGCCGCGTGGTGGCACGCGAGCGCAGGTCCATCGCGTAGATGTTCGATGTGGCCTCCTGCTGAAGGCTCATGATCACGCGCTGACCGTCTGGAGAAAAGCGCGGAGAGAAGGTCATGCCAGGGAAATTGCCGACGATCTCGCGCTGGCCGGTCTCGAGTTGCAGGAGATAGACGCGCGGTTCGCCCTGGCCGAAGGACATGTAGGTGATTTCCTGCCGGCTCGGCGAGAAGCGCGGCGTCAGCACGAGATCGTTGCCGTCGGTCAGGTAACGGACGTTCGCGCCGTCCTGATCCATGATGGCGAGGCGCTTGCGCACCGCACTCGCGGGGCCCGTCTCGTCGACGAAGACGACGCGCGTGTCGAAATAGCCTGCTTCGCCCGTCAGGCGCTCGTAGATCGCGTCGGAGATGATGTGGGCGATGCGGCGCCAGTTGTCCGGATTGGCGTAGAACTGCTGCCCGTCGAGCTGCTGGCCGGCATAGGTGTCCCACAGGCGGAACTCGACGCGCAGGCGGCCATCCGCCTCCGGAGTCACGCGGCCGGTCACCAGAGCCTGCGCGTTGATGACCGTCCAGTCCTGGAAACGCGGCGTCGCGTCCGGTCCGATGTCACGCTGGATGTAGGCCGCCTGCTCGATGGGCGCGAAGAGGCCCGAGCGCTGGAGGTTGGCGCGCACCACCTCCACGATCTGCTGGCCGAGCTGGTTCTGTGACTGGAAGTTCGGCAGCGCGATCGGCAGCGGCTGAATGTTGCCCTGGGTGATGTCGATCTCGACCTGCGCCTTCGCCGGCATGGCGGTGGCGGCGATCCCGGCCGCGGAGAGGGCGAGAAGGGCGGCGAGTGTCTTGACGGCGGTGTTCATGGATTGGCCCTTCTCGTGCGGGGATGCGGCGGCGTGGTGCTGAGCGCCCTTGCGCGTTGTCGTGTCGGCGGCGCGCTCGGCGCGGCGCATCGGGGAACGGCGAAGGCGCTCAGAACATCTCGCTCGGATCGAAATTGATCTGCACCTGGCTCCAGGTCTCGTACTTCTCAATCGGGAGATTGTATGGCGCGCAGCGACGCACGGCGCGTACCGCCGCTTCTCCGGCGATGCGCTCGATCGAGGAGCCGCCACCGCCCGAAACGATCTGCGGCATACCCTGGAGCTGGCCGGACGGGTCCAGCGACATCTGGATGGAGATGCGCAGCGAACCGGCCTCGGCGACCCCTGCCGGCGGGCTCCAGCAGCGCTGGATCTGGCCACGCAGCGCGTCCAGCTCGCTCTGGGAGAGACGTTCGCCGGTGTTACGCGTCGCCCCGAGAGAGGCCTGGTCCTGCGAGCGCTGCGCGCCGCCGCCCGCCGAGCTCTCGCGGTTCAGGAGCGCAGCGATCTCATCGGCGTCGAATTCGGGCTCTTCCTGCGCCTGGCTTTCTGCGGTTTCGCGCTCGGGCTCGCGCGCCGGCTGTTCGCGCGGCGGCGTCGGCGGCGTCTCAGCCGGGCGCTCTGCCTCACGCACCGGCGGAACCGGGCGCACCTGCGGGAGCGGCACGTTCTGTGGCGCGGGCGCCTCCTGCGGCTCGGGCTCGGCTTCTGCCACCTGCGGCGCGGCCTCGTCTATGACGGGTTCCGGCTCGGGCGCCGGGGCCGGCGCGGGCTCGGCCACCTCGGGCTCAGGCGGTGCCGGCTCGGGCTCGGGCGCCGGCTCCACGACGGGCTCCGGTTCGGGCGCAGGGGGTGGCGGAGGCGGCGGGGCTTCGGAGGTCGCGGTCTGCACGCGCTCGCGCGGGGCCGTCTCGGGGCGCGGCGGCGAGGCCAGGTCGACCTCGTTCTCGCCGACATTCTCGGCCGGCATAGGCAAGGTCTCGGGGGCCTCGGTGGGTTCCGGCGCGGGCGTGTCGGTCATCTCGGCCTCGCGCTCGCCGACCATCGCCTGGCTGTATTCCTCCACCGGCACGATCGACACCGGCAACGACTCGCCCTGCGTCATGTCGAGCGGGCGCGGCTGGCCGAACGACCACAGCCCCCAAGTCAGGAGCAGCGTGTGCAGGATGGTCGAGGTGGTGAAGGCCTTCATCGCGCCGCGATCAGCTTCCCGCTTCCGAAGCGGTGACGAGGCCGATGTTGCGGAAGCCCGCGGCGGAGATGCGCGCCATGACGTTCATGACCGTGCCGTAGTCGGTCGCGGTGTCGCCGCGCACGAAGATACGCTCCTCGTAGCCGGCCTGGCCGATGGCTTGAAGCTGGGCGACGACATCCTCGGCCGCCACCGGCGTGTCCTGGATGAAGATCTCGCCGCCGCTCTGGACGGAAATCGTGATCGGCTGCGTGTCGGAATTGAGCGCGCGCGCCTGCGTCTCGGGCAGTTCCAGCGGCACGCCCACCGTCATCAGCGGCGCGGCGACCATGAAGACGATGAGAAGCACGAGCATCACGTCCACGAAGGGCGTGACGTTGATTTCGCTCATCGGCGCGCGGCGGCGCCCGCCCCTGCGGCGGCGCCCTCCTCCCGAACCGGACGCGGCGCCCGTCGACATGCCCATGATCTGAAGCCCTCGGCCGATGGCCCTTCGAGTTGCGTTGGACGGCTGCGCTCAGCGCGCCTGCGACTTCTCGTCGATCTGCCGCGAGAGGATGGCGGAGAACTCGTCGGCGAAACCCTCGAGGCGCATGCCGAGGCGGCCGGCTTCCGAGGTCAGCTTGTTGTAGGCGATGACCGCCGGAATGGCCGCGACGAGGCCGATGGCCGTGGCGAGCAGCGCCTCCGCGATGCCGGGCGCGACGACCGCAAGGCTCGTCTGCTCGGAGGTCGCGATCGCCTGGAAGGAGGTCATGATGCCGACGACCGTGCCGAAGAGGCCGACGAAGGGCGCGGCCGAGCCGACGGTCGCGAGAAAGCCGAGGCGTGATTCGAGCCCGTCCATCTCGCGGGCGAGCGTGACGTCCATCGCCTTCTCGATGCGTGCCTGCAGGCCGAGCGGCGAGCGTGCGCCCTTCTCGAAGCTCTTCTTCCATTCGCGCATGGCGGCGACGAAGAGCGCGCCCATGCCGCTGGTCTTGCGGTCGTTGAGCGTGTGGTAGAGCTCCTCGAGCGACTGGCCGGACCAGAAATTGTTCTCGAACTGGTTGAGCTGGCGGCGGAACGCGGCATAGCGCGCCCACTTGTCGAAGATGATCGTCCACGTCCACACGGACGCGGCGACGAGGCCGATCATGACCAGCTTGACGATGAAGCCCGCTTGCCAGAAAAGGCCGAGGAGGGACATGTCGTGGCCCGGGGCCGCGAGCGCTGTCTGCGCGACTTCGTTCATGCGTTTGGTCCCTCGAAAGGTCGATGGTCTCCGGGTGCGACGGGCCCGGACGGTTTCGTTGGCATGTTGAGATCCGAAGACGGCGCGACGCACCGCCCTCGCGCCGCATGCACCCGCCTCGCCCGTCCTTCACCATTGATTTCGGTAAAAGAATGGCGTCGCCAGTGACCTCGCGGCACCGCATCATCATCATGCGTTAGGGTTAACAGGGCGTTAGCGCGGATTTCTCGCGCCCGCCGTCAATCCTGGGATGGCCCGCGTCCGAGCCTTTCGGCCACGGCTGCGGGCATCCGCCGCGGCTTTCCCTCCGGCGAGATCACCGCGACCTTGACCTTCGCGCCCACCAGCGTGCGCTCGCCGAGAAGGATGCGCTGGTCGAGAACGACGCGCGCGCCGCCCAGAAGCGTCGTACGCGTCTCGACGGTCAGGACATCGTCGATGCGGGCGGGAGCGAGGAAGTCGATGTCCATGTGCCGCACGGCGAACGCCATCGGCTCGCCGAAGCGCCCGTCCATCAGTTCGCGATGGCCGATGCCGTGCAGGCGCAGATAGTCCGTGCGGCCGCGCTCCAGAAAATGCAGATAACGCGCGTGGTAGACCACACCGGAGAAATCGGTGTCCTCGAAATAGACGCGCACGTCGAGGTTGTGGCCGCCTTCGACGAGGCGGCCTGCGAGGGCTTGTTCCATCCCCCGCCCATAGGCGATCGTCGGCGCCCTGTCACCCGCGAGAAAGCGCTTCGACTGTCACGAAGATCGACGCCGCGCCGCCCGATCGATACGTTCACGCTTTTGGAACTGCGGCGGTCACGAAGGCTTGGCGCCATCAGCGACGGCGGGCTCCCTGCGGTTTCCGCTGCCCCTTCGCGTGTCGGCGCTTGCCGCGGGCGTGCCGCACCCGTTATCGCAGCCTTCGGCGTCACGCTCGGGGGGCATTACAGATGCACGCACGGATCCAGAGCTTTCTTGCCGAGATCAGGGCAAGCTACTGGTTCATTCCCGCCGCGATGGCACTTGCAGCCGCCCTTGCTGCGCTGGTCCTCGTCTCGCTCGACGCGCGTTTCGAAGCGGAGATCCGAGCCGCCCTGCCCTTTATCTTCGTGACGCAGGCCGACGGTGCGCGCGCGGTTCTCTCCGCCGTCGCCTCCTCGATGATCGGCGTCGCCGGCACGGTATTCTCCATCACCATCGCCGCCGTCGTCTACGCCTCCGGAAATTACGGCCCGCGCATCCTGACGAACTTCATGAACGACAGGGGCAACCAGTTCACGCTGGGCACCTTCACGGCCACCTATCTCTACGCGCTCCTCGTCCTGCGCACCGTGCGCGCGCCATCGGGCGACGACGCCCCGGTGCAGGTCGATCCTTTCGTGCCGATCCTCGCCACCTTCGGCGGCACGTTGCTCGCCATCGCCTCGGTCTGCGTCCTCATCTTCTTCATCCACCACGTGCCGTCCAATATCCACGTCTCGAATGTGGTCGCCGGGATCGGCCGATCGCTCACGGGCAAGATCGCGGAGCGCTTTCCAAAGCGTCTCGGCATGCCGCCGCAGGAGCCGGCAGAGCGCGCTCGCGCGCTGTGGCAGCTTCCGCCGTCGCTCGCGCTGGAACCGTCGCTCGATCCGTCGGAACCGGCCCAGGCCGAGATCGAGGCGCAAGACACCGGCTACATCCAGATCATCGACGAGGATGCGCTGGTGGCGATCGCCAAACGCCACGAGGTGGTGGTGCGGCTTAACGTACGCCCGGGCGCCTTCCTGCACCCCGACCGAATCGTGTTCGACGTCTTTCCCATCGGGCGCGTGAGCGAAGAGCTGGCTGTAGAGCTGCGCGGGACCCTGGCGCTCGGCGCCAAGCGCACTTCGACGCACGACCTCCTGTTCCTCTTCGACGAACTGGTGGAGATCGGTGCGCGGGCGCTCTCCCCCGGCGTCAACGATCCTTACACGGCGGTCAACTGCATCGACTGGCTGGGCGCCGCGCTCGCCGACCTGGCCGGACGCGATGCGCCCGATCCGCTACGCCTCGACGAAGACGGACAGTTGCGCGTCGTCGCCCTGCCGCTCGACTTCGAGGCCTATCTCGAGCACTCTTTTGGCAATCTCAGGCAATATGCGGCGGCCGACATGATCGCGGGCGCACACTTCCTTGCGACGCTTGCCAAGATCGCCCGCAGCACCCACGATCCGATGCATCTGGCGGCGCTCCGCGCGATGGGCGATCGGATGATGGAGACGGCGCGCGACGGCCTGTCGGGACCTTCGCTAGCGCATCTGGAAAAGCGCGAGCGCGAACTGCACGCGACGCTCGTTCATCCCCGACGGCGCATCAGGCTCGGCAGCGCCTAGCCTTCGCCCTCTTCGAAGAGGCTCGACTGGCTGCCCTGCCAGCCCCCGGGCACCGCCATGCCGATGTGCCTGAAGGCGTGCGGCGTCATCAGACGGCCGCGCGGCGTGCGCTGGATGAAGCCCTGCTGCAAGAGATAGGGCTCGACGATGTCCTCGATCGCGTCGCGCGGCTCGGACAGTGCCGCCGCGATCGTCTCGATTCCGACCGGACCGCCGCCGAAATTCAGCGCGATGAGGTCGAGATAGCGCCGGTCCAGTTGATCGAGACCGAGGCTGTCGACCTCCAGCCGCGACAAAGCCTCGTCGGCGATGCGCCGATCGACCTCGGCGACCTTGGCGACATCGGCGAAATCGCGCACCCGGCGCAGGAGCCGGCCCGCGATGCGGGGCGTGCCGCGCGAGCGCCGTGCGATCTCGCGCGCGCCGTCCTCGCGCATGGCGAGCCCCATCAGCCGCGCGCCGCGCCTGACAATGTGTTCCAGTTCCTCGACCGTGTAGAAATTCAACCGCACCGGAATGCCGAAGCGATCACGCAGCGGCGTTGTCAGGAGCCCGATGCGCGTCGTCGCGGCGACCAGCGTGAACTTCGACAGGTCGATCTTCACCGAGCGCGCCGCCGGCCCCTCCCCGATGATGAGATCGAGCTGGAAGTCCTCCATCGCCGGATAGAGGATCTCCTCGACGGCCGGGTTGAGGCGGTGGATCTCGTCGATGAAGAGGACGTCGCGCTCCTCCAGATTGGTCAGAAGCGCAGCGAGGTCGCCGGCCTTGGCGATCACCGGCCCCGAGGTAGAGCGGAAGTTGACCCCCAGCTCCTTCGCCATGATCTGCGCGAGCGTCGTCTTGCCGAGGCCCGGCGGGCCGACGAAGAGAACGTGATCCAGCGCCTCGCCGCGCGTTCGCGCCGCCTCGATGAAGACCTTGAGATTGGCACGCGCCTGCGCCTGGCCGACAAAATCGTCCAGGCGCTGCGGACGCAGCGTGGCGTCGATGTCCTGCCCATGCTTTTCCGGCGTGATGATGCGGCTTTCGCTCATGGGACGCGGGAGTGGCCCGGCACGGCGACTCTGTCAACGACACGCGTCGTCCTCATCGGCTCAGCGCCTTCAGGGCGAGGCGGATGAGCGTAGCCGAAGATGCGCCCTCTCCGCCCTCCTTCACCGCGACGGCGACCGCGCCCGCCGCCTGGTCGCGCGCATAGCCGAGGTTGGCCAGCGCGGACACGGCATCGGCGATGGGCGCCGATGCCACGCCCTGCCCGATCTCGCGCTTCAGCCCGAAGCTCTCGATCTCCGCCGCGCCCGAGAAGGCCGGCGTCTTGTCCTTCAATTCGGCGACGATGCGCGCGGCGACCTTCGGTCCGACGCCGGGCGCGCGCGCCACCATCGCCTTGTCCTGTAAAGCAACCGCATTGGCGAGATCGTCCGTCGAGAGCGTGCCGATCACCGCGAGCGCCACCTTGGCCCCCACCCCTTGGACGTTCTGCAGGAGGCGGAACCAGCCGCGCTCGGCTTCCGTGGCGAAGCCGTAGAGGCGGATCATGTCCTCGCGCACATAGGTCTCGATGAAGAGGATGGCCGCCTCGCCGACGCCGCCCAGCGCAGACAGCGTGCGCGCGCCGCAGAAGGCGACGTAGCCGACGCCGTGAACGTCGACGACGACGTGATCCTCACCGATCTCGTCGACCGTGCCTTTCAATTTGCCGATCACGGGTGGGTCTCCGGGCTGACGATGGCGAGGTCGGGAAAATAGTCGCGGTAGCGCGAGCCGTCGCGCGTCAGAAGGCGGTGGCCGGCGACCAGCGCATGCGCGCCGATCAGGAAGTCCGGCAGCGTGCGCTCCCGCCGCCCGCCGCGCTCGCGATAGCGGCGATGCGCCTGGCCGGCAGGGTAAGCGGCGGCGAAGGGGAGCGGCTCTTCCACGACGTCGAACGGCCTGAGAAGTTCGCGCAGTTCGCGCTCGCTCTCATAGGGTTGCGTGACTTCCGTCCAGGCGATGGCACTCACACAGACGCGTCCGTGCTCAACCGCATCGAGAAGTCTCTCCATCGACCAGTCGCGATGACAGGACACAGAATTGCGCGCGAAGAGATCGATGATGACGTTGGAATCAACGAGGGTCGAAATCGTCACGCGGTCCCCTGATCCATTCCATGTACTCGTCCGTCGTCCTGCCCCCCAGATCAAGCGTCCCCCGCACGCTTTCGAGATAGCGCGCCAGGCGTTCACGACGTTCATCCACGGTTTCCGACACCTCGTCGTTTCGGACAAGTTCTACGACGCTGCCCTCGCGCTCCACGAAATCGACTTCGCTGCCCGGACCGATGCCGAGCTTGTCGCGGATGGGCTTGGGGATCGTGACCTGGCCTTTCTCCGTCACGCGCATGCAAGAGACTCACAGGTAATACCGGATTGGTATTACCTACGCCCATCAACAGAACAAGTCAAGAACATCTACAGCCCGGCGAGGGTCGCGCGCGCCTGCGCCGACTGCCGATGGTGGCTGTGGCAGATCGCGATGGCGATGGCATCCGCCGCGTCATCGGTATCGAACGTCGCCTTCGGCATCAGAACCCTCACCATCATATGGATCTGCTTCTTGTCGCCATGGCCGACGCCGATGACCGCCTTCTTCACCGCGTTCGGCGCATATTCGGCGACAGGCAGACCAGCGATCGCCGGCACCAGCATGGCGACACCGCGCGCCTGGCCGAGCTTCAGCGTCGCCGTCGCGTCCTTGTTCACAAAGGTTTGCTCGACGGCCGCCTCGTGCGGATGGTGCTCATGAATGATGGACGCCAGTCCGTCATGGAGCTGGCGAAGACGCGAAGCGAGGTCGAGCTTGTTGTCGGACGTCACGGTGCCGCTGGCAACGAAGCGCAGCGAATTACCGAGCGTCTCGACGACGCCCCAGCCGGTCCGCCGAAGGCCCGGATCGATGCCGACAATGCGAATGACGCGCTCCTGTAACAATTGCTTAACCCTTGCCTTACCCGAATCGCTATGAATTGGACAGACAAAGAGTGAACGAAAAGAAAACGGATCGGGCACACGTCACCTTGCGGTGATGAGCCTTTGGCACGGCGTGCGCAAAGCCCATCTTCAACGCCATGAATCGACGCCGCTTCCTCATCACGGCCGCGCTCGCGGGCGCCGCCTATCCGCTGCCGGCCTTTGCGCAGGGAACGCCCGACCCGTTCCCGGATGCGGTCGAGCGGGCGGGCGCGTTTTCGAACCTGCGCACCCTGCTGATCGCACAGGGCGGCGAAACCCTCATCGATGAAGGTTTCGGCGGTTATCGAACCGACCGGGCGACGAATATCAAATCCGCATCGAAATCGCTGATTTCACTCCTCGTCGGCATCGCCATCGACCGCGAGATCCTGGAGAGCGCGGACCAGCCGATCGCCGAGTTCCTGCGGCGGGATTTTCCCGCTGATGCCGATCCGCGTCTGTCCGAAATCACCATCGGCAATCTGCTGTCCATGCAGGCCGGGCTCGACCGAACGTCCGGCGGCAATTATGGCGGCTGGATCGCCAGCGGCAACTGGGTGCGCAACGCGCTGGCGCGACCCTTCGTCGATGAGCCCGGCGGCAACATGCTTTACTCCACCGGTTCGACGCATCTTCTCTCCGCCATCCTGACACGCGCAGCAGAGCGGCCGACACGTGAACTCGCCCGTGAATGGCTGCGGCCGGCCGGCGTCGAAGTGACGGGCTGGGAGCGCGATCCGCAGGGGATCGATCTCGGCGGCAACCAGACGGCGATGACGCCGCGCTCGCTTCTCGCCTTCGGCGAGCTTTACCGGCGGCGCGGCGTGGCGGCAGACGGCACGCGGATCGTCTCGGAAGACTGGATCGACGAAAGCTGGACGCGGCGCACGCGCTCGCGCTTCCAGAACGCCGACTATGGCTATGGCTGGTTCATGGCGCGCTTTGGCGGGGCGGATGGCTATTACGGCTGGGGCTATGGCGGGCAGATGATCTACGTCTTCCCGAGCCTCGACCTCACCGTTGCGATCACTTCGGACGAGACGATGCCGTCCGGGCGCGGCGGCTACGTGCAGGATCTGCACCGCCTCGTAGCCGAGGCAATCGTGCCGCCCGCACGCGAGCGGGCCGCGGCAAGCGCCCGAGGCTGATCAGCGGGCTCCGTCCGAGCGGATCAAATCCTCGATAGACATCGGCGCGAGGCTGGAGGCTGCAACGGGGACGGCGACCGCACGCGGTGCCGACCTTGCCGGGGCCGACGGTGCCGCCGATGCCGAAACACGCGAACGGGACGCCGGTGCGGCGACCGCCCCTCCCTGGCGCTGGCGGACCTGTTCCTGCGTCACCGAAGCGTCCCTGCGCTTCTCGTAGAAGGCGTTGCCGCCCGCGATCGCGACGTAGTGCATGTTGTTGTACGGAAACGAGTAGCCGGCGGTGTGGAAGAACATCGAGCGCCGGCCGACATCGCCGTGACGCGCGCCGCGCATCACCTTCTGCGCTGTCTCCATCGCAAGATCGCGGCCCTTGGCCATGTCGCGCGTCAGGACGCCCGGCGCGAACTGGTTCTTCTGGCCGACGACGCCACAGATGGTGTCGGGGAAGTCCGGCGAGTTGACGCGGTTCATCACCACGGTCCCGACCGCGATCATCCCCTCCTCGCTCGAACGGTTGCTCTCGAAATACATCGCGCGCGCCATGCACTCCTGCTGGCTCATGCCCCGGCCCGTGGGCTTGCTGGCGCAGGCAGAGAGGATGGCGAGGCAGGAAAGAGCCAGGACGTTCCGCGCGAGACGCATGGACATGGATCGGGCCGCCGATGGTTGGACAGGCCCCGATTATCGTTCCATCAATCCTAACAGAGCGTTGCCGAGCGGCGTCACGACGCGCGCTCCGCAACCCACCGAGCTCGGCGTCCCCCGCTCATAAAGTCCAAATAACGCATCGTACCGGAATGAAACCTCCGCCCGTCTCGCCTCAGGCGGCCGAGAGCTTGGCCATAACCGCGTCGTCCACCTCGAAGTTCGCGTAGACGTTCTGGACGTCGTCGTCGTCATCGAGATTGGCGATGAGGCGCAGAACCGACTGCGCCTTCTCCTCGTCGACCGGGGTGCCGGTCTGCGGGCGCCAGATGGCCTTCACGCTCTCGGCCTCGCCGAGGCTCTTCTCGAGCGCGGCCGAAACCTCGCCGAGATCCTCGAAGGCGGTGATGATGCGGTGCCCGTCCGCGTCAGACTGCACGTCGTCGGCACCGGCCTCGATCGCGGCCTCCATCACCTTGTCCGCATCGCCGACGGTCACGGGAAAGACGATCTCGCCGACGCGGTCGAACATGAAGGCGACGGAGCCCGTCTCGCCGAGCGCGCCCCCGGACTTGGTGAAGTAGGAGCGCACGTTGGAGGCGGTGCGGTTGCGGTTGTCCGTCAGCGCCTCGACGATGACGGCGACGCCGCCGGGCCCGTAGCCCTCGTAGCGGACCTCGTCGTAGTTCTCGGTGTCGCCGCCGGCCGCCTTCTTGATGGCGCGGTCGATGTTGTCCTTGGGCATGGACTGCGCCTTGGCGTTGTTCACCGCCAGGCGCAGGCGCGGGTTCATGTCCGGGTCGGGCAGGCCGGCCTTGGCGGCCACGGTGATTTCGCGCGCGAGCTTCGAGAACATCTTGGAGCGCACCGCGTCCTGCCGGCCCTTGCGGTGCATGATGTTCTTGAATTGGGAATGACCGGCCATCGGGCACCTTGCTTGGAAGAAACGGAATTTGCTGCCGCTGATATAAAAAACGCCGGCGCCCGCGTCCAGAACGGGCAGCGGAGCGGATGACGAGATTATGATGCGACGTGCCCGAGGCCCAGTCTAATCTCGAAGGCGCCACCAGCGGAGCTGTCGGACATGCGTCTTCGAGCCTGCCTCCTCGCCGCCGCCCTGCCCTGCGTGACGCCGGCTGCCGCGCAGATGGTGCCGAGCACGTGCTACGCGCTCGCGGAGAGGATGCCGGGCACGACGTTCGTTTCGCAAACGGGCCATTCCGGGCAACCCGTTTCGCGTCGCGCAGCTCGCCAGCGACGAGGTGCGCATCACCTACGCCCACCACTCGACCTACCTGATCGAAAGCGCCGAAGGCGTCGTCGTCGCAACCGACTATTCGGGCTATGCCGGGCCGGGCGTCGTCCCCGACGTCGCGACCATGAACAAGGCGCATTCCACCCACTTCACGCTCTATCCCGATCCTGCGATCGGCACCGTCCTGCGCGGCTGGGGGGAGAACGGCGAGCCGGCGCGCCACGCGGAGACGGTCCGCGACGTCTACATCCGCAACGTGACGACCGACATCAACCGCTACGGCGTCTTCGAGGCGGACGGCAACTCGATCTTCATCTTCGAGGTCGCGGGGCTGTGCATCGGCCATCTCGGGCACCTGCACCACGAGCTCGACGCCTCCGACTACGCCGCCATCGGGCGGCTCGACATCGTGATGGTGCCGGTGGACGGCGGCTACACGATGAGCCAGGCGGGCGTCGGCGAGATCGCCGCGCGCCTGCGCTCCTCGATCGTCCTGCCGATGCATCGTTTCCGCACGCCGATCGAGCAGTTCCTGGCGCGCATCCCGGACTTCGCGGTCGAGCGGCGAGCCGAGCCACGTTTCACCGTCTCGATGCGCGGACTGCCGGATCGTCCGACGGTGATCCTGCTCGACGGCGTGTGAGCGACCGCCGCGCGGAGGAGGCTTCAGCCGACGATTTCGCGCACGGCCTCGAAGACAAGGTCGGGATTGTGCGTCGCCGCGTGGCGAAGGTCCCACTCGGTGCGCGGCAGGTAGACCGGCTTCTCGTCGCGATCGAGCGCGATCTCGAGCTTGTTGTCGCGGATGAAATTGGCGACCGCCGCCGGATTGTCGGACCGTATCCAGCGCGCGACCGCGTGAGGCGCCGGCTCGAACGAAACCTCGACCTTGTATTCGGCAGCCACGCGCGAGGCGAGGACGTCGAGCTGCAGGGGGCCGACGACGCCGACGATCCAGTTGGAGCCGAGCATCGGCCGGAACACCTGCGTCAGGCCCTCCTCGGCCAGATCCTCCAGCGCACGGCGCAGCTGCTTGACCTTCATGGAATCCTCCAGCCGCACGCGGCGCAGGATTTCCGGCGCGAAGGACGGCAGGCCGGTGAAGCGGAAGCGCTCGCCCTCGGTCAGCGTATCGCCGACGCGCAACGTCCCGTGATTGGGGATGCCGATCACGTCTCCGGCGAAGGCCTCCTCGGTGCGCGCTCTTTCCTGCGCGAAGAAGTAGATCGGATTGGCGACCGCGATCGGCTTTCCCGAGCGCACGTGATCGAGCTTCATGCCGCGCTCGAAATGCCCCGAACAGAACCGAACGAATGCCACCCGGTCGCGGTGCTTGGGGTCCATGTTGGCCTGCACTTTGAAGACGAAAGCCGAGACCTTCTCATGGGCGGGGTCGACGGGCCCGGCGTCGCTCGGCTGCGGGCGCGGCGGCGGGGCGTGACTGGCGACGAGGGACAGGAGCTCGTCCACGCCGAAGGAGCGCAGCGCGCTGCCGAAGATCACGGGCGTCAAATGCCCGCCGCGGTAGCTTTCCGGATCGAACTCCGAATAGCCCTCGGCCGCCAGCGCCACCCGGTCGCGGAACTCGGACAGGATCTCGCCCGGAACGTCTCGCTCCAGCGACGCGTCGTCCGGCCCGGTGAGGGTGCGGGCGGTGTCGCAGACGCCGTTGCGCCCCTGCGCGCTGACGAGATGCCGGTTGGTCTGGATGTCGAAGAGCCCGTTGAAGGTCGAGCCCTGTCCGAGCGGCCAGACCACGGGCGCGACGGCCAGCGCCAGCTTCTCCTCGATCTCGTCCAGAACCTCGAGAGGATCGCGGCCCTCCCGGTCCACCTTGTTGACGAAGGTGATGATGGGGATGTTGCGGAGCCGGCAGATCTCGAACAGCTTCAAGGTCTGGGCCTCGATGCCCTTCGCCGCGTCGATGACCATGATCGCGGAATCGACCGCGGTCAGCGTGCGATAGGTGTCTTCCGAGAAGTCACTGTGGCCCGGCGTGTCGAGAAGATTGAACGTCACGCCGTCCCGCTCGAAGGTCATCACCGACGAGGTGACGGAGATGCCGCGGTTCTGCTCGATCTCCATCCAGTCGGACTTGGCCCGCCGCGTCTCGCCCTTGGCCCGAACCGCGCCAGCCATGGAAATCGCGCCGCCCGCCAGAAGCAGCTTCTCGGTCAGCGTCGTCTTGCCGGCGTCGGGGTGCGAGATGATGGCGAAGGTGCGCCGCGACAGATGCCGGTTCGCCGAGGATTTCTTCCCGGCCCCGATCGCGGCGGCCTGCGGTGGGTGGTCAGTCACGCGAACGTCCTTCGATAAGCAGCGAGCCCGGCGGGGCGGCATGACGATGCCTTCGGACCGAAGCGACATGGCAGGCGGTTTTCAGGCAGGACGGCTTCCTGCCTGCGCCCAATGCGGAATGCAAGGACGGACCTCGTGCAAGGCCCAGTGACCGTCCCTCACCACCCGACCGGCACGGCCTCATGAAGCCGGGCGCCGAGGCGCACGGGCGAGATCGTCTCCGCAAGACCCGTGCGGTCGGAAATCTCCACTGCGAGGCCGCAGATCGTCGCCGGGCCGCTGGCCGCCTCGAAGCGGCCGCGCGGCACCTTGGTGAGAAACCGGTTCAACGGTTCCTCCTTCTCCATGCCGAGCGAGGAATCGTAGTCGCCGCACATGCCCGCATCCGACTGGTAAGCCGTGCCGCCATTCAGGATCTGGTGATCGGCCGTCGGCACGTGCGTGTGCGTGCCGACGACGAGCGAGACGCGCCCATCGAGATAGTGGCCCATCGCCTGTTTCTCGCTCGTCGCCTCGGCGTGGAAGTCGAGGACGATCGCATCCGCCTGCTCGCCCAGCGGACAGGCCTCGACGATCTCGGCGACGCATCGGAACGGATCGTCGAGGTCGGGGTGCATGAAGGCCCGGCCCATGACATTCATGACCATCACGCGCGCGCCATTGCGGGCCGTGAAGAGGCCGGAGCCGCGCCCCGGCGTGCCGGCGGGATAGTTCGCGGGGCGCAGGAAGGCGTCGTGGCGCGGCGCAAAGGTCAGCGCCTCGCGCTGGTCCCAGACGTGGTTGCCGGTGGTGACGACATCGGCGCCCGCGTCGATCGTCGCCTCGAAGATGTCCTCGGTGATGCCGAAGCCGCCGGCCGCGTTCTCGCCGTTGACGATGACGAAATCGAGCTTCCAGTCCGCGACGAGCCCCGGCAGGCGCTCGGCGACGGCCGTGCGGCCCGAACGCCCGACCATGTCTCCCAAAAAGAGGAGCCTCATGCCTTGAGGGCCTCGCGCGCCGTCTTCAGGCGGTCGAGCGCGCGGCGCACCGGCTCGCGCGCATCGATCGCGTCCACCCAGCGGGCGAGCGAGGGAAAGGTGTCTCGCGCCTTCAGGCCGTTCAGTCCGCTGCGTGCCCACGAGACGTTGATCATGTCGGCGATGGAGTAATCGCCCGCCAGGAATTCGTTCGCCGACAGCCGCTCGTCGAGGACGCCGAGAAGGCGACGCGATTCCGTCGCGTAGCGCTCGATCGCATAGGGGATTTTCTCGGGCGCTGCGCTGTTGAAGTGATGCCACTGGCCGATCATCGGCCCGGTGCCGCCGATCTGGAAGAAGGTCCAGGACAGGACTTCGGCGCGCGCCGCCGCGTCCGCGGGCAGGAAGCGTCCGGTCTTCGCGGCGAGATGGACGAGAATCGCTCCCGATTCGAAAACGCGCACCCCGTCATCGACGAGAGCGGGGATGCGTCCGTTCGGGTTGATCGCAAGAAAGTCCGATTTTTTCTGTTCTCCGGTGGAGATGTCGACGAGATGCAGATCGTAGTCGACCCCGCACTCCTCGAGCATGATGACCGGCTTTTCGCCGTTCGGCGTGGTCCAGGTGTAGAGATCGATCATCGTTCGGGTCTCGCTGATTCGTCGTGCGCGCAAATTAGCGCCTCGACGCGCCAGTGCGAGGCCAACCCCACCGACGGACCCGCCTTGCAGCCATTTCGCAGACTTCTTCTCCTCGCCGCCCTCTGCTTGGTGCTCGCCGGTTGCGTCTCGAGCGGCGATCCGTCCGCCGTCCAGCCGATCGCCGTGAGCGGATCGGAAGCACTGGCCCCGCTCAACGCCTATCGCGAGCGCAACGGCCTCTCGCCCGTCACGATCGACGAGCGCCTGACGCGCGCCGCCGAGCGCCAATCGCGCGAGATGGCCGCGCGCGACACGATGGGGCACAGCGTCGCCGGCCGCCTGCCAGCGCGCGTCGAGGCCGTCGGCTACGACTGGGCGGCGATGGCGGAAAATCTCGGGCGCGGCTACCCGTCGTACGCTTCGGCGATGGAGGGCTGGATCGGCTCGCCGAGCCACCGCGTGAACCTTTTGAACGAGCGCGTCACACATGTCGGCGTCGCGGCGGCGCGTGATACCCGCAGCGGCCGCCTGTACTGGACGCAGATTTTCGCGGCCGAGCGTCCCCCTCGCGGGGAGGGCGGCGGAGACATCGCGTTCAGGGGCGCACCGTTCCCGCTTCCGTCACGATGAGGTCGAGGGCGAGATCGAACGGCTCTGTCGGCACGCTCTCCACTTCCTGCGCTGCAAAGGCCAGGCCGATGGCGACGAGCGGTCCGCCGCCCGAGCGCAGCGCGGCGATCGCCCTGTCGTAGAACCCGCCGCCGTAACCGATGCGGTTGAGCCGGGCGTCGAAGGCGACGAGCGGCACCAGCAGAATGTCGGGGCGCAGCCTCTCGACGCCGCTGCCAGGGGCCAGCGTGCCGAAGCCCTGCGGCTCGAGCGAGGTTCCGTCCTCCAGCGCGCGGAAATCGAGGTCGTTGCCGACGATCGCCGGTACGCAAAGATGCAGGCCACGCTCGGCGCCGCGCTCCATCGCGGGGCGCGGATCGACCTCGGAGCGGATCGGGAGATAGCCGCCCAGGACGGCGAAATCGCCGCGCGGCCATGCTGCGGCCAGGCGGTTTGCGATGGCGTGGGATGCCTCGATGCGGACGGAAAGACCGAGTGCGTCCCGCCTGGAAAGCGCTTCGCGGCGCAGACGCGCCTTCGCTTCGGACCGGACTTCTTCAGGGGTATCGTCCACGGCGATCCCGTTGCGCGCGGCTCTTGTCCGCGATGGCGAGGCAGTGGCGGGCCACCTCGGCCGATGAGATAGTCGATCCCGGGAACCTACTAAGTAGGTGGGCGCCGTATGTCCCGATCCACGGACCGGGCCAGGAACAGCTCCCTAAGGGATGCGTAAGGCCCCGGGGAATATGTCATCCCTGTCGCACCGCGCAGCCCGCCGACACCCAATATAGATCGCCACGGGGCGCGCCGCCATAGGCTGCGAACAGCAATGGGCGGATTGATCAGTTCCCGCGCCGCTCGAGCTTGGCCGTGATGCGTTCGAGCTGTTCGGCAACGCCGATCATCGTCTCGGCCAGCACCTCGCGACCCGAGGCGGCCGAGCGCGAAGCGCTCTGCTGGCTACCGTTCGCTTCCGAGAGCTCGGCCTCCAGCTCCTCGATGCGCCCTCGCGCCTCCGACAGTTCGTCCGAGGCCATGATGGCGGCCATCACGGTCAGGCGCTGGTCGCCTATTTCGCCGAAGCCCTTGCGCAGTTCGTTGATGCGCGCATCGACATCGGCCGCGAGGCCGACGAGATGATCCTCCTCGCCCTCGCCGCAGGCCATGCGGTAGGTCTTACCGTCGATGGTGACGACGATCTGCGGCATGCGGGTTCCCTCGCCTTCTCTCAGCCGCCGGTCATGACGCCGCGGATCTGCTCCATCGCCGTCACGAGCCTGCGGGATACCTCGCGATTGGCCTCTTCCAGTCGCATCCCGCGCGCGAGCGCGGCGTCAAGTTCGCCGGCCAGCCGCCCGCGATCGGCCGTCATGCGCTGGACCTCCTCCTCCACGCTGACGACGACGCTCTCGCGGTCCAGACGCTTGTCAACGGCCGCCTCCAGCCGCTCCAGCGCCTTCTGGAGCCGTTTCGTCGCCTCGTCCAGGGAGGTCTCGTTGCCCAACGCGTTCTCCTCGAAAGCCTCGCTCATCACCTTGAGGTCTATCGCGTCGAGGCCCGCGCGGGAAGGCATCAGCCTCACTGAGGCATCGTATCGTTTGAAATCGGGGCGAAGCGCGTCACACGCATGCAAGACGCTTTACCCGCCGGACAAACGCGGTAGAACCCCAGCCGAAACGGTGCCGCGCGGCGGCTCCGTCACCGACCCAGCAGGAGGTATGACATGGCAGTTCGCGTCGCTATCAACGGATTCGGCCGCATCGGACGCAACGTCCTGCGCGCGATCGTCGAATCCGGGCGCACCGACATCGAGGTCGTCGGCATCAACGATCTCGGCCCTGTCGAGACCAACGCACACCTCATCCGCTACGATTCCGTCCACGGCCGCTTCCCGGGCGAGGTCAAGGTAGACGGCGAAACGATCGACGTCGGCCGCGGGCCGATGCGCGTCACTGCCGAGCGTGATCCGAAGAATCTGCCGTGGGGCGGACTGAACGTCGACGTTGCGCTGGAATGCACCGGCATCTTCACCGATCCGGCAAAGGCGTCCGCCCATCTCGACGCAGGCGCGAAGAAGGTTCTGATCTCCGGCCCGCTATCGAACGCGACGTCCGAGAAGACCATCGTCTACGGCGTCAACCACGATACGCTGGCAGCGGGCGATAGGATCATCTCGAACGCCTCCTGCACCACCAACTGCCTCGCCCCCGTCGCAAAGGTGCTGAACGATGCCATCGGCATCGACACCGGCTTCATGACGACGATCCACTCCTACACGGGCGACCAGCCGACGCTCGACACCATGCACAAGGACCTCTACCGCGCCCGCGCGGCGGCCCTGTCCATGATCCCGACGTCGACGGGCGCGGCCAAGGCCATCGGCCTCGTGCTGCCGGATCTGAGGGGCAAGCTCGACGGCTCGTCCATCCGCGTTCCGACGCCGAACGTGTCGGTGGTGGACCTGAAGTTCACCGCCAAGCGCGAGACGAGCGTCGAGGAAATCCAGAAGCTCATCCGCGAAGCGGCCGACGGCCCGCTGAAGGGTATTCTCGGCTACACGGACGCGCCGCTCGTCTCCCACGACTTCAATCACGACCCGCACTCCTCCATCTTCGCGATGGATCAGGTGAAGGTCATGGCCGGCACCTTCGTGCGCATCCTCTCCTGGTACGACAACGAGTGGGGCTTCTCGAACCGCATGTCCGACACGGCCATCGCGCTTCACAAGGCCGGTTGAGCCACGCCGTCTTGTTCCGCCCGCTCGCTCCGCGCACCGTCCGCTGGCGTCCGCTGCAGGGCGAGGGACTGGAGCACATGAGCATCGAGGCGACGCCAGCCGGCGTCGTCGCGCGCTCGGTGGTCATCGGCTCGCAGGACGGCGCCGGCTTCGGCGCCGCCTGGCAGATCCGCTGCGATACGCTCTGGCGCACGCGTGAAGTGCGCGTGCGTGCCGCCGACGGGCGCACCCTCGCCCTCGACAGTGACGGAGAGGGGCGCTGGTCGCGGCCGGACGGCGCACCCCTGCCCGCCTTCGACGGCTGCATGGATGTCGACCTCTCGGCGACGCCCTTCTCCAACACGCTGCCGATCCGGCGGCTCTCGCTGGACCTTGCGGACGGCACCGCCGAACTGCGCATGGTCTATGTGCCGTTCGACACTCTCGAGCCCTTCGTCGACGGCCAGCGCTACACCTGTCTCCTGTCCGGTCGGCTCTATCGCTATCAGGCGGTTGACGGCAGCTTCTCCGCCGACCTGCCGGTGGACGAGGACGGGCTCGTCACCGATTATCCGACCCTTTTCGCCCGAGTTTGAGGACCAACGCCATGCAGCCCTTCAAGACGCTCGACGACGCCGACCTCGCCGGAAAGCGCGTGCTGGTGCGCGTCGACCTGAACGTTCCGATGCAGGACGGCAAGGTCTCCGACGCGACGCGCATCGACCGCGTGCTGCCGACGATCGAGGAGATCGCAGGCAAGGGCGGGCGCGTCATCCTGCTCGCCCATTTCGGCCGCCCGAAGGGCACGGTCGACAAGGCCCAGTCGCTCGAGCCGGTCGCCGAGGTGCTGTCGGACAAGCTCGGCAAACCGGTGGGCTTCGCTGAAGACTGCATCGGGCCGGTGGCGGACGGCATCGTCGCCAACATGGCGGACGGCGACGTCCTGCTTCTCGAAAACACCCGCTTCCACCCCGGCGAGGAGAAGAACGACGAGGACTTCGTCTCCGCCCTCGCTGCGCTCGGGGACGTCTTCGTCAACGACGCCTTCTCGGCCGCGCATCGCGCACACGCCTCGACGGAAGGGCTGACGCATCATCTGCCGTCCTACGCAGGCCGCGCCATGCAGGCCGAGCTCGAGGCGCTCGAGAAGGGCCTCGGAGATCCGCAGAAGCCGGTCGTCGCGATCGTCGGCGGCGCGAAGGTCTCGACCAAGATCGACCTTCTCTCCAACCTCGTCGAAAAGGTCGACTGCCTCGTCATCGGCGGCGGCATGGCCAACACGTTCCTCGCCGCGCAGGGGCGCGACGTCGGCAAGTCGCTGTGCGAGCACGATCTGGCCGACACCGCGCGCTCCATCCTGAAAACTGCGGAGAAGGCCGGCTGCGTCGTCCTCCTGCCCTCCGACGCCGTCGTCGCCAGGGAATTCAAGGCCGGCGCCGAGAACGAGGTGCTGCCGGTGGACCGCATCCCGGCGGACGGCATGATCCTCGATGTCGGACCCGCCAGCGTCGGCAGCGTCAACGAGTGGATTGACAAGGCGAAGACGCTCGTCTGGAACGGCCCCCTCGGCGCCTTCGAGATCGCCCCCTTCGACAAGGCGACGGTGGCAGCCGCGCGGCACGCCGCCAAGCGCACCACCGAGGGTGCGCTGGTTTCGGTGGCCGGTGGCGGCGACACGGTGGCGGCGCTCGCCCATGCCGGCGTGACGGACGCCTTTACCTACGTCTCGACGGCGGGCGGCGCTTTCCTCGAATGGATGGAAGGCAAGCCGCTGCCGGGCGTCGAAGCGCTCAAGGCCTGACGACGGCGTCGTCCATGTGATGGAAACGGCACACGGTGCGCGCGAAGACGCGCGCACCCGTCACACGTGCGATAAGGCCGCTTGCTACGAGGCTCCCGCTCGGATCATCTAACGCTGACGTAGGCGTTTCTTCGGGGGGAGACATGACGCATTCGATCCGCCGGCTTTGGCTGGCATCCGCTTCCATCGCCGTAATGTGTGCGCCGGCCTCGGCGCAGAGCGTCATCTCCTTCGGCGACAGCCTGTCGGATAACGGCAACCTCTTCGCCGTCTCGCAAGGCACCCAGCCGCCCTCGCCTCCCTATTTCCAGGGCCGATATTCGAACGGTCCGACCTTCACCGAGATTCTGGCCGGCGGCCTGAACTCGATGCAGCGCGCCGGCGCGGCCACCGCCGCCGGCCTTCCCATCGATCCGAACGCCAGCCAGAACTACGCCTTCGGCGGTGCGCGGACCGACCGCCTCGACACGATACCGCCCGGCATCCCAGCGCAGATCGACTTCTTCCAGGCGCAGGACGGCAGCTTCGCGCCGGACGATCTCGTGACGCTGTATGGCGGGGCGAACAACATCTTCCAGGCCTTCGAGGCCGTGCAGGCCGGCGGCAGCCCCGCCGCCCTCGGCCCGGCCGCCATCGGTGCGGCGGGCGACGTCGCAGCGTCCGCCAATCGCCTCGCCGGGCTCGGCGCACCGACGCTCGTCGTCCTGAACCTGCCAGACCTCGGACGCACGCCTCAGTTCAATGCCGATCCCCTGACCGCCGCCCTTGCCAGCAATGCGACGACGGGCTTCAACACGGCGCTCGCCACCGGGACCGCCAACGTCGCGGCGGCCAATGGCGGCACCAGCGTCCATTTCGTGGACGTACAGCCGCTCTTCTCGGAAATCTTCGCCGATCCGGGGCGCTTCGGCTTCACCAACGTCACGCAGGGCTGCGTGCTGGTCCCGTCTTGCGCGACCGCGCCGGCGTCGGCACAGAACTCCTACCTGTATTTCGACACCGTCCACCCGACCACGCGCGGCCACGAGCTCTTTGCCGGGCTGGTCACCGACCATCTGACAGCCGGTGCGCGGGCGGGCGACGCGGTCTCGCTCTCCGAAGTCGCGCTGGCCGACCGCCTCGCCGGCGAAAGCGCCGTGCGCGAGCGCGCCCGCAAGCTGCTGGCCGCCACCAACGCGATCGCGCAGGGCGCTGACGTGATCGAGGCGAGCGCGCCGATGCCCTCTTACGGCTCGGCTTACGTCTCGCTGGAAGGCGCGGCCTTCGATCGTGATGCCTCGTCCCTCACCTCCGGTTACGAGTACCGCGCCGGCACGCTTCGGGTGGGCGCAGACTACCGCGTCTCCGACCGACTGCTCCTCGGCGGCGCCGTCTCGGCCTC
Organism: Aureimonas mangrovi; assembly: GCF_014058705.1. NCBI lineage: Bacteria > Pseudomonadati > Pseudomonadota > Alphaproteobacteria > Hyphomicrobiales > Aurantimonadaceae > Aureimonas > Aureimonas mangrovi. The sequence goes on from NZ_CP059692.1 coordinate 2,745,711, forward strand.
GCAAGGCGAGGTCGACGAATCCGCGCTGACCTACGACACGCAGTCCTTCTCCGCCGACCTCTACGCCACCGGCGTCTACGGCCCGGCCTTCGTGACGCTTTCGGGCGGCGTGGCGCATTTCGACTTCGACGATTTCCGCCGACAGACCGCGATCCCCGAGATCACCAATCGCGGCGGCGACACGAACGGTTTCGCGGCCAGTGTGGGTGTGGAGGCCGGTTACGCCTTCGCGCTCGGCGCCCTCACCGCGACGCCGACGCTTGGCCTCTCCTACGTCCATTTCGACGTCGACGGCTTTGCCGAGGACGGCTCGGGCGCACGCATCGGCTATGGCGGCTACGACCGCGACGCGCTGTACGGCGCGGCGAACCTCAACCTCTCCTACGCCGCCGCCTTCGCGGGCCGATACACGCTACTGACGGCGCGCATCGGCTATGAGGACGCGCTGTCGGACGGCGGCGACGAGGGCATCGTGTCGACCATCGTCGGCAGTCCGGCGCAGCCGAGCTTCGCGGCCTTCGACGACGTACCGCGTCGCGGCCTGATCCTCGGCGTCGGCGCCGATGTCGACGTGACCGAGCGCTTCGCGATCGGCGCGGACTATTCGGTGGGCTTCGGCGACGAGGTCGACGTCAGCCATATCGGCCGCGTCAGCCTGAACTATCGCTTCTGAGGCATTGCGCCTTCGAGGGGCCCTCGGGCCGCGAGAAGGAACACCGACGATGACGAGCGGATCGAGGTCATTTCGCTCTCCCGCGGCGAGGTGACAGGCACCGTCTCCCGCGCCCATGCGCTCGAGGCGTCAGCCCCGGCAGGATAGGATCAGGCCAGCATGGCAAACTGCCCTGATCCGCGTCGCCCTGATCCTCGATATCAGCGCCAGCCGAGCGCCGGGGCGACGTGCTCGAGGATCGCCTCGATGACATGAGCGTTGTAGGCGACGCCGAGTTGGTTCGGCACGGTCAGAAGCAGCGTGTCTGCCTCCGCGATCGCCTCGTCCGCCTTCAGCGCCTCGACCAGCCGGTCGGGTTCATCCGCGTAGGAGCGTCCGAAGATCGCGCGCATGTCGTCGATGATGCCGACGTGATCGCTGTTCTCGCCGCGCGCGAAATAGGCCCGGTCCTGATCGTTCACGAGCGCGAAGATCGAACGTGAGACCGAGACGCGCGGCTCGCGGGTGTGGCCCGCCGCCTTGAACGCCTCGCGATAGAGCCGGATCTGCTTGGCCTGCTGAACATGGAACGGCTCGCCCGTCTCGTCCGCCTTCAGCGTCGAACTCTGCAGGTTCATGCCCTTCTGCGCGGCCCATTCAGCGGTCCCGTTCGAAGCCGAGCCCCACCAGATGCGCTCGCGCAGCCCTTCGGAGAAGGGTTCGAGGCGCAGAAGCCCCGGCGGGTTCGGAAACATCGGGCGCGGGTTCGGCTGCGCGAAGCCCTCGCCCTTCAGCAGTTCCAGGAACACCTCGGCGTGGCGGCGGCCCATGTCGCTGTCGCTTTCGCCCTCGCCCGGCGCATAGCCGAAATAGCGCCAGCCCTCGATCACCTGCTCGGGTGAGCCGCGCGAGATGCCGAGTTGCAGGCGCCCGCCGCTGATGAGGTCGGCCGCGCCCGCGTCTTCGGCCATGTAGAAGGGGTTTTCGTAGCGCATGTCGATGACGCCGGTGCCGATCTCGATACGCTTGGTGCGCGCGCCGATCGCGGCCAGAAGCGGGAACGGCGAGGCGTGCTGACGTGCGAAATGGTGAACGCGAAAATAGGCGCCATCGGCGCCCAGTTCCTCGGCCGCGACGGCAAGATCGATGGACTGGAGGAGATTGTCGGCCGCCGTGCGCGTGCCCGAGTGCGGCGAGGGCGACCAGTGGCCGAAGGACAGGAAGCCGATCTTCTTCATAGGGATAAGGTCCTCGTGCCGGCGGGCCCACAAGGGCCGCGCGATCAGAATGTTCGGCGCTGATTAGGTGCCGCGGCCACACCGGCGCAAGGCGTACAGCCGCCGCCAGCGGCCCGCGAACGGTGAACGGTCAGTCGCCCCCTCGATATCGGCGGTTTCGGGAGCGGCGATGACCGCTATCGAACCGTCAGAGACGCTTCGCCCCGGTCCGAGCTTGTTCGGAAGGGGGCACGGCACTAACCAGTCCCTGAAGAACTGTCCGGACAAGGGGATGGAGATGTCATGCTTCTGTTCGCAGCCATGACGGCGCTTGCGGTCGCCACATTGCCGACGGAGGAAATCGCGGCGCCTAGTCTCGCCGGAGACCTGAAGGGAATCTGGACGAAAGCCCCGGACGCGGCGGCTCCGATCGTCGTCATCATCCCGGGCTCCGGGCCCACGGATCGCGACGGGAACAGCCCGCTGGGGATAAGCGCCGGATCATACCGCCTTCTGGCCGAAGGATTGGGGGCGAAAGGGATATCGTCGGTTCGAATCGACAAGCGCGGCATGTTCTCGAGCGAGGCTGCCATTCCGGACGCCAACGCCGTAACGATCGACGACTATGTCGACGATATCCGTTCCTGGGTGGACGTCGTTCGTCGCAGGACCGGAACGGAGTGCGTCTGGCTCCTCGGCCACAGCGAAGGCGGCCTCGTCGCGCTGGCAACGGCGCAAGAGGAGCCGAATATCTGTGGGCTGATCCTCGTGGCGACGGCGGGGCGGCCGCTCGGCGACGTGCTGAAGCAACAGCTTCACTCCAACCCTGCCAACGCGCCGTTTCTGTCTCGGGCCGACGCGGTCATCGATGCTTTGGCAGCGGGCGAGCGCGTCGACAGCGCCGACCTGCCGCCGCCACTGGCTCCGTTGTTTGCCCCCGGCATCCAAGGTTTCCTGATCAGCGCATTCTCGCTCGATCCGGCGGAATTGGCCGGGCGCGTCGCCAAGCCAATTCTGATACTCCAAGGTGACAGCGACCTTCAGGTCGGAACAGAGGACGCGAACGCTCTGAAGGCGGCCGCGCCGTCGGCCGAACTTGTGACGCTTACCAACACCAATCACGTCCTCAAAACAGTCGACCCCCAAGACACCGCTGCCAACGTCGCTTCCTACGCCGATCCACACCTGCCCCTCGAGCCAGGTATCGTCGACGCGATCGTAGATTTTCTCGCGTCGCACTAAGTCGCGGATCGACCGTCCGCCACAGTGTAATGGCCGCAAGACGCTTGTCCTTCCCGAAACCGCCTTCGTCTCGTCGCAGCCCTTCAACCAAAGGGCAGCGACGGGATCGATCGTTCAGCGGCCCTCGAAAAGGGTAACGGCATCGGCGCCGGCGGCCAGGATCGTCGGGCAGGCGGGATCGGTCGCCGCCCGGAACACCGCATCGGCGACTTCCTCGGGCGTGGTCACGGGTCCACCGGCGGCTTCCTGCATCCCGGCGAGCGTGCGCTGGGTGAAGTCGGCATAGGCTTCAGGGAAGCCGCCATTCGCCGCGATCTTCGCCCGAGCGCTCTGGCCGAAGCTGGTCGAAGGGGCAGCGCCCGGCAGGACCGCCGCGACGCGGATGCCGAATTCGGCAAGTTCCAGCGCGGCCGATTGGGTGAGCGCGTTCACCGCCGCCTTGCTGGCGCTGTAGATCGACAGGAGCGGCAGCGGCTTGAGCGTCACGCTCGAGCTGACATTGACGATGACGCCGGACCGTCGCTCACGCATGGCAGGCAGAACCGCCTGCATCATCGCGACCACCGCGAAGGTGTTGGTCTCGAATATGTGGCGCATCATCTCCATCGGAGTGCCTTCGACCGCGTTCAGCCAGCCGATGCCGGCGTTGTTGACGAGGACGTCGACCGTGCCCGCCTCCGCGATCGAGGCGCTGATCGAGCCTGGATCGGTGACGTCCAGCCGCAGGACGCGAAGCCGGTCGGAAGCGGGGAGCGTACTGGCGGACCGGTCGCGCATCGTGGCGACGACGTCCCAGCCTTCGGCGAGGAAGCGCTCGGCGGTCTTCAAGCCGAAGCCTGTTGAGGCGCCGGTGATCAGGACAGTCTTCATGGGGCAGGTCTCCGTTCGAGGTGAATGACGTAGTCCGCCGACACCGGACGTGCTACGATCGATCGTCCATTGTTCGTTGGAGATAGTCCGAATAGTCGACCCGCTCGCCCAGATCATCGCGCTGCTCCAGCCCAGCGCCTCCTTCACGAAGATCGTCACGGCCACCTGCCCCTGGGCCGTGCGCCCGCCCAACATGGGCCCCTTCTACGCCGCCGTGCTGGAGGGCGACCTCGAATTGCGTGTTCGCGACCATGCGCCCGTGCAGCTTCGCTCGGGCGACTTCGTGCTGCTTCCCGCTTCCGACGACCTCGAGGTGACGAGCATCATTCCGCCGCCGGGGCGCCGCGCGATGGATCCGGCCGAAATCACGCCCGGCGTGTTCCATCTGGGCGGCCCCGGCGTGCCCACGACGCGCATGATGATCGGCTATTGCGCCTTCGAGGCAGACGACGCGGCGCTTCTGGTCTCGCTGCTGCCGAGGCTCGTCGTCGTGCGTGGAGAGCGGCGGTTGACGATGCTGGTGGAACTCGCCGGCGACGAGGCACGCGCCGAGAGACCTGGGCGCGACGCGGTGCTGGCTCGTCTTCTGGAGGTGCTTCTGATCGAGGCGTTTCGAAGCGCCGGTGATACGAGCCCGGCTCCAGGCCTTCTGCGCGGGCTGGCCGACGAGCGGCTGGCCGCGGCGCTTCGCCGGATACACGGCGAGCCGAGACGACCCTGGACGGTCGGCGAGCTGGCGCAGGAGGCCGCCCTGTCGCGGTCCACCTTCTTCGACAGGTTCCGCCGTGAGGTGGGGGTCGCGCCGATGGAGTACCTCGCCGGCTGGCGCATGGCGCTCGCCAAAGATCTGCTGAGCAAGGACCGCGCGAGCGTCGGCGAGATCGCCGAGCGCGTCGGCTACAGCTCGCAGAGCACGTTCAGCGTCGCCTTCGCCCGGCATGTCGGCGCGTCGCCAACGGCCTACGCTCGCAGCCGCATGACCGCCCGGGACCCCGCATCTCTCGTGCCTCAGTCGCCCTCGTCCTCGTAGCCGACGAGATGCAGCGGACGCGCAGCCACGCCCTTCAGCGAGCACCAGCGCACCAACGCCTCCTCGCGCCCGTGCGTGACCCAGACCTCTGCCGGCGCGATCTCGTCGATCGTCTCGACGAGTTCGTCCCAGTCGCAGTGGTCCGAGATGATCAGCGGCAGTTCAATGCCGCGCTGGCGGGCGCGCTGGCGCACTCGCATCCAGCCGCTCGCGAAGCACGAGACCGGGTCCGGGAAACGCCGCGCCCATTTGTCGGCGAAAGCCGAGGGCGGGCCAACGACGATCGCGCCGGCGAAATCCGCCTTGGCGCCGCGCTCCACCGTCGCCGGGCGCAGCTCGCCCAGATGGATGCCTTCGCGTTCGTAGAAGTCGCAAAGCCGCTTCAGCGCCCCGTGGATGTAGATCGGCTCGTCGTATCCCTCGTCGCGCAAGAGCCGGATCACGCGCTGCGCCTTGCCGAGCGCGTAGGCGCCGACGAGATGCGCGCGCTCCGGGAACTGCTTCGTCGAAGCGATGAGCCGCCGCGCCTCCTCTCGTGCCTCCGGGTGACGGAAGACCGGCAGCGCGAATGTCGCCTCCGTGATGAAGACGTCGCAGGGGACCGGCTCGAAGGGCTCGGCCGTCGGGTCGACGCGGCGCTTGTAGTCGCCGCTCGCCACGATCCGCGTGCCGCCGTGCTCCACCGCGATCTGCGCCGAGCCGAGAACGTGGCCGGCCGGATGGAAGGAAACGGTGACGCCGTTGATGTCGATCCGCTCGCCCCAGGGCGCCTCCTGCCGCTCGGCGCAGAAATCCTCGCCGTAGCGCAGCGCCATGATGTCGAGCGTGCGGCGCGTGGCCAGAACCTTCGTGTTGCCCGGCCGCGCGTGGTCGGCGTGACCGTGCGTGACGAGGGCGCGCTCCACGGGGCGCACCGGGTCGATGTGGAAATCGCCGGGCGGGCAGTAGAGGCCGGCGGGCGTCGGCCGCAGGAGATCTTCGTAGCGCGTCATCGCCCTTGATGTAGGCGGCTCGCGGCCTTGCGGAAGGTGCTTGCGAGGCGGCGTCTTCCGGCGCATATGCCGCCGATCATCGAAATGGAAGACGCCCCGTGTCCCGTGACCCATCCCGTTCGGGCGATCCGCGCGCCGACCGCCGTGCCGAGACCGCGCAGAGGCTGGCGCGCGAGGGTGACGCGGAAGCCGCCGCCGACCTGATGCGACAGGCGGTCGAGATCGCGCCCGGCTGGGCGCTCGGCCATGTCCGCCTCGCCGAGCTGGAGGAGGAGGCGGGGCGGCCCGAAAGCGCAGCGGCGATCCTCAAGGGCGTCGAGGAAAGCGATGAGGACGGGCGTCTCGGCGTTGCGCTGCGCCTTGCCGCGCTGGGCGAGGCGCCGCTGCCGGATGCCGCGCCACCGGCCTATGTCGAGGGCCTGTTCGACGATTACGCCGAGCGCTTCGAGCGCTCGCTCGTCGGCGCGCTCGGCTACCGGATGCCCGATATCCTCCTCGCCGATCTTCTGGCGCTGCGGCCGCACGCGCGTTTTAAGGCGGCGCTGGATCTGGGCTGCGGCACCGGCCTGATGGGCGAGCGACTTCGGCCCCATGCCGCGCGGCTCGACGGGCTGGACCTTTCAGCCGGCATGCTGCGCAAGGCACGCGCGAAGGGCGTCTACGACAGCCTCACCCAGGGCGACCTCCTCGACGAGCGGCACGAATGGGCGGGCGCCTACGATCTCGTCGCCGCCGCCGATGTCCTCATCTATGTCGGCGACCTTTCGCCCGTCTTCGCTAGTGTCGCCCGGCGGCTGCAGACTGACGGCATCTTCGCCTTCTCGGTCGAGCGCGCGGACGACGACGTACCCTTCGCCATCCGGCCTTCCCTGCGCTTCTCGCACGGTGCGCGGCCACTTCGCGAAGCGCTGGATGCCGCCGGCTTCGATGTCCTCTCCTTGCGTGAATGCACGGTGCGCAGGGACCGCGGTGCCGACATTGCAGGTCTTGCCGTCATAGCTGCCCTGCGGCCTCGGCAGGGCTGAGCGCTTTCACCGGCACGCGAACGGCCCTAACCTTGCCCACTGTGCGAACAACGAGGGTCGCGATGAGCGTGGCGGACGGCGAGCAGGAGATACCGAGCGACGTGCGACGCGCGCATCGCTTCGGCAACTGGAGCTCCACCGCCACCCATCACAGCCCATGGGAGGATGCGCTCGGCATCGTCTCCGGCTGCGCAATCCTGACGCTCGGTATCGCCATGCTCGCCCATCTCGGGCTGCTCACCGGCGGCATGGCGGGCCTGGCCTTCGTCGTGTTCTACTTCACCGGCTGGAACTTCGGCCTCATCTTCTTCCTCCTCAACCTGCCCTTCTTCGCGCTGGCGGTCGGGCGGATGGGCCGTGCTTTCACCATCAAGACCGCGATCGGCATCACGACCCTTTCGCTGATGACGGCCTTCATCCCCGAACTAATCGCCTTCGACCGCATCGACCCGTGGTTCGGCGCGCCCGTCGCGGGCCTTTTGATGGGCTTCGGCCTCCTCGCGCTCTTTCGCCACCGCTCCTCGGCCGGCGGCGTCGGCATCCTCGCCGTCTATCTGCAGGATCGCTTCGGCTGGCGCGCGGGGCTGACCCAGCTCCTCATCGACCTCCTGATCCTCGCCTGCGCGTTCTTCGTCGCCTCGCCGACCGCGATCTTCTTCTCGGTGCTCGGCGTCCTCGTCCTCAACCTGTTCCTGGCGATCAATCACCGCAACGACCGCTACCGCGCGCTCTGATCGCATTGGCCGGGCGCGCCGGCCGCCTTATCTTCGGGACGTGACAGCGCTGCCGCCCCACCCTGCCCCCGAGCCGACCGAGGGCTTTCCCAGCTTTTCCCTTCCCGAGCCGTTTCTCCAATGGTTCGCGAACAAGGGCTGGGCGCCGCGCGCGCATCAACTGGACCTCCTGGCGCGCGCGCAAGCCGGCGCATCGGTCCTCCTCATCGCGCCGACGGGGGCGGGCAAGACGCTCGCGGGCTTCCTGCCCTCGCTGATCGACATCCACCGCCGCGGCAAGGCGAAGCCCGGCACCGCGCCGCGCGGGGTCCACACGCTCTACATCTCGCCCTTGAAGGCGCTCGCGACGGACATCCAGCGCAATCTCGAGAAGCCGGTGTCGGAGATGGGGCTCGCCGTCTCGATGGAGACGCGCACCGGCGACACCTCGCAATACAAGCGGCAGCGCCAGAAGCTCGCCCCGCCCGACATCCTGATGACGACCCCCGAGCAGCTCGCGCTCCTGATCGCGCAGAAGGACGCGGATCGCTTCTTCGCGGACCTTCAGACCGTGATCTTCGACGAACTGCACTCGCTCGTCATTTCCAAGCGCGGGCATCTCCTCGCCCTCGGGCTCGCGCGGCTGCGCAAGCTGCGCCCCGGCCTCAAGACCATCGGGCTGTCCGCGACGGTGGCCGACCCGGACGAGTTGCGACAATGGCTGGTCGCTCAGGGCCCCGACGCCGCGCCGATGGCCGACCTCATCACCGTGGAGGGCGGGGCGAAACCTGAAATCTCGATCCTGAAATCGTCCGAGCGCGTGCCGTGGCAGGGCCACCGCGCACGCTACGCGATGGGCGAGATCTACGAGATCATCAAGGCGCACGGCACGACGCTGCTCTTCGTCAACACGCGCTCGGGCGCCGAGATCCTGTTCCAGGAGCTGTGGCGGATCAATGAGGACACGCTGCCGATCGGCCTGCATCACGGCTCGCTCGACGTGACGCAACGCCGCCGGGTGGAAGCGGCGATGGCGAGGAACGAATTGCGCGCCGTCGTCGCCACCTCGACGCTGGACCTCGGCATCGACTGGGGCGACGTCGATCTCGTCGTCCATGTCGGCGCGCCGAAAGGCGCCTCGCGCCTCGCCCAGCGCATCGGGCGCTCCAATCACCGCATGGACGAGCCGTCCAAGGCCATCCTCGTGCCATCGAACCGCTTCGAGATCATGGAGTGCCAGGCCGCGCTCGACGCCAATTACCTGGGCTCGCAGGACACTCCGCGCCTGCGCGAAGGCGCTCTCGACGTCCTCGCCCAGCATGTGCTCGGCATGGCGGTGGCGGGACCGTTCCGGGCCGACGACCTCTACGCCGAGGTGACGAGCGCCGCGCCCTATCGCGACCTCGACCGCGAGACCTTCGAACGCGTCATCGAGTTCGTCGCGACCGGCGGCTACGCGCTGAAGGTCTACGACCGCTACGCCAAGATCCGGCTGACCGAGGACGGGACATGGCGCCTGACGCACCCCTCGATCGGCCAGCAGTACCGGATGAACGCCGGCACCATCATCGAGGCGGAGGCCCTGACGGTGCGCCTTGTGCGCGCCCGCACGCGATCGGCCGTCAAGCGCGGCGGGGCGGTGCTGGGCAAGATCGAGGAGCATTTCCTCGAGACCCTTTCGCCCGGCGACACCTTCATGTTCGGCGGCGGTGTGGTGCGCTTCGAAGGCATCCACGAGATGGAGTGCCTCGTCACGCGCGCCGGCGCGGAGGAAGAGCCGAAAGTGCCCTATTATGGCGGCACGAAATTTCCGCTGACGACCTTCCTAGCGGCGCGCGTGCGCGAGATGCTGGCCGACCCGAAGCGCTGGGGCGCCCTGCCTGCGCAGGTGGGCGACTGGCTCGCCATCCAGAAGCGCAAGAGCGTCATTCCCGGCCCGAACGACCTCCTGATCGAAACCTTCCCGAACGGCAACCGCTTCTTCATGATCGCCTATCCGTTCGAGGGGCGGCTCGCGCACCAGACGCTCGGAATGCTCCTGACGCGGCGTCTGGAACGCGCCCGCGCCAAGCCGCTCGGCTTCATGGCAAACGACTACGCGTTGTCGATCTGGGGCCGCGCCGACATGGGCGCGCTGTTCGAAAGCGGCAGGCTGCCGCTCGACGCCCTGTTCGACGAGGACATGCTGGGCGACGACCTCGAAGCCTGGATGGCGGATTCGTGGATGCTCAAGCGCACCTTCCGGCAATGCGCGGTGATCGCCGGGCTCGTCCAGAAGCGCCATCCCGGCCAGGAGAAGACGGGGCGGCAGGTCACGGTGTCCTCCGACCTCGTCTACGACGTGCTGCGCGCGCACGAGCCGGACCACATCCTCCTGCGCGCGACCTGGGCGGACGCGGCGACCGGGCTTCTCGACGTCAAGCGCGTCTCGGACCTTCTGGCGCGCGTGAAGCACCACATCGTGCACAAGGATCTCGACGAGATTTCGCCGCTGGCCGTGCCGATCATGCTGGAGATGGGCCGCGAGCGCATCGAAGGCGAAGCGCGCGATGAGCTTCTGCAGGAGGCCATGGAAAAGGAGCTGATCGAGCGGGCGCTGTCGTAGGAGGCGTCCGGTTGGCCCGCATCTTGCATCGCTTCCCTCGGGAATACCCCCGAGAGGAGAACGACCGGATGAATTGCCTAAAGACCGCGCTCGCCGCTGCCACCATGCTGGGCAGCGGCGCGGTTGGTGCGCTGGCGCAGGAGGCGCCGACTATTGCCCCGCCGATCGAGGTCGATCGCTGGGACGGGCCATACCGCTCTCTCCAGCCGCTGGACCAGGCCGCCGGCCCTGTCGAGGCCGAAGGCTCGGTGGAGGGCGAATACTATCTGCCGTCCGACCCCGAAGCGGTGATGTGGGGCTATCTGCCGAACCGCACGGTGGAGCCGGTGCTGACCGTGCCTTCGGGTGCGACGGTCACGGTCGACACGGTGTCGCACGAGGGCGTGCTCGAGGATCAGGGCCGCGACCCGAGTGCCTATTTCGCTCAGTTCGGCGTTCCTTCCGAGCACGTGCTCAGCGATGCGATCGCCGTCGCGGGCTCTGCGATCGAGCACGACTTCATCGAGGCCGGCCCGCATGTCGTCACGGGACCGATCGCGGTCGAGGGCGCCGAGCCGGGTGACGTCCTGATGATCGAGACGCTTTCGATCGCGCCGCGCGTGCCCTACGGCGTCATCTCCAACCGCCACGGGAAGGGTGCCCTGCCCGGCGAATATCCGCTCGGGCCCGAGCCTGACGAGGACGCCTCGGCGGACAATCCGGAAGCCTATCGCAACGTCTCGATCTTCACGCCGCTACGCTACCTGCGCGGCCAGCTCTACGGCGTCCTCAACGCGGGCGAGCGTGGCGAGGTGATGTTCCGCGCGACGCCCTTCATGGGCATGATGGGCGTTGCCGCAGACACCGACGAGCCGGTGCATTCGGTGCCGCCGGCCGAGTACGGTGGCAACATCGACGTGAAAGATCTCGGCGCCGGCTCCACGCTGTATCTGCCGGTGCAGGTTGCGGGCGCGAACTTCTACACGGGCGATCCGCACGCCGCGCAGGGCGACGGCGAGGTCGCGCTGACGGCGCTGGAACTCTCGGCGCGCACGACCTTCCGCCTCACTGTCCTGAAGGCGGGCGACCCACGCCTGCCGATGGGCGGCGAGATGGCCGACCCATTCGGCGAGACAGACGAGTTCTGGATTCCCGTCGGCCTCGATCCCGATCTCGACGAGGCGATGAAGAACGCGGTGCGCACCTCCATCGCCTTCCTGACCGACCGCTTCGGCATGGACCCGCAAACGGCCTACGCCTATCTCAGCGCCGCGACCGACTTCGCGGTTTCGCAGGTGGTCGACCGGACGAAGGGCATCCACGCAAAAATCCGCAAGAGCGACTTCGCCGATCTCATCGAGGCGAGCGCCGACTGAACGCGTCTCGAATGATTGCCGCCCGTGGCCGCGCGTCGCGGGCGGCATCGGTGGCCTTCCACCCGCCGCGATCCTTTGGCATGAACAGGACGAAACGGGAACAAGACTGATTCGTCCGCGATGAACATGATGCAGCGACGCTTCCGGCAGGCCGAAAGCGAAGGCGTGGAGACGGTGCTGAACGGCGGCGCGATCGTCTGCGATCCGTCGGGCGTGTTCTACGCGCCGGGCGAGCGCCTGCTCGTCGTCTCGGACCTGCATCTGGAGAAGGGCGCGGCCTTCGCACGGCGCGGCATGATGCTGCCGCCCTACGACACGGCGGCAACGCTCGCGCTGCTTTCCGGCGCCCTCGACCGCTACGACCCCGCGCGGGTGATCTGCCTCGGCGACAGCTTCCACGACCGGCACGGCGCCGCCTTCATGCCGGCGCAGAACCGCGAGGCGCTGAACGCCCTGATGGCCGGGCGGGACTGGACCTGGATCGTCGGCAACCACGACCCGGAGCCGCCCGCCCTCGTCGGCGGGCAGACGCAAGAGGAGGTCACGGTCGGCCCGTGGATCTTTCGCCACGAGCCGAGCCCGCATCCGCGCCCCGGCGAGGTCGCCGGCCATCTTCATCCCGTGGCGAAAGTCTCCGGCAACGGCCGCTCGGTCCGTGGCGCATGCTTCGCCTCGGACGGCTCGCGCATGGTGATGCCGTCCTTCGGGGTGACGACGGGCGGTCTCAACGTCCTCGATCGTGCCTTCGCCGGCCTCTTCGCGGCGGACAGGGCGCGAGCCTACGTCATCGGCCTCTCGCGCGTCTATCCGCTCTCCTTCGCCTCGCTCTGCCGGTAGCCTATCCGAAATAGCCTGATCGGCCAATGTCGGAGATCAGATCCGGCCCGGTCGGCGTCCAGCCGAGACGCGAACGCGTAATTTCGCTGGAGGCTGCCTGGTCCATGGTCGCAAAGCCGTAGAAGCCTTCGAAATGTGCCTCGGCTTCGTGGTCCGACAGCGAGACGCAGGGCAGCCCCAGACCTTCCCCGATCGCCTCGGCGATCTTGCGGAAGGCGACGCCCTCCTCTGCGTTGGCGTGCCACGTCCCACCGCTCGCGCCGTTCTCGACGACAAGGCGGTAAAGGCGCGCGGCATCGTCGCGATGCACCGCCGGCCAGCGGTTCGCGCCCTCCCCGATGTAGGCGGAACAACCCTTGCGGCGCGCTATGCCGATCAGCATCGGCACGAAGCCGTGGTCGCCCGCGCCGTGAACCGAGGGCGGCAGCCGCATGAGTTCCGCCGCGATGCCGCGCTCAAGCAGCGCCTGCGCCGCCGCGTCCGACGCACGCGGATAATCCAGAGAGGGCGGGAAGGCTTGGTCCTCCTCCGTGGCCAGGCGACCGGCGGCATCCAGTGCCGCAAGGCCGGTGGTGACCACGAGCGGTTTGCCCGTTCCCTCGACGACCGATCCGAGCGTCTCGATAGCAACCCGATCCACCGCGCAGACCTCGGCGAAGCGGGTGAAGTCGTGGACGAAGCCGGTATGGATGACAGCGTCCGCCGCCTCAGCCCCCGCGCGCAGGGTCTCCGGCCTTTCCAGGTCGCCTCGATGGACGCGCGCGCCACGCTTCTCGATCTCGGCCGCTCCGCGGTCGGACCGCGCGAGGCCCAGCACTTCGTGGCCGTTCGCCAGCAACTCATCGACGACAGCCGAGCCGACGAAGCCCGTGGCGCCCGTGACGAACACTTTCATGACCGTTCTCCTTCTTGTGCGAGAGGCTAATATCGTCCAAATATAAACCTGTTAAAGTCGTTATTATATCCGGGTATAATGAGTGACAGGATAGAGGTTCCGGCGAAGGACAATCGTCTTGGCGCCTTCCTCAGGGATCGCCGGCAGCGGCTCGATCCCGCCGCCTTCGGCTTTGCCGGACGTCGCCGCACGCCCGGCCTGCGCCGTGAGGAAGTGGCGCAGCGCGCCCATATCAGCACCACCTGGTACACCTGGCTGGAGCAGGGGCGCGGCGGCGCCCCCTCCCCGCGCGTCCTCGACAGCCTCGCAGACGCACTGATGATGACAGATGCCGAGCGCGAGCATCTGTTTCTCGTCGGCATCGGCCGGCCGCCCAGAGCGCATCCGACTGCCTCGGCGGGCATCACGCAGCGCCTGCAGAGGCTGCTCGACGGTCTTGGAGCGATCCCCGCGACCGTTGCCACCGCGACATGGGACATCATCGGCTGGAACCTGGCCGCGCGGCGCGTCCTCACGGACTACGAAACGTTGCCTGCCGGCGAGCGCAACATCCTGAAGCGCATGTTCCTGGATCCCGAGACACAGGCTGCCCAGAGCGATTGGGAGAGCGTCGCGCGTTTCCTCGTCGCCACCTTCCGGGCCGAGACGGCGCGTGCGGGAGACGACGAGCGGGCGGCGGCGCTCGTTGCGGAACTCACCAAGGCCAGCGAGGCCTTCGCCCGCATGTGGACGGAGAAGGACGTGCGCGTCGCCGGAGAGGGCGAGAAGACCATCCACCACTCGACCGCCGGTCAGATCGCCTTCGAATTCGCGTCCTTCTCGGTCGACGGGCGTCCAGACCTGAAGCTGATGATCTACAATCCGGCAAGGGACGCGGACGCCGCGAAGGTCCGCGCCCTTTGCGCGGTCAGTCCCGCTTGAAGAGGATGCGCCCGAACCAGCCGACCGCGAAAGCCAGAAGCACGGCCACCACGCCATAGGCCAGGCCATTGTTGGCGGCATAGACGGAGATGTTGTTCTCGAAGCCCGTCTTGCGCACGATCATGTCCTCGTTGCGCCCCTGCACGAAGCCGCCCTCGCGGAAGAGAAAGGCACGCACCGTGTGCCGGCCGACCGGCAGGTCCGGCGGGAGCGAGATCGTGGCGCGAAACAGGGTGGAACTGACGAACTGGATGCTGCCATAGCTCTCGCGGTAGAGCCCGGCATCGCGGCGGAGCCGGTTGAGCGCCGCGACATATTCCGGGCGCTCTTCGTCGCCAGGGTCGACGCGGTTGAAGGCAAGGTTCGACACGCCCACCGAAAGCTGCTGCATGACCTCGCGCGGGGCGATGTCGCGCAAGGGGCGCGTCGCCGAGAGCGAATAGGATTCGGGCACCGCGCCGAAGCGCTCGGCGCCGCGGTTGATCCAGATTCCGAGAAAGCGGCTGCGTTCGCGCACCACAAGCGGCCGGCGCGGGCCTTCGAGGACGACCACGATATCGTAGCGGCCCTGACGCAGGATCCGCTGGTCCGCATTGTCGAGCGCGCCGAAGACGACGAGCTGCGAACCCGCGAAATTGGTGCCGACCGCGATCGCGTCGGTCGACAGGCCGATCTCGAAGGTCTCGGTCTGCGCGCGTGCCGCTCCGGCGCCGAAAAGCGCCGCCAAGGCCAGCGTAAGAATGACGGCCAGCGCCCTCACAGTGCCTCTCCCGAGGAGAGGCTGATCGAGAACAGTTCGTCCGGCGTCACCACCAGCTCGAAGAACAGGCGTCCCGCGACGGCGAGGACGAGGATGGCGAGGAGCGCGCGGAGCTGATCACCGCGCAGCTTGCGCCCCGCCTCGGCGCCGAACTGAGCGCCGAGGACGCCGCCCACCATCAGGAGAAGCGCGAGGAGGATGTCGACCGTCTGGTTCGTGGCCGCCTGCAGGATCGTGGTCACGGCGGCGGTGAACATGATCTGCACCAGCGAGGTGCCGACGACGACATTCGTCGGCACACGCAGGAGATAGATCATCGCCGGCACCATGATAAACCCGCCGCCCACGCCCATGATGGCCGCCAGAACGCCGATGGCGAAGCCGAGCCCGAGCACCGGGATGGCCGAGACGTAGAGCTTGGAGCGCTGGAAGCGCATCTTGAACGGCAGGCGGTGGATCCAGTTGTGGTGGCCGGAGCGGCGCACCTCGCCCGAGCCGCCGGCGTGGACGCGGCGCATCGCCTGTACGCTTTCCACGAGCATCAGCCCACCCACGACGCCGAGCATCACGACGTAGAGGAGCGAGACAGCCAGATCGAGCTGGCCGAAGCGGCGCAGGATCGTGAACAGCCAGACACCGACGACCGAGCCGAGCGAGCCACCCAGAAGCAGCATCAGCGCCAGCTTCATGTCGACCGTGCCGCGCTTGAAATGCGCCAGCGCGCCCGAGAAGGACGCGGCGATGACCTGGTTGGCGCCCGTGGCCACCGCGATGGCCGGCGGAATGTTGTAGAAGATCAGAAGCGGCGTGATGAGGAAGCCGCCGCCCACTCCGAACAGGCCGGACAGGAAGCCGACCGCCGCGCCCATCCCGACGAGGACGAAGACGTTCACCGAAAGCTCGGCGATGGGCAGGTACAGGTTCACGCTGCGCAATCCGCTGAGATGCCGGCGGCATACGGGAAGAAGGGCTCGAGACGTCTTCGCCCGAACCTTTCCTTCAAGTCAAACCGAAAGCCCCCGAAAAAGGGCTTGCACATCAGCGGATGATCAAACGTTGCGCTTGAGCAATTCGCGGATCAGCGTCTCGTCGATCTCGCCGGTGACGGCGAGCCCGTTCTGCTCCTGGAATGCGCGGATCGCCGCCGTCGTCCTGTCCCCCACGACGCCGTCCGGCGTGCCCGCGTCGAAGCCGAGATTGCCGAGGATGGCCTGGACGTTGCGCACCGCGCGGCGCATGTCGACCGACGCCGTCTGCTCCGGTGGGGATTGCCATTCGGGCGGGATCTCGACGGAGTTCGCCGCTTCGTTGCGCGCCTGCGGCTGCCAGGCGGCCACCTCCTCGTCGAGGCTCGCGCGCTGGTCGGCGCTCAACGTGCGCGCCACCTCCTCGCCCTTGGCGACGGCGTCCCGGTCGCCGCTGTTGCCGACGATCCTGAACCATTTGTAGGACTGGCCGAGATCCTGCTCCACGCCAGCGCCGCGCGCATGGAGGATGCCGAGATTGTACTGGCTGTCGCGCATGCCGTGCTCGGCCGCCTCGGTGAACCAGCGCGCGGCGGTCTCCGGTTCCGCCTGCCCGTCGATGCCCGTGGCGTAGAGGACGGCGAGATTGTGCATGGCGCGCACATTGCCCTGCCCAGCGGCCAGCTCATACCACTCGCGCGCGGCGGCGCCGTTTCGTTCCACGCCGTTGCCCTTCTCGAAGAGGGTGCCGAGGCTGTACTGCGCCGGCGCGTAGCCGAGATTGGCTGCGTGGGCGAACCAGACGAGCGCCTGCGCGGGATCGGGCGCACCGGTGCGCCCTTCGACGAGACGGAGGCCGATCTCGAAGATCGCGCGCGGATCGCCGTTGTCCGCGGCCGCGACGAGCTCGGTGGAGCCGATGCCGGACGGTGCCGTCGGAAGAGCGCCTCGTGCCGCTTCGGGAAGGGTCGCGATCGCCGCCTCAGGGATTGCTGCCCGCTCCGCCACGACCGGCGCCGGCGGCGCAGCGGGCGTCGGCGCCGGCCCCGCGATCGCGGTTTCGACGGCAGCCTCGGATGCGGCCGGAGCCTGCGCGACGACCGGTTCTTCGGCGGGGATCGCGGTGATCGGCGCGGCCGTCTCGGGCGCGGACATCCGGGGCGCGGCGGCCGGCGGCTCGACGGCGGCGACCTGCGGCTCGGCCCCGGCCGGCTCCATTGCCGCGTTGCCGGTCTGCACATCTGGTGCCGTAGCGGCACTCTCCTCGGCCACGGGCCGATCGAGGCCCGCGATCGCTTCCTCGCCGGCCGGCTCACGATCGAGATAGGCACGGCCGAGCGGGATGGCCATCAACGCAAGGAGGACGGCGCCCACGGCCATGAGGATGGGCTTGCGATGCCGGCGGCCTGTCGCGCCTGGCTCATCACTGCTGCTCTCGGCCCCGTCGTTGGCCGCTTCGGCCCGCAGCGTTTCGGCCTCGGCCGCCGCCGCCAGCGCGGCCTTGCGCGCGGCTGCGATCAGGTCCGCCTTCACGGCCGGCTCGGTCCTCGCGCCCCGGTCATTGGCGGGCGCAATGGTATCGAGTTCCTCGCGCTGGCGACGCACGCGCTCCAGAAGAGAGGCGATGTCGGGCGCGCCCGATCCCGGCTCCAGTGGCCGGTTGAACTCGCGCGCGACGAGACTGTCGGAGGCATCCAGCGAAGGCGCTTCGTCGATGCGGGTGCGGGTATCGGGCGCCAGCGCGATCGTCTCGCTGTAGCGGTCGTCCCACTCGTCGCGACCGGCGACGGCATCGGCGAGCGCTGCGGCAGCGCCGCGCTCTGCGCGCGGCTCGGCGGAACTCCGTGAGAAGCGCCGCAACAAGGAGGCCCGCAGGCCACGGGGTTCGTGGGCCGGCTCGGCGTCGGACGAGGCCATTTCAGGCGGCGCGCGCTCGGCCATCGGCTCGGGCACGGGCATCGCGGCGAGAAGGGATGCGGCGAAGGGCGAAGCCTGGCGCGCGGGGCGCTCGCCGTCCTTTGCGACTTCACCCTCGATCACCGTCAGGCGCTCGACGATCTTCAGGAGCGTCGCATGAACGGCCTCGAACACCTTCAGAGAGCGATCGTCGCTCTGGCGGCTCAGCGCCTCGAGCCGCTGCAGATCCTCCGAGAGGTCGCGCACATGCTCGCTCTCGCGTCCGCGGCCGTCCGCCAGAACGAGGCGCACCGCCTCGTCGGCGGCGGCGCGCGCAGCGGCCATGACGTCGGCGCGGCCTTCCTCCAGTTTCTCCTCGATCGCGGCGAGGCGGCGACCGGTCTCCTCGTCGAGGGTCGCGCCGCTCGCCACGACAGCGCGAGAGAGCTGTTCGGAAAGACGCGCGATCTGCACCTCCAGCCCGGCGACCATCCCATCGTCGAGGCGCGTGCTCGCGGCGCCTTCCAGCCGCTCGGCGAGCTCGGTCAAGCGGCGCTCGAATTCGGCCATCTCGGGCCGCGGCTCCTCGACGGCGGCGAGTGCGGCGTCGAGCCGCTGCGAAAAGGCCTCCAGCCGATCCTCGAGTGCAGCCTCGCTCGGGCGGGTGGCGAGGAATTCGATGCGCTCGGAGAGTTCGGCAACGCGCGCCGACAGGATGTCGGCGTCTCCGCGCGCGGCCAGATGCTCGATCCGCGCGGCAAGGTCGGCGACGCGAGCCTCGATGCGTTCGACGGGCGCCATGTCGAAGGCCGCCTCGTCCCGCACAGACGTCGCAACGATCGCCTGCGCGATCTCGTCGAGGCGCTCCTCGAGGATGAGGAAGTGCTCCAGATCGGGTTCGTCCTGGCGCGCGGCGAGGATCGCGACGCTTTCGCCCAGCGCGTGCAGGCGGTCCTCGATGCGCTCGACGCCCAGCATCGTCGGCAGGCCGACGAGAGCTTCTTCCAGTTCGTCGAGGCGCAAAGCGAGGCGGTGGACGCCCTCTTGAAGCGCGGCGAGCGCACGGGTGTTCTCAGCCGTCGCCGTCCGGTCTTCCTCGCGCGTGTCAACGGCATGGTTGGACAGGGCGTCGAGGCGGGCGCGGATGGCGTCGATCTCGCCTCTCAAAAGACGGTCGAACTGACCTTCCGTCTCGCTGCGGACCGTGTCGAAATAGCGCGCCTCGAAATCGTCCCAGCGGCTTTCGACGGCCCGCACCTGTTCTTCGCTGGCAAGGCCGCGCACGGTCTCTCGCAGGCGCTCCAGCTCCGCGCGAAGGTCGAGCTTGGCCTCGCGATCGAGCTCCACATGCTCGGAAAGCCGAGCCTCGAACGCATCCCAGCGCGCATTCACCGCAGTGGCGGTGTCGTCGCGCGCCATCGACGCGATCCGACCGGAGACGTCGTCGAGTTCGACTCGGATCGCCTCCACCGAGGCGCGATCGACGCCTTCCGCCTGCATCTGCGAAAGCCTGTCGAGAATCATCGAGACGTGCCCGCCGAGGGCGTCGGCACCTTCGCGCGCGGCGAGCGCCGAGCGTAGTTCGTCGAATGCGGAGCGAATGCCGGCGAACTCGCTCTCGGAGCGCGCCGCAATGTTGTCGGCGATCTCGGCCTTCAGCGCCTGGAGATCGTCGGCGACGCCGGAGACGAGCTGGAACGTCGCGCCCTGCATCTGAAGGGATTCCACCTCGCCGGCGATCGTGCCGAAGCGGCGGTCGAGCGCGGAGGCCATGCTCCGGCGTCGGGCGATCTCGCCTTCGGCGCGCCCTGCCCCATCGGCTGCGTCCATCGCGAGGCGCGAGGCGGCGGCATCGAGCTCGGCGCGCTGGGCAAGGCGTTGCTCGATGACGGCGCGCAGACGGGCCGTGGTGGTGATGGGCTCGGATTTCGGCAGGGTCTCGTCGACATGGACAGGCTCGGGCGTCGAACCCTTGGCATGCGCGAGGCGTCCGAGCCGGGCTTCGAGGTCTTCCAACGTGCGCGTCAGCGACGCCAGAGATCCGCCCGCCGGAGCGGACGGCCGAATCACTTCCTCCGAAGCATCCTTCTGTCGTGCGCTCATCTGCCCCTCGTGGTTCCGCCCCCGTCCGAAAGCGGTCCCCGCCCCTCGGACTTCCGTTAGGGAAGGCTTAATAAAAGATCAAACCTTCCTCTGCGCGTTTACTTCTTAGAAACACAACCGGGATCGAAGCTGGATTTCGGTGTTGCCTCGAGCTTGCGAGCCCCCGATATTCGCACCTTACAGCCGGGGATTCTTGCCGACTGACAGTTGTGCAGGAAGGTCGGCGCCAGGAGAGGTGAGGCGTCCCATGATATCGGAGTCCGACAAAATCCGACGACCGCAGACGGACCCACTTGCAGGAATCAACGTGCTGCTCGGCCTGGAAGGCGATGACGGCGACCGGCGCGAAACATACAAGATCGGCGATCTCGCGAAGGAGTTCGGCGTCACGCTGCGCACGCTGCGTTTCTACGAGGACCGGGGCCTTCTCAAGCCGATCCGCCGCGGCACCGCCCGCCTGTACACGCGGCGTGACCGCGTCCACCTGATGCTGATCCAGCTCATCAAGACGCTTGGCTTTTCGCTCACCGAAGCCAAGCAGATCATCGAAGGCCGCGAGGAGGCCGAGGGCGGTCTTGCGCAGCTTCAGGACATGCTCAAGCGCTTCGAGGAACAGCACGCCCAACTCCTCGCCCAGCGCCAGGAAATCGAGACCTCGCTCGAGGCGATGGAACGCGCGCTGGCCGTGGTGCGGCACGCCCTCGCAGCTCCGGCACGCTGACGCTGCCTCTCTGGCCGGCCGAGGCTTTCGGCCGCCCTCTCCCGCCACCTTGTTCCCCTCTTCAACCTGTCGCGCCACGCGACCCGACCATCGGCCGCAGCCGTTCGGCGGCCGGTGGAGACCGGTGCAGCACCGCCGTCCCGCGCGTCGGGGGAGGATGTCGAAGGTCTTTCGACCTCTGCGATCGCACATCATAGTCGTCGACGATCGGGCGTGAGCGCAGGGCACGACGCCCTTGCCTCGCAACCGACCGATTGGTAAAAGCCACTCGATTACGTTTACGCAAACGTCAATCGGACGGATGCGGCGTTGTGGGAGAAATGCAGACATGCCGATCTACAATGCGCCCGTGCGCGACACGCTCTTCGTCCTCAACGACGTTCTCAAGATCGGACGCTTCGACAATCTGCCGGGGTTCTCGGACGCTTCGCCTGACGTGACCGAGGCGATCCTCGGCGAAGCCGGCAAGTTCGCGACGGAAGTCTTTCACCCGCTGAACCAGATCGGTGACCGCGAGGGCTGCAAGCGTGCCGAGGACGGTTCGGTAACGACGCCGAACGGCTTCAAGGCAGCCTACGACCAGTTCCGCGAGGCCGGCTGGGGCGGGCTCTCGGCGGAGGCCGAATATGGCGGCCAGGGCCTGCCCCACACGCTGGCGGCGGCGGTCAACGAGTATCTCTCCTCGGCCAACATGGCCTTCGCCATGTATCCAGGCCTGACGCGCGGCGCGATCGCCGCGATCCAGCAGCACGGCAGCGACGATCAGAAGCAGACCTATCTGCCGAAGATGATCGAGGGTTCGTGGACCGGCACGATGAACCTCACCGAGCCGCATTGCGGCACGGATCTCGGCCTGCTGCGCACCCGCGCGACGCCGCAGGACGATGGCAGCTACAGGATTTCCGGTCAGAAGATCTTCATCTCGGCCGGCGAGCACGACCTCTCCGACAACATCATCCACCTCGTTCTGGCGCGCATCGACGGCGCGCCGGAGGGGGTGAAGGGCATCTCGCTCTTCATCGTGCCGAAGTTCGTTCTGGACGATGCCGGGAACCCCGGCTCGCGCAATGGCGTGAAGTGCGGCTCCATCGAAGAGAAGATGGGCATCCACGGCAACGCCACCTGCGTCATGAACTACGACGAGGCGACGGGCTATCTCATCGGCGAGGCGCACAGGGGCCTTCGCGCCATGTTCACGATGATGAACGAGGCGCGGCTCGGCGTCGGCATCCAGGGGCTGGCGATCTCCGAGATCGCTTACCAGAACGCCGTGACGTACGCGAAGGAGCGCATCCAGGGCCGCTCGCTGTCCGGACCGAAAGCGAAGGATAAGGCGGCCGACCCGATCATCGTCCATCCGGACGTTCGTCGGATGCTAATGACCATGCGCGCCGTCAACGAGGCGGGCCGCGCGCTCGTCCTCCACACCGCGCTGAAGGGCGACCTTTCGCACGTCGCCGAGGACGAGAAGGAGCGCCAGGCCGCCGACGACTGGATGGGCCTCCTCACCCCCGTCATCAAAGGCGTTCTGACCGACAAAGGCTTCGAGAACGCGGTGATGGCGCAGCAGGTCTATGGCGGCCACGGCTACATCGCGGAATGGGGCATGGAGCAGTTCGTGCGCGATGCGCGCATCGCCCAGATCTACGAAGGTGCCAACGGCATCCAGGCGCTCGACCTCGTCGGCCGCAAGCTCGCGCTGAACGGCGGGCGCGCGATCCAGGCGTTCTTTGCCGAGGTCGGCAAATTCGCCGAGGAGAACCGCTCCGACGAGGCGATGGCGCCTTATACCAAGGGTCTGAAGAAGGGTCTGAACGATCTGCAGCAGGCGACGATGTGGCTGATGCAGAACGCCATGGCCAGGCCCGACAATGCGGGCGCCGCCTCCAACGACTACATGCACCTCATCGGGCTCGTCGCGCTCGGCTACATGTGGGCGCTCCAGGCCAAGGCCGCGCAGGAGAAACTGGCCGGAGGTGGCGGCGACGAGGCCTTCCTGAACGCCAAGCTGACGACGGGCAAGTTCTTCATGGACCGGCTGATGCCCGAGACCGCTGCTCATCTTTCGCGGATCTCGTCCGGCGCCGATTCCATGATGGCGCTGGAAGACGCGGCGTTCTGAGGCGCCGTCCGATCAATGAAGTGTCACCCCGGCCATGCCCCGGGGTCCATTCCAAACCGCCGCCACCGCCTACATGCCCCCGAAGCGGATCGCATCGCGCACCGGCATGAGTCCCGGCCCAGAGCCGGGACGACGCGGGCGGCAGGCCGGCGGACCAGTTCAAGGGAGATCATCATGGCCGAAGCCTATATCTACGATCACGTTCGCACCCCGCGCGGGCGCGGCAAGAAGGACGGCGCCCTGCACGAGGTGCCGGCCGTGCGCCTCGGCGCGAAGGTGCTCGAGTCGCTTCGCGAGCGGAACGGCATCGACACCGCCAAGGTGGACGACATCATCTTCGGTTGCGTCGACCCGGTCGGCGAGGCCGGCTCGGTGATCCCGAAAGCCTCGGCCTTCGAGGCAGGCTACGCCTTCTCCGCTCCAGGCATGCAGATTTCGCGCTTCTGTGCGTCGGGCCTCGACGCGGTGAATCTCGGCGCTGCCAAGATCGCGCAGGGCGCGGACGACCTCGTCATCGCGGGCGGTGTGGAATCCATGTCGCGCGTCGGAATGGGTATGTCCGGCGGCGCCTGGATCATGGATCCCTCGGTCGGCATTCCGTCCTACTTCATGCCGCAGGGCGTCTCGGCGGACCTCATCGCCACCAAGTACGGCTTCTCGCGTGATGACGTGGACTCCTATGCGGTGGAAAGCCAAAAGCGCGCAGGCAGGGCGTGGGAGGAAGGACGCTTCTCGAAATCCGTGGTCGCGGTGAAGGACCAGAACGGCCTCACCATCCTCGACCGCGACGAGCACATGCGCCCGACGACGGACATGCAGTCGCTGGGAAGCCTCAACGCCTCCTTCGCCATGCACGGCGAGATGGGCGGCTACGACGCCGTCGCGATCCAGGCTCATCCGGAACTGGAGAGCGTCAACCACGTCCACCACGCCGGTAACTCGTCCGGCATCGTCGACGGCGCCGGCGCGGTCCTCCTGGGCTCGAAGGAGGGCGGCGAGATGCTGGGCGTGAAGCCGCGTGCTCGCATCCGCGCCTTCGCCAATATCGGTTCGGACCCCGCGCTGATGCTGACCGGCCCGGTGGACGTGACGGAAAAGCTTCTCGCCCGCTCGGGGATGCAGCTTTCGGACATCGACCTTTTCGAGCTGAACGAGGCCTTCGCGGCCGTGGTGCTGCGCTATCTCCAGGCTTTCGAGATCGATCCGTCGGTCATGAACGTCAACGGCGGCGCGATCGCCATGGGCCATCCGCTGGGCGCCACGGGCGCCATGATCCTCGGCACCGCTCTCGACGAGCTCGAGCGGCAGGACAAGAACACCGCGCTCGTCACGCTGTGCATCGGCGCCGGCATGGGCACCGCGACGATCATCGAGCGCGTCTGAGGGAGGCAGAGACCATGACCTACAAGAACTTCACCGTTCAGACCGACGCCGACGGCGTCGCCCTCGTCACCTGGGACATGACGGACCGCTCGATGAACGTCTTCACCGAGGAGGTGATGGGCGAGATCGACGCGATGATCGACGAACTCGCGCGCGACGCGGCGGTCAAGGGCGTCATCATCACCTCCGGCAAGAAGGGCTCCTTCACCGGCGGCGCGGACCTCAAGATGCTGCGCGGCATGTTCGACGGCTACGAGAAGAAGCTCGAGGCCGACCGGGGGGGCGCCGTCGAGGAGCTTTTCGCGCGCGCCGGCGAGATGGGCCGTATCTGGCGCAAGCTGGAGACGAGCGGCAAGCCCTTCGTCGCCGCGATCAACGGCACCTGCATGGGCGGCGGCTTCGAGCTGGCGCTCGCCTGCCATGCGCGCGTCGCCAGCGCCTCGGCCAAGATGGGCCTGCCGGAAGTGAAGGTCGGCATCTTCCCCGGCGCGGGCGGCACACAGCGCGTGCCGCGCATGACCGACACGCAGTCCGCGCTCCAGATGCTGCTGCAGGGCCAGACGCTCTCGGCCGACAAGGCCAAGCGCATGAAGCTCATCGACGAGGTGGTGGCCGACGACGGCGATCTCGTCGGCAAGGCAAAGGACATGCTGAAGGCCGGGCTCTCGGCCGTGAAGCCGTGGGACGAAAAAGGCTTCAAGCTGCCTTCGGGGCCCGTCTACTCGCCAGCCGGCGCTCAGGTCTGGCCTGCCGTCGCCTCACTCTATCGAAAGGAGACGGCCGACAACTACCCTGGCGCGCGCGCCATCGTCAAATGCGTCTACGAGGGGCTTCTCGTCCCGATGGATACGGCGCTGAAGATCGAGCAGCGCTATTTCGCGCAGGTCCTCCAGACGACCGAGGCGGCGATGATGATCCGCTCGCTCTTCGTGTCCATGCAGGCGCTGAACAAGGGCGCGCGCAGGCCCAAAGACGTGCCCGAGCAGGCGATCCGTAAGGTCGGCGTCCTCGGCGCGGGCTTCATGGGCGCAGGCATCGCCTATGTCTCGGCCAAGGCCGGCCTCGAGGTCGTCCTGATCGACCGCGATCAGGAAGCGGCCGACAAGGGCAAGGCCCATTCGCGCACGCTGATGGAAGGTCTGGTCAAGAAGGGCCGCGCCAGCGCCGAGGAGACCGAGACGGTGCTTTCGCGCATCACCGCGACACCGTCCTACGACGCGCTTTCCGACGTCGATCTCGTGGTCGAGGCGGTCTTCGAGGATCGCGACGTCAAGGCGGACGTGACGAAGAAGGCGGCCGCCGTGATGAAGGACGGCGCGATCTTTGCGTCGAACACTTCCACCATCCCGATCTCGACGCTCGCCGGCGCGTTCCCTGACACGGCGCGCTTCATCGGCATCCACTTCTTCTCGCCGGTGGACCGGATGATGCTCACCGAGATCATCCTCGGCGAGAAGACCGGCGACACGGCGCTCGCGGTCGCGCTGGACTTCGTGCGCGCCATCAAGAAGACGCCGATCGTCGTCAACGACACGCGCGGCTTCTTCGCCAACCGCTGCGTGCTTCGCTACATGTCGGAAGCCTACGACATGCTGGTCGAGGGCGTGCCCGCTCCGATGATCGAGAACGCGGCCAAGTTCGCGGGCATGCCCGTCGGCCCCCTCGCTCTCAACGACGAGACGGCGGTGGATCTGTCTCAGCGCATCATGAAGGCGACAATCCGCGACGAGGGCGAGGACGCGGTCGATCCGCGCCATTTCAAGCTCGTCAACGCGATGGTGGACGGCGACGGGCGGCTCGGGCGCAAGGCCGGCAAGGGCTTCTACGACTATCCGGCCAAGCCCGCCAAGAAGAGCCTGTGGCCGGGCCTGAAAGAGATGTTCCCGCAAAAGAAGGCCGAGGATGTCGACTTCACCGAGCTGAAGCAGCGCTTCCTCGTGACGATGGCGCTGGAGGCGGCCCGCACGATGGAGGAAGGCGTCGTCACCGATCCGCGCGAGGCCGATGTAGGCTCGATCCTCGGCTTCGGCTATGCGCCCTATACGGGCGGGACGATCTCCTACATCGACGGCATGGGCGTGAAGGCTTTCGTCGCGCTCTGCGAGAAGCTGGAGGCGAAGCACGGAGAGCGCTTCGCGCCGACGCCGCTCCTTCGGGAGATGGCCTCGCGGGGCGAGACCTTCTACACGCGCTTCGCCCCGGCCGAGGCCGCCTGACGGGGGCGCGATCAGTGGGGAGACCGAAAAGGCCGGGAGCGATCCCGGCCTTTTGCTTATTCCGCTCTCTTCTCGTTCGCTCTATCCGTGCAAGCGCTTCTTGCGATGGAAGAAGCTCTTCTTCTCAGGCGTCGGGTCGTCGACCTTGCGGGTGGACTGGCCGATCGTGTCGGCCACGCGCGCGCCGCGCTCACCGATGGGGCGCTCCTCCTCGTCGGTGGTGTCGAAGGCCGTCTGGTGTTCCATTTCGGCGTTGATCTCGGCGCCGACGATGAAGATCGTCGAGGAAATCCAGACCCACATCATGAAACCGATGACCGCGCCGAGCGAGCCGTAGGTCGCGTTGTAATTGGCGAAGCTCTGGAGATACCAGGAGAAGCCCATCGAGGCGGCGAGCCAGACCACCGCCGTCAGCGTCGCGCCGAACATCACCCAGCGCCACTGGGCGCGTCGGCGGCTTGCACCGTAACGGTAGAGGAGCCCGATGGCGAAGACGATCAGCGCAAAGAGCACCGGCCAGCGGCCGATGAGCACAATTTCGTCCGTGAAGCTCTGCGCACCGATGATGGCCATGGCGGCAGGGATGATGCCGATGGCCAGGAGCATCACGGTCGCCAGGACGATGCCGCCGAGAGTGAAGGTAAAGGCGATCAGATTGAGCTTGATGAACGAGCGTTTCTCCTGCTCGCCATAGGCGACGTTCATCGCCTCGAAGAGCGTCTTAACGCCGTTGTTCGCGCTCCACATCGCGAACAGGAGGCCCGAGACGAAGCCGAAGGAGAGCGATGCGGGGTCCTGCGTCACCAGCGTCTCGAGCTGGGAGGTCAGGATATCCGTGCCGGCCTGCGGCAGGAACTGGCCGATGAAGGCGATATGATCCGCGATCGTGTTCGGATCGGCGACGAAGCCGTAGGCCGAAACGAAGACGGCGAAGGTTGGAAAGAGCGCGAGCAGGAGATAGAAGGTCGCCCCCGCCGCGATCAGCATGATACGGTCTTCGAAGAAGGACGTGTAGAGCCTTGCGGCGATATCCTTCCAGCCCTTCATCGGGATCGAGAAGGGTCCGCGCGCGTCGCGTCCGCGCCCAGGCTCGCTTGCGCGGCGGCGAACCTCGTCGCTCGTATTGGGCGCGAAGCGCAGGCTCTTGACCGCCATGCCGGTCTCCTCTGGAACGCATGCGACACTCTTCGGGCCGGTCGACGATCGGCTCGTTGCCCCATCAATGACACAATCGCGCCGGTGGTTCCGTTAATCCGACGGCGATCCATTGCCGTGAGGTTTATATTCCTCTAGATAGCGTGGCAGTCGGGGCTTTGCCGGGAGAGCATGTCATGCTGTCGCACGAGCGGATCTGGGGCGCGATCGACGCGCTGGCCGCCCGCCACAAGCTTTCACCCTCCGCCCTCGCCCGCAAGGCCGGGCTCGATCCGACGACGTTCAACAAATCGAAGCGCGCGGCAGCCGACGGGCGCGCGCGCTGGCCCTCGACGGAGTCTCTGTCGAAGGTTCTCGACGCGACCGGCACCAGCCTCGACGGCTTCACTCAGCTCGTCGGCGGTACCGTGCCGGTGCGCGCGAGCCAGACCGTCCCGCTCCTCGGTTTCGCGGAAGCGGGAGCGGACGGTTATTTCGATGATGCCGGCTTCCCCGTCGGCCAGGGGTGGGACGAGATCGAGCTGCCGCCCGGCACCGAGGAGGACGCCTACGCGCTGGAGGTTTCCGGCCATTCCATGATGCCGCTCTACCGCGACGGTGACGTCGTGATCGTCTCGCCGAGCGCGGCGGTTCGGCGCGGAGACCGTGTCGTGGCGCGCACGCGCAAGGGCGAGGTTATGGTGAAGATCCTGCAGCGCCGGACCGCGCGCACGGTCGAGCTCGCCTCGGTCAATCCGGACTATCCCGACCGCCAGTTCGCGGTGGAAGAGATCGAATGGCTGGCGCGTATTCTATGGGCGAGCCAGTAGGCGCCGGGCCAGGCGGATCGGCCGAAGACGGATCAGGCGGATGGAAGCACTGACACAATCTCTGAAGATCGGCGCCGCGCTGGCCGTTCTCGTCGCCGTCGCGATCTATGCCATGCCCGAGCGGCCGAGCCTGCTCGCCGGGCGCGGCGAGGAGGCCGCACCGCAGGTCGCGCAGGCACCGGCGCCAGAGCCCGTCGAAACGCCAGCGCCCGCACCAGTTCCCGCCACCCGCCCCGAGGCGCCGGCATCAGCACCCGCCGAGCCGACCGCCGGCCAGCGGCATCTGGAAAGGCTGCGCCAAGGGGCGGGGCGTCCCGCAGGCAGCACGCCGCCGGAAGCTGCGCCGGAAGCGTCGGCGCCCCTCAGCCCGCCGCCGGTCGCGACCGAGGCACCGGCAGAAATGCCCGCCGAGGCGCCGGAACAGGTCCCGGCTCCTGCAAGCGAGCCGCCGCGCGGCCTTGCTGAGATCACCGAGCCGGTGCCCGCTCCCAGTTTCCGCCTCTTCCGCGACGCGGCGGCGGGAGCCGGCGCCACCATCTTCACCGAAGACCAGACGATCCGCATCGCCGGCGTCGAGCCGCCGGCCGCAGGTGCGCGCTGCGCCGGCGGCTCGTGCGAAGAGGAGGCGCGCGCAGCGCTGTCGGACTTCCTGTCCGATCGCTCGCTCCTGTGCGCCGTCGATCCAGGCGCCGGCCCAAGCACGACCGCGCCCTGCGTTGCGGGGGAAGACGATGTCGGCCAGTGGCTCGTGTCGAACGGCTGGGCATCGGCCTCGCCGGGCAGCCGCTATGCACGCGACGAGGAGACGGCGCGCGCGAACGGCATCGGCATCTGGACCGGCGACTGACGCGGCCGCCCTCCCCGCTCAAGCCGTGAGTCGGCCCGCGAGCGCGTCGGCGATCAGCGCACGGGTCTCCGCGATACCATACAGCGCCACGAAGGAGCCGAAACGCGGGCCGCGCTCCTGCCCGATCAGGATCTGGTAGAGCGCCGAGAACCATTCGAGCGAGACACCGGGACCGCCATCCGGGCCCTTCTTCTTCTCGTCCTGATAGCGCGGGATCGGCCGGGCGACGTCGAGGACGGCGTCCTGGATCGCGCCGGCATCGCTGCCCTGCGGCAGAGCCGCCAGTTTTTCGTCCAGCACCTCGAGCGCGGCACGCTCCACCTCGTCCGGCGTACGGAAGCGCTTCGTCGGACGAACGAAGTCCTCGAAATAGGCGAGCGCGTAGGCGACCAGCCGGTCGAGTTCGGGCTCGCTCTGTGCCGTCACACCCGGCGCATAGCGCGAGATGAACCCCCACAGCGTCTCCTTGTTGGAGGCGTTGGAGGCGGAGACGAGATTGAGCAGCATGGCGAAGGGCACGGAAACGCCATGCGCCGGCGGCTCGCCGTCATGGATGTGCCAGACCGGGTTCTGAAGCTGCTGGCGCAGATCCTGCCGCCCGTAGGCCGAGACGAAGCTGTAATAATCGTCGACCGCCTTCGGGATGACGTCGAAATGCAGCTTCTTGGCCGCGCGCGGCTTGCCGAACATGTAGAAGGACAGGCTCTCGGGCGAGGCGTAGGTCAGCCACTCGTCGATCGTCAGGCCGTTGCCCTTGGACTTTGAGATCTTCTGGCCCTTCTCATCGAGGAAGAGCTCATAATTGAAGCCTTCCGGCGGCTCGGCGCCGAGCGCGCGCGCGATCTTCGAGGAGAGCGTGACCGAATCGATCAGGTCCTTGCCCGCCATCTCGTAATCGACGCCGAGGGCGGCCCAGCGCAGTGCCCAGTCCGCCTTCCATTGGCACTTCACGGCGCCGCCGGTCACGGACGTCCAGACGCGCTCGCCGGTCTCGGGGTCGTCATAGGCGATGCGCCCGCCTGCCACGTCCCGCTCCACCATGGGCACCTGCAGGACGATGCCGGTGCGCGGGCAGATCGGCAGGAAGGGCGAATAGGTGGCGCGCCGATCCGGCCCGAGCGTCGGCAGGATGATCTCCATCACCTCGTCGTAGACGGCGAGCATCTTCAGGAGCGTCTCGTCGAAGCGGCCGGACGTGTAGGTGTCCGTCGCCGAGATGAACTCGTACTCGAAGCCGAAACGGTCGAGGAAAGCGCGCAGGCGCGCGTTGTT
Organism: Aureimonas mangrovi; assembly: GCF_014058705.1. Taxonomy (NCBI): domain Bacteria; kingdom Pseudomonadati; phylum Pseudomonadota; class Alphaproteobacteria; order Hyphomicrobiales; family Aurantimonadaceae; genus Aureimonas; species Aureimonas mangrovi. The sequence goes on from NZ_CP059692.1 coordinate 2,776,314, forward strand.
GGCCGCGCCGAAGGATGGATATTCGTTGGAGAACGGGTCCGGCACGCGCGACAGCGGCTTGCCGAGGAAGCCCGCCATCATCTCGCGGTTCGGCACGTTCTCGGGCACCTTGCGCAGCCCGTCCATGTCGTCGGAGAAGCAGACGAGGCGCGTTGGCACGGCGTCTTCGGTCAGGACGCGGAAGGCATGGCGCACCATCGAGGTCCGGGCGACCTCCCCGAAGGTGCCGATATGGGGCAGGCCGGAGGGACCGTAGCCCGTTTCGAACAGAACCTCGCCATCCTTGCCGAGGCGCTTCCGGCGCTCGACGAGCTTTCGCGCCTCCTCGAAGGGCCAGGCGTTCGAGCGCGCCCCTTCCTCGATCAGGCTTTGCGAGCCGTCGTCCATGATCCGTGCCGTTCCTGCGAATGCGTGTTCACCGGCGCGGGTCTCGCATATCCTGCGGCCTCGCGCCCTCTCAGTCGTTCCGTCTATGGGGCGCACAGCGCTCCGTCAACGAATGGCGAGTTCAGAAGGCACTGATCGGAAAGGCGCGCAGAAGAAGCTCGGAGAAGCGCCGCTTCTCCACGAGCCGCACGATCGCATCGTCGAAGGCATCGGCAAGGGTCGCGTTCTCGTCGCGCACCGCGATCGCGAGCCCTTCGCCGAGGAAGCGGTCGGAGAGATAAGGGCCGCCAGCGAAGGCGCAGCATCCTTGCGCCGCCTCGCTCGCCAGCCAGAAGGAAAGGCCGACGCCATCGCCGAACACAGCCTCGACGTCGCCCGCGCGAAGGGCCGTGAGAGCGGCGTCGCGCGTTTCGAGAGGGGTCGCGGTCGCGGCCGGAAAGAAGGCGGCGAGCATCGCCGCATGCGCGGTGTTCTGGACGACACCGACGCGCCGCCCGCTCATTCCAGCGGCAAGCGAGGCCGAAAGATCCAGTTCGGTAGAGGCCACGAAGCGCGCCGGGTAGCGGAAATAGGGCTCGGTGAAGGCGAGCGCCTGCCGGTTCTCGGCCGTCACGGCCAGCCCCGCGATGATCGCCTCCCCTTCCCCCGCTTCCAATGCCGGCAGCAACTCTTCGAAGGGCCGCGCCTCGATCTGGCAGATGTCGGTGATCTCGAGCTCCTCGCAGATCGCGCGCGCCAGCTCGACATTGAGCCCGGCCAGGCGACCGCGGGCATCGAGGAAGTTGAACGGGGGATAGTCGACGCTGGTCAGGAACCGCACGCGCCACAGGCCCGAAAGAGCGGGCGCGGAAGGGCGCTGGCGCTGATCCGAGAAGTTCGGGGTCACCACCTGTGCTGTGAGCGCGCGGCTCGGCGGAGCCTCCTGCGCCCGCGCACCTGAAGCCAGAATAGAAAAAGCAACCAAGGCGAGTGACATCGCCACCGATACGTGTCTCAGTAATTCGCGGAGCGTCCCTGTGGAAAGGGCGCGACGAGCAGGGGGAATGAGTGCGTTGAGTGTCATCGTTTCCCTGCCCAGCGACGGCGTTATCGTCCAGTCGACCTCATATCTCCTTTCGCATGATGTGGCCAAGGGAGCGGCTCTCTCGCTCACCGCTTCGCCGGTTCTGCAACGCGTTCTTGCAAGCCTCGGCGTCTCTTGGGAGCAGTATTGGCGGGCGTGCGAACAAGCGCTTCTGAACGGTTCGGACGCGGCGCGCGAGCTGGTCGCCGCACGGGTCGTCGGCGAGGAGACGCTCGGGCGCGCGATGGCCGATGCTTTGGGCCTGCCCTTCTCCGCGCCCGAGCCGCAGGACCAGATCATAGAAGGGCCGCCGGGCAGCGAGCGGAGGCACCTGCGCACCTGCACGCCGGCGCTCGAGGCCAAGCTGTTCATCTGGCCGCGGCTCGAGGCATTGGACGATGTGGCCGCCTGGTTCGCCCGCGCACAGGGCGGCAGCGTCCTCGTCGCGACACCGCGAGCCCTGGACGCGCATCGCGCCCGCTTCACGGACAGGCAGCGCCACCACGACGCGCGTTTCGCACTCGCCTCCGCGCGCCCGGACCTTTCGGCACGCACGGTCTTCAGCAGCGGACAGGCCTTCGGCTTCGGCTTCCTGACGCTCGCGTTTCTTCTGCTGCTCGCCGCCTATGGCCTCGAGGCCCTGCGGCCCTTCCACATCGCCCTCAGCGTCTTCTTCGCCGCCTTCACGCTGTTTCGTTTCGCGGTCCTCCTCGACCACGCGCGGGAGGAACGGCGGCGCGCCGCGGAGCGCGCAGACCGGGAGGCCGCGCTGGTGCTGCCGCCCGCCGAGCCGCTGCCGACATACACGGTGCTCGTCGCCCTCCATCATGAGGCCGAGATGGTCTCTCCGCTGGTCGACGCCCTGACCGCGCTCAATTGGCCGAGGGCGCTTCTCGACATCAAGCTGATCTGCGAGGCGGACGATCCGCACACCATCGCGGCAGTGGAGGCGCGGATCGCTCAGGAGCCGGGCATCGAGCTGGTGCTCGTCCCGCCCTCGCTGCCGCGAACCAAGCCGAAAGCGCTGAACCACGCGCTGCCGCTCGCGTGCGGAGACCTCGTCGTCCTCTACGATGCGGAAGACCGGCCCGATCCGGACCAGCTTCTGGAGGCATGGCTGACCTTCCGCTCGGCCGATGCGAGCCTCGCCTGCCTGCAGGCGCCGCTGACGATCCGCAACGGCGGCGACAACTGGTTCGCGGGGCTCTTCGCGCTGGAATACGCCGTCCTCTTCCGCGCGACGCTGCCGTTCCTCGCGCGGCGCGATCTGCCGATACCGCTCGGTGGCACGTCCAACCATTTCCGCCGAGAGGCGCTCGAGGCCGTTGGGGGCTGGGACGGATTCAACGTCGCCGAGGATGCCGATCTCGGCGTCCGGCTGTGCCGTCACGGATACCGCACCGGTGTCCTCACGGCCGCAACCTGCGAGGCGGCACCGACGAGCTGGCGGGTCTGGCGTAACCAGCGCACGCGTTGGCTGAAGGGATGGATGCAGACCTGGCTCGTCCACATGCGCCGACCCCGGCGGCTCGTCGAGGATCTCGGGCTGCGCCGCGCGGCCGCGTTCTACTTCCTGTTCGTCTCGATGATCGCGGGCGGCGTGATGCACACCGTGTTCGTCGCGCATCTTTTTCTGACGTTCGCCGCCCTGGCCTCGGGGGCAGCCGTTCAAGTGGCGGCCGACTGGCTCGCCATCCTCGATCTTTCCAACATCGTCTTTTCGTGGATCGCCTTCGCGCTTCTGGCCGGCGCGGTCGTCTCGCCGCGCGAGGCGCCTCTTCTCATCCGCCTGCCGACACTTTGGGCCTATTGGGGGCTGGTCAGCTATGCCTGCGTGCGAGCGGGCGTACAGCTCTTGTGGCGCCCGCATCTGTGGGAGAAGACGCCGCATCACGAGTGAGCGACGCGCGCGTCTTCGATCCCGTGGCCTATCGCGGCTCGTCGACGACCTCGGTCACCGGGCGATCATCGCCACGCGACACTTCTTCATGCCAATGGCCGGCATTGTCCTGATAGGAGATGCCTTCCGTCTCGCCCGCCAGGTGCTGGCGCTCGGCGGCATCACGGGCCGCGCGCAACGCGTCGTCGTGGCTGCGGAACGTCTCGGAGAAGACGTCCCCCACCTTGTAGGCCCAGCCGCCGTCGTGCTCGACGACCTCGTATTTCAGTCCAGACATGTTCCGTCTCCCGTCCTTTCGCTTCGGCTGGAACGAGAGGACCGGGTGACGGTTCCGCCGCGCGTCAGGCGATCGGCTCGCCGCTGCCGCCCGCTGTGCGGTCCGCCGAGCCGTGCGGAAGGACCATGACGCTGGTGCCCGTCGGCACGCGGCGGTGCAGGTCGATGATGTCGTGGTTGAACAGGCGCACGCAGCCGCTGGAAACCGAGCGGCCGATGCTCCACGGCTGATGTGTGCCGTGGATGCGGTAGAGCGTGTCGCGCCCGTCGCGGTAGAGATAGAGGGCCCGCGCGCCTAGCGGGTTCTGGGGCCCGCCCTCCATGCCGCCGGCATAGGGGAGGTTCCGCTCAGGGTCGAGGCGAATCATGTTCGGGGTCGGCGTCCATCGCGGCCATGCGGCCTTTCGCTGGATGATCGCCGCGCCTTGGTAGTCGAAACCGGCGCGGCCGACGCCGCAGCCGTAGCGCAGCGCCTCGCCGTTCTCCTGTACGAGATAGAGGAAGCGGCGCTGCGGATCGACGACGATCGAGCCGGGGTGCTCGGGGCCGGAAAAGCCGACGATCTGGCGGAAATAGCGCGGATCGACGTCGGTAAGGTCGATCGCCGGAACCGGATGCGGCTCGTCGTTGATTGCCGAGTACATGGTGATGTAGGCGCGGTCGATCGGGCGACGCACCGGCCCCGTCGCGAGGGTCTGCGGCCCGCCCGCCACGCAGGCGCCGAGCGTGAGCGGCATACCGGCAAGGAAGAGGCGACGGGAGATCGTGCTGACGGGTTTCATTCGGGTTCCGCTCGGTAACAGGTGTCAATTGCACTCGGCCATCCGTCACGAAACCGCCTCGAATGAGGCGACGCGACAAATCGGCCACGCTGCGATGCAGATTTGCCACAGCCGATTTATCCACACAACGCCCTGCGCCACGAAGATATGGTTAATTCGCAACGTCTCTCACGATATCGTCAGAGAGGCAGCATGGGGTCACGGCGGGCGTTTCCCATCGTGCGCGAACAGCAAAGAACCTGCGCCTTCCCTGTCGACATCCGAAGCCACTGGAAATAAGAGTGCCGCAGTCAACTTATTGACCGGCGAAAGCGCTCTCTCGCGACGGTAGACGCGTTCAAGCCCAGTTTGGAACGATTCCTGCCGGTGCCCGACGGCGCACCGAGAAAGACGACAGATGACGACCCGCAAGAAGGCTCGATTCCTGCTTCCCGCGCTCTTCGGCACCCTCCTCGCTGCAACGCCCGGCCATTCGCAGGAAACGCAGCAGCCGGCCCCCACCGAGCAGAGCGCGCCGTCATCGCCCGTCACGCCGCCCGCGGTGGAAACACCTGCGACAACTCAGGATACGCCGCCCCCCCCTGCCGAGGAGGCTCCCGCCGCCCCGGCAGCCGGCGATCCGGCCCCTGCCGCTCCGGCTTCGTCTCCTTCCGTAACACCGGCGCCTGCGGGCCAGACCACGCCACCCGCGACGGCCGTCGACGAGCCCGCCACGAGCGGCCAGCCCGGCCCTGTGACCGCCCCCGCACCGCCGCCCTCCTCTGCCCAGCCCGGCCCCGCTGATACCGCAGCGGCCGAGCGCAGCGATCAGATCCCTCACGACCTGACCCCGCTCGGCATGTTCATGGCCGCCGACTGGGTTGTGAAGGGCGTAATGATCGGGCTCGCTCTTGCCTCGCTCGTCACCTGGACGATCTGGCTAGCCAAGGCGCTGGAGCTCGCCTTCGCGCGACGCCGGGCGCGGGCGGGTGTGCGCCGGCTGGAGCGCGCAGCGACCTTGCACAAGGCGATCGACGAAAGTGGCCGCCGCTGGCGCGGCCCGGTCGCGGCGCTGGCGCTCGCTGCTCAGGAGGAGCGCGCGCTATCGGGTGCGGCGCTCTCAGCAGAAGGCGTGAAGGAGCGCGCGGCGATCGCCCTCTCGCGCATCGAGGCGCGTGCCGGCCGCTCCATGTCGCGCGGAACCGGCATCCTCGCCACGATCGGTTCGACGGCGCCCTTCATCGGCCTGTTCGGCACGGTCTGGGGCATCATGAACTCGTTCATCTCGATCTCGGAATCGAACACGACGAACCTTGCCGTCGTCGCGCCGGGCATCGCAGAGGCGCTTCTGGCAACGGGCATCGGCCTCGTCGCCGCGATCCCCGCCGTCATCATCTACAACGCCTTCTCGCGTTCGATCGCCGGCTACCGCGCGATCCTGGCGGACGGCTCGGCGGCGGTGATGCGCCACCTGTCGCGCGATCTCGACCGCGACGAGGCGCATCCGCACGTGGCCGCCAGCGCGCCGCGCGTCGCACCGGCGGAGTGATCCCATCATGGCGATGAACCTTAAGGACAGCGACGGCGACGGGGCGGACGAGGTCTCCGAGATCAACATCACGCCCTTCATCGACGTCGTTCTCGTGCTCCTCATCATCTTCATGGTAGCCGCGCCCCTCTCGACGGTGGATGTCGCGGTGGACCTGCCGACTTCGAACGCGGCGCCGCAGGAGCGACCGGACGAGCCGATCTACCTCACCGTGCAGGACGACCTGACGCTGTCGCTCGGCGAGAACCCGATCGCGAGCGAAGCCCTGCAGGCCGCTCTCGACGAGCGCACCGGCGGCGACCGCGAACAGCGCATCTTCCTGCGCGCCGACGAGACAGTGGCCTATGGCGATCTGATGGAGGTGATGAACGGCTTGCGCAACGGCGGCTATCTCAAGATCGCGCTCGTCGGCCTGGAGGATCCGAACACGGCGACCGCAGCTGCGCCTGCGCAAGCGCAAGCGACGAATTGACGTCCGTGGCGCGCGAACCGCTCACATCCAGCGCGGCCGAAGGCGGCTCCGGCTTCGGCGCGGTCGCCCGCTGGGGCATTGCCGCTGCGGCGATCGTCAGCGCGCATGTGGCACTGGCGATGGCCGTCTTGGACCAGACGCCCAAGCCGACGCCCGCCGGCGCCGAACAGGCGCCCATCCTCATCGACCTCGCCCCGCCCGCGGCGGCTCCACAGATCGCTTCCGTCGAAGCGCCGACGGGGCCGGAGGTCATCGAGGAAGAGGTGGAGGAGCCGACACCCGAGCCGGTTCCCGAACCCCCTGCTCCGGAACCGGAGCCGGAGCCCGTCGTCGAACCGCTACCCGAACCGGAACCGGAGCCTGTCGTCGAGCCCGAGCCCGAACCGGAGCTCGTCGAGCCTGAGCCCGAGCCCGAAGAACCCGAGCCCGAGGTCGCCGAACTGCCCGAGCCGCAGCCGGAAGCGGAAGCGGTCCTCAACGTGCCGATGCCGACCGCGCGCCCCAATCCACCGCCGCGCCGGGTTCGCGAGGAGCCGCGCCGCGAGGAACCGAGGCGGCAGGCGCGCCGCGAGGAGCCGCAGCGTGCGGAGCCTCAGCGCCGCCAGCAGCGCCAGGCGCCACCGCCGTCAGCCGCCTCTCAAGGGCAGTCGCAGCGGCAGGCTTCGCAGGGCGCGCGCTCCAACTCGGTGTCGCCCGCCCGCTGGCAGAGCCAGGTGCAGGCGCGCCTCAATCGAGCCAAGCGCACGCCGCGCGGCGCCGGGCGCGGTACGGTGAGCGTGTCCTTCACCATCTCGGCGAGCGGTTCGGCCGGCGGCGTGCGCATCGCGCGTTCGAGCGGCAACGCAACGCTGGATCAGGCGGCAGTGCAACTCGTGCAGCGGGCGAGCCCCTTCCCCGCGCCGCCGAGCGGCGGCTCCGTTTCGCTCACGGTGCCCATCCGCTACGATTGATCGGTGGACGTCGAAGATCGAAGACAGGACGAGAAGATGGCGAGCCGTCCAGCCCGGCTCGTCATCGTGGCCTATCGCGCGCTCGGCAGCGCTGCGGTCGCCCTCGCGGCAGCCGGCGTCGTTCTGCCCGGCCTGCCGACGACTCCCTTCCTCCTCGTCGCCGTCTGGGCCTTCGGGCGGTCGTCGCCCGAGCTTGCGGAACGCCTACGCCAACACCCGCGCTTCGGGCCGGCCCTGCGAGACTGGCAGGACCGGCGCGCCGTTCCGCGCCGCGCCAAGGTTCTGGCGGTCGTCTCGATGGCGGCAAGCTTCGCGCTTCTGGCGTGGTCCGGCGCGCCGGCTTTCGCGCTCGCGGCGACGGGAGCGATCCTTCTCACCGTCGCTGCTTGGCTCGTCACCCGGCCAAATCCGTGATGCCCCGGGGGGCGTCCGGGATCGAGCGCGCCGTGATCTGGCGTGCGGCGCCGATCGCGCTATCTGTGACGGCAGACGACATCCACGATGGATCGCGAAAGATCATGCTGCGCACCGGACTCTTTGCCCTTCTCCTCCTGACGATTGCCGGCTGCGCGCAAGGCTATGTGCCGACCAGCAACTCTGCCGACCCTGCAGAGAGCAGCCCGCCGCCGGACACGCCTTTCATGGAACGACGCTTTGAACGCGTGAACTCCTGAACGAAAAGGCCGCCGACGGCTGGGCCGCGGCGGTCCGTTCTATCTCGGCGGCTGACGCGCGCGGTTCAGCGCGCTACACTTCGCCCCTCACGCTCGGCCGGCTTGTCATTGCCGCGTTCTCCTTCGATCTCGCGTGAAGCCTGCGCCCAGAACTCGTGCTCTCGCCCGCAGGGCTTGCCGGCTGCTTCCCAGAGAAAATAGGCCCGGTCCCTAACCTTTTCGGAGATATCGTCCGCCGTCATCGCTTCCACCCACTCGAACGCTCGAATACTCGAGGTGTCGTCACGATGCGCTTGTCCAAGCGAATCGACGGCTACCCGCTTCTATTCCATCTCTCGAAACGTCAGCGAGGCAACCGAGTTCCGCCGCGGCTGATCGCCGCCCGTATAACCGTTCTTGTCAGAGATCGAAAACGAGAAGGGTCGAGGTCGCCGAGGCGCAGAGCCGCTCCTGCTCGTCGTAGAGCTTGGCCTCGGTAAACGCGGCGCGTCGCCCGAAGGACAGCACCAGGCCTTCAGCGCGGACGCGCGTGCCGGGCTTCAGCGCGCGATGATAGGCGACCTTCAGCTCCATCGTCGTGTAACCTTGCGTCGCGGCCAGCCTTGTGTGGGTCGCGCAACCACAGCAGCTGTCGAGGACGGCGGCCGCATAACCACCGTGGACGCTGCCGATCGGATTGAGGCTCCGCTCGTCCGGCTGCCCCTCGAAGACGACGCGCCCCTCATCCGCCTCCACCAGCGTGAAGCCCAACGTCTGCCCGATCGGCGGACGCCCGCCGAGTTCGATCATTGCCCGAAGCTGTGCGAGCCCGCTGCGTCCATGCTCGTTGTCCCGCAGAATATCCAAGGCTCTCCCTCCCGCGTGTCTCACGTCCGCAGGATGTCGGCCTGCCACGCGCCACGTCAACTGCGGGCGGGGCGCCACGCCGCCCACGAAATAATAATCTACCATCTCGATAGAATTAGTCGCATTTTCCTTCTGGCGTTCGCGTGCCTCTGCCTATCCTTACCCCATTGCCACAGCGCTCCGGAGGGACCTCATGCGCTTTCGTCGAACGATCCTCGCAGCCTCGGCCGCGGTCCTTGCCATGATGGCGCCGGCCTCGGCCCAGGCGCTCCTCAACGTCTCCTACGATCCGACGCGCGAACTCTACCGCGAGTTCAACGCGGCCTTCGACACGCATTGGCAGGCCCAGGGGAACGACCGCGTGACGGTGCGCATGTCGCACGGCGGTTCGGGCGCGCAGGCCCGCACGGTGATCGACGGGCTGGACGCCGACGTCGTGACATTGGCGCTGGAGGCCGACATCAACGCCATTGCCGAGAACACCGGAAAGATTCCGGAGAACTGGCGTACCCTCCTGCCGAGCAATTCCGCGCCCTACACGTCGACGATCGTCTTCCTTGTGCGCAAAGGCAATCCGAAGGCAATCAACGACTGGGGCGACCTCACGAAGGAGGGCGTGCAGGTGATCACGCCCAACCCGAAGACCTCGGGCGGCGCGCGCTGGAACTATCTGGCGGCGTGGGCCTGGGCCAACCGCGAATATGGCGGCGATCTCGACCGCGTGCGCGACTATGTGGGCCAGGTCTATCGCCACGTCCCCGTGCTCGACACGGGCGCGCGCGGCTCCACCACGACCTTCGTCCAGCGCGGCATCGGCGACGTTCTGCTCGCCTGGGAAAACGAGGCGTTTCTGGCTCTGGAAGAACTCGGCCCAGACCAGTTCGACATCGTCGTGCCGTCGATCTCGATCCTCGCCGAGCCGCCGGTCGCCCTCGTTCCCGGCAATTCGGATGCCAAGGGCACGACAGAGGTCGCACAGGCCTATCTGGAATATCTCTATTCGCCGGAAGGGCAGACCATCGCGGCCCGCCACTTCTACCGTCCCTCAGAGCCTGAAACAGTGACGGATGCCTCGCTTCTGGAGCGTTTTCCCGACCTCGAGCTCGTGACCATCGACGACGACCAGTTCGGAGGCTGGGCCCGCGCGCAGCCCGAGCACTTCGGCGACGGCGGCATCTTCGACCAGATCTACCAGCCCGCCAACTGAGCGCTCCATAAGGAGGCCGGCAGCGGCGTCGCCAAGGCGCCGCTGCCGGCTTGTGTTCATCGGGAAGCGGGAGGATGCTCTCGCGCCCACATCCAGAATGAGAGCCCTCGATGGCAGCAAGCGCCGCCAGACCCTCCTTCATGTTCCGCGAGCACAGCGTCGTGCCCGGCTTCGGCCTCGCCTTCGGCTTCACGCTCGCCTATCTCGGTATCATCGTCCTGGTGCCGCTGGCAGCGCTTGCGCTGCGCGGCGCCGGGCTCGGCCTCTCCGACTTCCTGGCGCTGGCGTCAGACCGGCGCGTCGTCTCGGCGCTCACGCTTTCCTTCACGACATCGCTGATCGCGGCGGCGATCAACGCCGTCTTCGGTGTCCTCATCGCCTGGGTGCTGGTGCGCTACCGCTTTCCCGGACGGCGGCTGATAGACGCCGTCATCGACCTGCCCTTCGCGCTGCCGACCGCCGTGGCGGGCATCGCGCTGACGGCGCTCTACGCGCCCAACGGCTGGGTGGGTAGCCTCTTCGCACCCGGCGGGGCGCTCGCGCCGCTGTTCGGCGATGCGGGCTTGCGCATCGCCTATTCTCCGATCGGCATCGTCGTCGCGCTGACCTTCGTCTCGCTGCCTTTCGTGGTCCGCACCGTCCAGCCCGTCCTCGAAGACCTCGACATCGAGCTGGAGCAGGCCGCCGCGACGCTCGGCGCGGGGCGCCTTCAGACGGTGACGCGCGTTGTCCTGCCGGCGGTGCTGCCGGCGATCCTGACCGGCTTCGCATTGGCTCTCGCCCGTTCGGTCGGCGAATATGGCTCGGTGATCTTCATCGCCGGCAACATCCCTTACGTTTCCGAGATCGCTCCGCTCCTCATCGTCATCCGGCTGGAGGAGTTCAACTACGCTGGCGCCACCGCCGTCGCTGTTCTCATGCTCATGATCTCCTTCACCATGCTCCTCGTCATCAATCTCATCCAGGCCTGGAGCCGGCGGAGGCATGGTCATGGCGCCTGAAACGCCCCTTCGTCACCCCCGCCGGGCCACCGAGGAGAGCCCGGCGGTGAAGTGGACGCTGATCGCGATCGCACTCCTGTTCCTCGGCCTCGTCCTGTTCCTGCCGCTCGTCGCCGTCTTCGTCGAGGCGTTCCGCAGCGGCGCTGCGGCCTATATCGCCGCGATCACCGAGCATGACGCGCTGGCCGCCATGCGCCTGACGCTGACGGTCGCGGCCATCGCGGTGCCGCTCAACCTCGTCTTCGGCCTCGCGGCGGCCTGGGCGATCGCCAAGTTCGAGTTCCGCGGCAAGACGCTGCTCATCACGCTCATCGACCTGCCCTTCTCGATCTCGCCGGTGATCGCGGGCCTAGTCTTCATCCTGCTCTTCGGCTCGCAGGGCTATCTGCAGCCGTTGACGCAGGCGGCGGGCATCCAGGTCGTCTTCGCGCTGCCGGGCATCGTGCTCGCCACCGTCTTCGTCACCCTGCCTTTCGTCGCGCGCGAACTCATCCCGCTGATGCAGGAGCAGGGCACGGGCGAGGAGGAGGCCGCGATCTCGCTCGGCGCGAACGGCTGGAAGACGTTCTTCCTCGTGACGCTGCCGAACGTCAAATGGGCGCTCCTCTACGGCGTTCTCTTGTGCAATGCACGCGCGATGGGAGAGTTCGGCGCCGTCGCGGTCATCTCCGGCAAGATCCGCGGCGAGACCAACACCATGCCGCTGCATGTCGAGATCCTCTACAACGAATATGCGTTCTCGGCCGCCTTCGCGGTGGCGACCCTTCTCGCGGGCCTCGCGCTCGTCACCCTCGTCCTCAAGACGATCCTCGAATGGCGCTTTTCGGGCCATCTCAACGGCCGCGGCGGCCACTGACCTCGGGACCCACATTCATGAAGATCAGCGTGCGCGACATCGCAAAGTCGTTCGGCGACGACACCGCCCTCGACAGCGTGTCGCTCGACATCCAATCGGGCGAACTGATCGCGCTTCTCGGCCCCTCGGGCTCGGGCAAGACGACACTCCTGCGCCTCATCGCGGGGCTCGAATTCCCCTCCTCCGGCCAGATCTTCTTTGGCGAGGAAGACGCCTCGATGAAGAGCGTGCAGGAGCGCAATGTCGGCTTTGTGTTCCAGCATTACGCGCTGTTCCGGCACATGAGCGTCGCCGACAATATCGGTTTCGGCCTGCGCGTGCGCGGTTCGAACCGGCCTTCGCGCTCGGCCATCCGCCAGCGGGCCGAGGAACTCCTCGATCTCGTCCAGCTTCCCGGTCTCGGCCGCCGTTATCCGCAGCAGCTTTCGGGCGGCCAGCGCCAGCGCGTCGCGCTCGCCCGCGCGCTCGCGATCGACCCGCAGGTGCTTCTCCTCGACGAGCCCTTCGGCGCGCTCGACGCCAAGGTGCGCAAGGACCTTCGGCGGTGGCTGCGCACGCTGCACGACCAGACCGGCCACACCACCGTTTTCGTGACGCACGACCAGGAGGAGGCGCTGGAACTCGCCGACCGCGTCGTCGTCATGAGCAAGGGCCGGATCGAGCAGATCGGCTCGGCGGACGACATCTACGACCGCCCGGCGAGCCCCTTCGTCTTCTCCTTCATCGGCCAGTCGAACGAACTGCCGGTCACGGTGCGAGCGGGCGAGATCGCTTTCGCGGGCACGCCCCTCGGCCGCACGGACGAGCCGGACGGCGAATGGCTCATGTTCACGCGGCCGCATGATTTCGAGGTCGTGCAGCCCGGCACGCCCGCGCTCGCGGGGACAATCTCCCTGGTTCGCCGGGCCGGCGGCTCGCGCGTCGTCGAATTCCACGTCGAGCCCGGCGATCACCGGATCGAGGTGGAGCTTCCCGCCGATCAGGGCGGTGAGGTCGGCCAACCTATCGCGGTGCGCCCGCGCAAGTGGCGGCTCTACCCTTCGGCGTGACAAGGCGCGCGCACCGTGCATGATCGTCGGGCAATGGGAGCATGTCGCATGGTCCGGCTGAACGAAGTCCGCGAGAACGAAATCGCCGTCGCGCCGCCGGACGCATCGGATGCCGGCCTCGTCTTCATCGGACGCATTCACACGCCCTGGACCTCGCGGCTGGAATGCCCGCGCCAGGGACGGCAGGACGGGCCGACCTGCGAGATCGAGATCTTCGAGCCTTGGGTGCCCGCACTCGACGGTGTGGAAGCCTTCGAGCGGCTGGAAGTGCTCTACTGGCTCGACCGGTCCCGGCGCGATCTCGTCCACCAGAGCCCGGCGAGCGACGGCACGACGCGCGGCACCTTCGCGCTACGCTCGCCAGTGCGCCCGAACCCGATCGGCACCTCGCTCGTGCGGCTTCTCGGGCGCGACGGAGCGCGCCTCAAGGTTCGCGGCCTCGACTGTCTCGATGGCACGCCGCTGATCGACCTCAAGCCCGATCGGTGCCTGTTCACGCCCATCGCCCCGCCGCAGCCGGGCGACTTCCAGACCGGCGATTAGAGCGCCCTGCTCGACGCGCCCCGGCGATCAAAAAGCTTGTCTGGGGCGCGGCGATCCTCTACGGATTCAGCCGGAGCGCGGGTGTAGTTCAGCGGTAGAACGCCAGCTTCCCAAGCTGGATGTCGTGGGTTCGATCCCCATCGCCCGCTCCAACTCCCCATCGAAGCGCAAGCCTACCCCATGAAATGCTTGGAGAGCTTGAGCCGCTGCGCCTGGTAGTTCGACTTCAGGTCGAGGCCGTAGAGCTTTTCGGGCGCACGGGCCATCCGCTCGTAGACCAGGCGGCCGACGATCTGCCCGTCCTCCAGGATGAACGGCACCTCGTGGCTGCGCACTTCCAGCACCGCGCGGCTGCCCGTACCGCCGGCCTGCGAATGGCCGAAGCCGGGGTCGAAGAAGCCGGCGTAATGGACGCGGAATTCGCCGACCAGCGGATCAAAGGGCGTCATCTCGGCGGCATAGGCCGGTGGAACGTGTACGGCTTCCTTGGAGACGAGGATGTAGAACTCGTCGGGGTCCAGAACCAGCTCGCCCGATCCCGAGCGGTGGATCGGCTCCCAGAAGTCGGAGACGGCGTGCGCCTCGCGGCGATCGACGTCGACGACCGCCGTGTGGCGCTTGCCGCGATAGCCGACGAGGCCGCTCTCGTCACCCGCGAGATCCACCGACAGTGCAATGCCGCCTTCGCCGGAGATGTTGGCGTCGGCCGCGTCCGTCAGGCGCTCCGCCGTGTTGAGGAGCGCAAGCTCCTCGCCCGACAGGCCGGCCGCGCCGCGCCGGAAGCGGATCTGCGACAGGCGCGAGCCGGCGCGCACCAGAATCGGGAAGGTGCGCGGCGAAATCTCGATGTAGAGCGGGCCGCGATAGCCCGCCGGCACCTTGTCGAACTCCTGCGCGCGGTCTGTGATGATGCGCGTGAAGATGTCGAGGCGGCCGGTGGAGGATTTTGGATTGGCCGAGGCGCGCAAATCCGCCGGCAGCGCGAGGCTCTCCATCAGCGGCACGATGTAGACGCAGCCCGTCTCTAGGACGGCGCCCTCGCTGAGATCGACCGCGTGGAGCGAGAAGCGCGCCAGCGTCTCCTCCACCGTGCGGCGCGGGCCGGGCAGGAAGCTCGCGCGCACGCGGAAAGCGCGCTGGCCGAGACGCAGGTCGAGGCTCGCGGGCTGGATCTGGTCACTCGCCAGCGGTCGGCCGAGCGCGATGGCGCCCGTATCGACCAGCGCCGCGATATCCCGATCGGGAAGGATGCCCTCGCTCATGTCCGCCCCGCCCCTTGGCCTCGCGCCCGGGATTGTCCCGCGCGCGGAGCGTCCGCTTTACCAGAGAATTGACCACAGTCCACCGCAGGGCTAGTGTCCCGGCCCGTCGACGTGGTGATTTGGCCGGCCGGCTTGCAGCCACGAAAAACAATTCGCTAAAGGGCCGTGCCTCGGGAACAGCGATGATCTCAGGGACCGGCCTGTCGCCCGGCCGGCGATGGCGTTCACGCCTCGCCGTCCGCCGTCATCAGGAGTGGACCGCCCCATGAGCCAGACCGATCGTACCCGTGCCCTTCGCCCCGCCACGCGCATGGTACATGCGGGCACGATGCGCTCGCAGTTCGGCGAGATGTCCGAGGCGCTCTTCCTGACGCAGGGCTTCATCTACGACACGGCGGAAGCCGCCGAGGCCCGCTTCAAGGGCGAGGACGACGGCTTCATCTACTCGCGCTATTCCAACCCGACCACGCGCATGTTCGAGGAGCGGATGATGGCGCTGGAGGGCGCGGAGGACGCGCGCGCAACCGCCTCCGGCATGGCCGCCGTCACCGCCGCGCTCCAGTGTTCGGTCAAAGCCGGCGATCATGTGGTGGCCGCCCGCGCCCTCTTCGGCTCCTGTCGCTACGTGCTCGAGACGGTGCTCGGGCGCGCGGGCGTCGCCTGCACGCTCGTCGACGGGCGAAATCTCGACGCATGGCGGGCGGCGGTGACGCCGCGCACGAAGCTCTTCTTCCTCGAAAGCCCGACCAACCCGACGCTCGAAGTCGTCGACATCGCGGCCGTCGCCGAGATCGCCCACGCAGCGGGCGCCCGCCTCGTCGTCGACAACGTCTTCGCCACCCCCCTCCAGCAGAAGCCGCTGGAGCTCGGTGCCGACGTCGTCGTCTATTCGGCCACCAAGCATATCGACGGCCAGGGGCGGTGCCTCGGCGGCGTCATCCTCTCCTCCAAGGCGTGGATCGACGAGAACCTGCATGACTTCTTCCGCCACACCGGCCCGTCGCTCTCGCCGTTCAATGCCTGGACCCTACTGAAGGGTTTGGAGACCCTCCCCCTGCGCGTCGCCGCGCAGACAGCGAACGCAGCACTCCTCGCCGACCATCTGGCGGACAGCGAGAAGGTCTCGCGCGTCATCTATCCCGGCCGCGCCGACCACCCGGACGCAGCCGTGATCGCGCGGCAGATGAGCGGCGGATCGACGCTCCTCGCCTTCGAGGTGAAGGGTGGCAAGGAGGCGGCCTTCCGCTTCGCCAACGCGCTCGAGATCGTTTCCATCTCCAACAATCTCGGCGATGCGAAGAGCCTCATCACCCACCCCGCGACGACGACGCACAAGAACCTCTCGCCCGAGGACCGAGCCGAACTCGGCATCGGCGACGGTCTCCTGAGGCTTTCGGCCGGCATCGAGGACGCTGCGGACCTGATCGACGACGTGGAGACCGCCCTCGCCGCCACCTGAAGGCGACGCGCATCCGCAACACCTTACGCAACGTAACTCGTCATGGTAAGGCGCGCCCCAAAAGGGCGCCAATCGTGGCGATGATATCGCCCGCCGCAAAGGCCGGAACGACAGACTGTAGCGTAAGATGTACGAAACGACGACGGCGCTGATCACCGTGAGGGTCAGCCCGAGCTACCTCGAGACACAATCGGACCCCGACGAGGGTCGCTGGGTCTTCGCCTACACGATCGAGATCGTGAACCGTTCGGAGCAGCGCGTGCGGCTACGTTCGCGCTACTGGCACATCACCGATGGCGTCGGTCATGTGGAAGAGGTTCGCGGCCCCGGCGTCGTCGGGGAGGAGCCGACGCTCATGCCGGGCGACAGCTTCACCTACACGTCGGGTTGCCCGTTATCGACGCCGTCTGGCATCATGCGCGGACACTTCCACATGCAGCGCCCGGACGGCAGCTTCTTCGACGTCGAGGTTCCCGCCTTCTCGCTCGATGCCCCCACGGGACGCCGCACGCTCAACTAGCGTCGTCGGCCTCGCCGCCCTTACCGAACTCGTCTGGCGAGAACTCGTAGGTCTCGCCGCAGAATTCGCAGACGACTTCGATCTTGCCGTCCTTCGTGCTCTCGGCCAGTTCGTCGGCCGTGAAGTTCACCAGAACGTCGCGGATGCGCTCTCGCGAGCAGGAGCAGTCGTCGGCCACCGGCGTCGGGGGGAAGACCCGAACGCCGCGCTCGTGGAAGAGCCGGAAGAGAAGCCGCTCCACGCCGACATCAGGATCGGCGAGCTCGGACGGCTCGATGGTGTCGACGAGCGCGCGGATTTCCGTCCAGGAATCATCCGGTTCGTGTCCGCCCACCTCGATCGCGCCTTCCGGCAAGTCGCCCCCTGGCAGGTCCGGCAGGCGCATGCGCTCGGGCGCCTCGGGCAGGAACTGCGCGACGAGGCCGCCGGCCCGCCACGTTTCATCGAAGCCGCCACCCTCGCGGCGGCGCGCGATGCGCGCGACGGCAAGGCGAACGGTCGTCGGAATCTGCTCGGACTGGCGGAAATAGCCTTCCGCCACTTCCTCCAGCGAGGTGCCATCGAGCGCCACGATGCCCTGATAGCGCTGCATGTGGCGGCCCTGGTCGACCGTCAGCGCCATCGTGCCAGTGCCGAGGAGATGCTCGGGCTCCGTGCGTCCCTCCGCCACCGCCGCCTCGACACGCTCGGCGTCGAAGCGTGCATAGGCGCGGACCGACGACGGGGTCGTGAAGTCGACGACGAGAAGGTCCACCGGCCCGTCGGTCTGCGTCTGCGCGGTGAACTTGCCGTCGAACTTCAGGGAGGTGCCGAGAAGGACCGTGAGGACGATCATCTCCGCGAGAAGGCGAGAGACAGGCTCGGGATAATCGTGGCGCGACAGGATCGCGTCCACCATGTCGCCGAGCTGCACCGCGCGGCCGCGCGCATCGAGCGCCTCGACCTGGAAGGGCACGACCGCATCATCACCGGCGTAGCCGAACTCGCCGAGCTCGATTTCCTCGATATTGCTCATCGGCCTACCTCGCCGAACATCCATGCAAGGATCGATTTCTGTGCGTGCAGGCGGTTCTCCGCCTCGTCGAACACCACTGACTGCGGCCCGTCGATGACGCCATCCGTCACCTCCTCGCCGCGATGGGCGGGCAGGCAGTGCATGAACAGCGCGTCCGGGTTCGCCTGCGCCATCAGCGCTTCGTTCACCTGATAGGGGAAGAAGACGTTGTGGCCGCGCGCGGCCTCCTCGCGGCCCATCGAGACCCAGGTGTCGGTGACGACGCAGTCAGCGCCCGCGACGGCCTCGCGCGCGTCGTGCGTGACGAGGATGGAAGCACCGGCGCTCTTCGCCGCCGCGATATAGGCCGGATCGGGCTCGGAGCCCTCGGGAGTCGCGATGCGCAGGGAGAAGTCGAAGCACGGCGCGGCCTCGATCAACGAGTTGAGGACGTTGTTGCCGTCCCCGCTCCAGGCGAAGGTCCTGCCGGCCACCGGCCCGCGATGCTCCTCGAAGGTCATCAGGTCCGCCATGATCTGGCAGGGATGCGTGTCGTCGGTCAGGGCGTTGACGACGGGCACCGACGCCGCCTCGGCCATTTCCAGAAGCCGGGAATGCTCCGTCGTGCGGATCATGATCGCGTCGACGTAACGCGACAGGACACGCGCGGTGTCGGCGATCGTCTCGGCACGGCCGAGCTGCATTTCCGATCCCGACAGGAACAGCGTCTCGCCGCCGAGTTGGCGCATGGCGACGTCGAAGGAGACGCGCGTGCGTGTCGAGGGCTTCTCGAAGATCATCGCCAGCATGCGGCCCTCGAGCGGGCGCGGCGAGGCGCGCCCCTCGGCCTTGCGGCGGCGGGCGTCGTCGAGAATGGCGCGCAGGTCGGCGGGCTCGACGACAGAGATGTCCAGGAAGTGGCGGATCGGAGTCGAGGCGTTCAT
The DNA here is from genome assembly GCF_014058705.1 of Aureimonas mangrovi. Lineage (NCBI taxonomy): Bacteria > Pseudomonadati > Pseudomonadota > Alphaproteobacteria > Hyphomicrobiales > Aurantimonadaceae > Aureimonas > Aureimonas mangrovi. The sequence continues at coordinate 2,795,027 of NZ_CP059692.1, forward strand.
GCCGCCGCTCCCTGCGTCGAGGACAGCGCCGCGGCGGCCGCCTCGATGCGCTCCAGCGCGCCCCGGGCCTCCTCGGCCGTCACGATCAGGGGTGGCAGAAGCCGGACGACATTGTCGCCGGCCGGAACCGCCAGAAGCCCGCGCTCGCGCAGCTTGGCGACGAACTCGCCATTGGACCCGCGCACCTTGATGCCGACCAGAAGCCCCTCGCCGCGAATTTCCTCGACGACACCCGGATGGCGATCCTTCACCGACTCCAGCCCCTGCTTGAACAGAAGGCCCATCTCGCGGACATGCTCCAGGAAACCCTCTTCCAGCACCACGTCGAGAACCGCGTTGCCGACGGCCATCGCCAGCGGATTGCCGCCGAAGGTGGTGCCGTGGGTGCCGGCCGTCAGGCCGGAGGCAGCAGCCTCGGTGGCGAGACAGGCGCCGATCGGGAAGCCGCCGCCCAGGCCCTTGGCCGAGGCGAGGAGATCGGGCGTCACGCCGGCGCCCTGATAGGCGTAGAAGTGCCCGGTGCGGCCGAGGCCCGACTGCACCTCGTCGAAGATCAGGAGCAGGCCGTTCTCGTCGCACAGGTCGCGCAGCGCTTGCAGGAAGCCCGGCGGCGGCACGCGCACGCCGCCCTCGCCCTGGATCGGCTCGATCAGGATCGCGGCGGTCTGCGGGCCGATCGCCGCCTTCACGGCGGCGAGGTCTCCGAACGGCACTTGGTCGAAGCCCTCGACCTTGGGCCCGAAGCCCTCAAGGTATTTCTTCTGGCCACCTGCGGCGACGGTCGCCAACGTGCGGCCGTGGAAGGCGCCTTCGAAAGTAACGATGCGATAGCGCTCGGGCTCGCCCCCCACGAAATGGTAGCGCCGCGCGGCCTTGATCGCGCATTCCAGCGCCTCGGCGCCCGAATTGGTGAAGAACACACGATCGGCGAAGGTCGCCTCGCACAGCCGCGAGGCCAGACGCGCCTGGCCCGGAATCTCGTAGAGGTTCGAGACGTGCCAGAGCTTGGTGGCCTGCGTGGTCAGCGCTTCGACGAGATGCGGATGCGCATGGCCGAGCGCGTTCACCGCGATGCCGGCGGCAAAATCCATGAAGCGGCGCCCATCGTCCGCGATCAGCCACACGCCTTCGCCTCGCTCGAAGCGAAGGTCCGCGCGAGCGTAGGTTGCGAACAGCGGCGAGTGGGCTTCTTGGGGGGCGGCCATGAGACTACTTCACGGGTTAAGCTTGAAGAAAATGCGGACGAAGACTTCCTGAAACGAAGCAAGCCTGCCGTGGGCAGGCTTTGCGTCGGTTGCGGCGGGCATTTGAACACGCGTGCTATACCATGTCGAAAGGCCGCCTTGTCAACGAACGACGCCTGAGCCCCGGGCGCTCTGCACGCGAGCGCAGTCCGTGCGGCAAGCTGGGGATAACCGCAAATCGATTCGAGGCGCCCCGGCGCGACTCTTGTCAGCGAGTCACCCGATATATAGTTTGGGGACGTACCAGATTTCGTGCGGCAAGCATCAGCAGTCACATAGATATGGTGGATCATCCGGCGGGCCTCGGCCCGTGGACTGTAAACGGATTCCGATGATCCGCCCTGTCCGAAACGAGGAGCTTACTAAAATGAGCTGGACGGACGAACGTATCGACCTTCTCAAGAAGCGCTGGGCCGATGGTCACAGCGCCAGCCAGATCGCGGGCGAGCTCGGCGGCGTCACCCGAAATGCGGTGATCGGCAAGGTCCATCGCCTGAAGCTCGAAAGCCGGATCAAGACCGCGCCCGTCACCGAGCCCGTAGCCACGGTGAAGGCCAAGCCCGCAACGGCGGAGCCCGTACGCCCGGCCGAGACGGCCGCCCCGCGCCTCGTCGTTGCCTCGCAGGCCGGCATTTCGCGCCAGCCGACGGCGCGCGCCATCGGCGCCACCGCATTGAAGATGGAGGAAGAGGTCGATCTCGTCGCAGAGCGCGGTCTCGTCACCGAGCAGCAGCAGAGCGCGGAGATCGTGCCGATCTCGCGCAACCTCACGCTGGTGCAACTCTCCGAGCGCACCTGCAAATGGCCACTCGGCGATCCGCTCTCGCCCGATTTCCGCTTCTGCGGCAACCATTCAGGCGACGCCTCGCCCTACTGCCAGTATCATGCCCGGATCGCCTTCCAGCCGGTGTCCGAGCGCCGCCGGGTTCGCTGATCGATGAGCGACAAGCTTCCGGCCGATGCCGCCATGCCCGATCGCCTGTCGATCGACCCCGACAGCCCGTTCCACGACGAAGCCCTGCTCGCGCGGGGCGTCGGCATCCGCTTCAACGGGGCGGAGAAAACCAATGTCGAGGAGTATTGCGTCAGCGAGGGCTGGGTGCGCGTGGCGGCCGGCAAGACGCTGGACCGCAAGGGCAAGCCGCTGACGATTAAGCTGAAGGGCACCGTCGAGCCCTATCCGAAGGGCGACGGCGAGTAAGGCTGGGCCCCGTCGTTGAGGGGCATGAAAAGGGCGCCGATCCGAAGATCGGCGCCCTTTTTCGTACTCGATTTCTCGCACCCGATGGAACGATGACCGCCGGCCGCGTCCAGGAACGGCGACAGCCCCTCAGGAGGCGCGGCCCGTGAAGGTTTCATCGAAAGCGTAGCCCGAACCGCGCACGGTGCGGATCGGGTCGATACGCTGGCCCCGGTTCAGCGTGCGGCGAAGGCGACCGACATGCACGTCAACCGTGCGCTCGTCGACATAGACACCCTGCCCCCAAACTCCGTCCAGGAGCTGCTCGCGCGAGAAAACGCGGCCGGGGGCCTGCATCAGGAATTCCAGGAGCTTGAACTCCGTCGGTCCGAGCTTCACCTCGCGGCCCGATCGGCGCACGCGGCGCGTCTCGCGGTCGAGCTCGATATCGCCCGCCGCAAGGCGCGCTGCGATCCGTTCAGGCTTCGTCCGGCGCAGCATGGCCCGCACGCGCGCCATCAGCTCGGGCGTCGAGAACGGCTTGACGATGTAGTCGTCCGCACCGACCGAGAGGCCGCGCACGCGCTCGCTCTCCTCGCCGCGCGCCGTCAGCATGATGATCGGCAGCATCGCCGTCTCCTCGCGCTGCCGCAACCGCCGACACAGCTCGACGCCGGAAAGGCCGGGCAGCATCCAGTCGAGAAGCAGAAGATCGGGCTGCGCCTCCCGCAGCCTGATGTCAGCCTCGTCGCCGCGCGCGATCACCTCGACGTCGTAGCCCTCGGCTTCGAGATTGTAACGCAGGAGGATACCGAGAGCCTCTTCGTCTTCGACCACCGCGACACGGGGTGCCATCGCCATCACTCCAGCCTCCTGGTCAGCCCCGGCGCGTCATCGAGCCGGGGGCCCTCGCCTCAGACGCTCGCCTGCGCGGTGCCGATCGTGTGGGTTCGATCGTCCTTGGGGCGATCGAGATCCATCTGCTGACCCGTCTTGATGTAGTAGATCGTCTCCGCGATGTTGGTCGCGTGGTCGCCGATCCGCTCAATGTTCTTGGCCGAAAAGAGAAGATGCGTGCAAGCGGTGATGTTGCGCGGATCCTCCATCATGTAGGTCAAGAGTTCCCGGAAGATCGACGTGTACATCGCGTCGATTTCCTCGTCGCGCATGCGCACGGCCTCTGCTCGGGCCTCATCGCGCACCGCATAGGCATCGAGCACGTCCTTGAGCTGCTCGAGCGCGAGCTCCGAAAGATGTTCGATGCCGCGCACGAGCTTGACCGGCTGGTTGTGCTCCGCGATCGAAATCACGCGCTTGGCGATGTTCTTGCCGAGATCACCGATGCGTTCGAGGTCGTTGGAGATGCGGATGGCGCCCACGATCTCGCGCAGGTCCTGCGCCATCGGCTGGCGCTTGGCGATCGTCATGATCGCGTGCTCATCGAGGTCGCGCTGGGCGGCGTCGAGGACCTTGTCCTCGGCCACGACGGAGCGGGCAAGGACCGCGTCGCTGCGGGTGAGCGACTCGACGGCGCGCGCGACGATGCGCTCGGCCTGCCCGCCCATCGACGAGATGTCGCTGAGGATGGACTTGAGCTCGGCATCGTAGGACGAGACGATATGTTCGGCCATGAGGTTCTCCCGCCCCGCCGCCGGGGCATGTTGCGTCAGCCGAAGCGGCCGGTGATGTAGTCGCGCGTGCGCTTGTCGTCCGGGTTCTGGAACATCTTCTCCGTCGGCCCGACCTCGACGACGCGGCCGAGATGGAACATGGCCGTCGCCTGGCTCACGCGCGCCGCCTGCTGCATGGAGTGGGTGACGATGACGATCGTGTAGTTGCGCTTCAACTCGTCGATCAGCGCTTCGACGGTGGCCGTCGCAATCGGGTCGAGCGCCGAACAAGGCTCGTCCATCAGGATGACCTCGGGCGAAACCGCGATGGCGCGCGCGATGCACAGGCGCTGCTGCTGACCACCCGACAGGCCGGTGCCCGGCTCATTCAGGCGGTCCTTCACCTCTTCGAAGAGGCCCGCGCGCTTGAGGCTCGTGACGACGATCTCCTCCAGCTCGCTCTTGTTGGCGGCGAGGCCGTGGATACGCGGACCGTAGGCCACGTTGTCGAAGATCGACTTCGGGAACGGGTTCGGCTTCTGGAACACCATGCCGACGCGGGCGCGCAGTTCCACGACGTCGAGATCCGGCGCGTAGATGTCCTCGCCATCAAGGGTGATGTCGCCCTCGACGCGCGCCGATTCCACCGTGTCGTTCATCCGGTTGAGACAGCGCAGGAAGGTCGACTTGCCGCAGCCGGACGGCCCGATGAGGGCCGTGACGCGGCGCTCGGCGACGTCGAGATCGACATCGAAGAGGGCCTGCTTGGCGCCGTAGAAGACGTTGACCTTCCGGCCGCGCATCTTGACCGGCGAATTGTCCGGCGCGACCGAAGCGGGGGTCTGCACATGCGTCTCGATGACGGGTTGGCTCTGGCTCATGATCGGTCCCTTTACCAGCGGCGTTCGAAGCGGCGGCGCAGCAAGACGGCGGCGATGTTCATCACCGCGAGGAAGAGAAGTAGGACGATGATCGCACCGGAGGTGCGTTCCACGAAGGCGCGGTCAGCCTCGTTCGCCCACATGAAGATCTGCACCGGCAGGGCCGTCGAGGCGTCCATCGGCCCCGAGGGGTGATCGGCGACGAAGGCGACCATGCCGATGAGGAGCAGCGGCGCCGTTTCGCCGAGCGCCTGCGCCAGGCCGATGATCGTGCCCGTCAAGATGCCGGGCGCGGCCAGCGGCAGCACATGGTGGAACACCATCTGGTTCTTCGAGGCGCCGAGTCCAAGAGCCGCCGCGCGGATCGATGGAGGGACGGCGCGCAGCGCGGCGCGGGTCGCGATGATGATCGTCGGCAGCGTCATCAGCGTCAGCACAAGTCCGCCGACGAGAGCCGCTGAACGTGGCAGGCCGAACCAGTTGACGAAGACGGCCAGGCCGAGCAGGCCGAAGACGATCGACGGCACGGCCGCAAGATTGTTGATGTTGACCTCGATGAGATCGGTCAGTCGGTTCTTCGGCGCGAACTCCTCCAGATAGATGGAGGCGGCGACGCCGATCGGCAGCGCCAAGAGAAGGACGATCACCATCATCATGAAGGAGCCGGCGATCGCCACACCCACGCCCGCCGTCTCGGCGCGCGAAGAGGCGCCGTTGGTGAAGAAGCCGGTGTTGAAACGCTGGGCGAGGTCGCCGCTGTCCTGGAGCTGAGCGATCCAGGCCAGCTGACGATCGTTCAGCGGACGGCGGTTCTCGGGCACGTCGAGATTGTACTGCCCCTTGACCGCCGAATCGACGATCGAGTTGGCCGGGAGCCAGATTTCCTGGGTCGTGCCGATGATCGTCGGATTTGCCAGCACCTCGTCGCGCAGAAGACCGCGCACGCCGTTGGAGACGAGCGCCGAAACCTGCGAGAAGGCCTGACGGTCTTCGCGATCGACGCCCAGCTTGGCGGCGATCGCCTCGTTGGCGAGGCGCGGATAGTCCGCACGCATCATAGCGCTACGGTCGCGCTCGCCGTTCGGGTCGATCACCTCTTCCGAAAAGGTGATCGGAAGACGCAGCTCGGTCTGCCAGAAGGCGGTGTAGCCTTGGCTGATCACAGTCCACAGGAGCCACACGAGGAAGACGAGGCCGACACCGACGGCGGCGATGCCATACATCTTGAAGCGGCGTTCTGCGGCGTAGCGGCGGCGGATGCCGATGTCCCGGCGCGCAGGCGCCACGCTTGTCGGCGCTCCGGCGCGCCCTGCGGTCGTATCGCTCATTCGTACTGCTCCCGATACTTGCGCACGATGTAGAGGGCGAAGACGTTCAGCCCGAGGGTGATCACGAAGAGCGACAGGCCGAGGGCGAAGGCGACGAGGCTCTGCGGTGAGGTGAAGTCGATGTCGCCCGTCAGCTGGCTGACGATCTTGATCGTCACCGTTGTCATCGCCTCGAACGGGTTGATCGTCAGATTGGCGGCGATGCCTGCCGCGAGCACCACGATCATGGTCTCGCCGATGGCGCGCGACATGGTCAGCAGTAGCGCCGAGACGATCCCCGGCAGCGCCGCCGGCAAGATCACCTTGCGCACCGTCTCGGAGCGCGTGGCACCGAGGCCCAGCGAACCGTCGCGCAGCGAGCGCGGAACCGCCGTGATGACGTCATCCGAAAGAGACGAGACGAAGGGGATGAGCATCACGCCCATCACGAGGCCCGCTGTCAGCACCGACTGAGCCTGAATGAAGCTCGAGTAACTTCCCGTCAGGAGACCGTTGAGCTGGCCAGAAAGGTCACGCAGGAACGGGCCGACGGTGATCAGCGCGAAGAAGCCGTAGACGATGGTGGGAATGCCGGCCAGCACCTCCAGCAGCGGCTTGACGACGCCACGCGCACGAGGGCTCGCGTATTCGGCCATGTAGATCGCCGCGAAGAGGCCGATCGGCACCGCGAAGCACATGGCGACGAGGGCGATGTAGAGCGTGCCAGCCAGGAGCGGCACGAGGCCGAACTGCCCCGCCGCGCTCGTGCCGGCCGCCGCAAAGCGCGGCTCCCACACCGTTCCGAACAGGAAGTCGGTGATCGGCACGAAGGAGAAGAACTGCATCGCCTCGAACAGCATCGAGAAGACGATGCCGACAGTGGTGAGAATGGCGATGGATGATGCGACGATCAGGAGCGCGCGGGTCACACGCTCGACCGTGTCGCGGGCCCGCAGCCGCAGTCGGATGCGGCTGATCGCGAAGGCTGCGCCCGCGACGGCCAGCGCGATCACGACGACCGTCATGGCAAGGCGGCTGGTGTCTTCAGCCTGGATCTGCGCGAGCGCAGCGGGAATCATGAAATCCTGCGCTGCGGTCACGACCGGAACGCCGCGAGCCTGAAGGATCGGGCCGAGTTCGGCGATGCCCATATCGGCGACGGCGCCACGCTCATGCTCGGGTATCAGGCGGATGCCGCGCGCCAGGCTGTCGACGATGCTCTCGGCCAGCCCTGGGAAAGCATTCAGCTGCGGGCCGACATCCTCGGGGAAGTTCGACCGCACGACGCCGTCGATGACGAAGGGTGAAACGATGATCCACGCCACGAGCGCGAGAATAGAGGGCAGCGCCGCCCAGGTGAAGGCATAGGCGCCGTGATAGATCGGCCGCGAATGGAGATGCTCGCCCTTGGCCACGGCGCGGGCGCGGTGCACCGCGACGAAACCGGCGACAATCGCCAGCACGAGAACCGTCAAAACGATCATCGAAGTCGTCATTGCCTGAGCGTTCCTTCGGCCACGTCGCCTGAAAGACGACCGGACACCGAAGCCGGCCATCACGCCGGGAAACGCGCGCCGCTCCATAGCTTCCGCTACGCACCACGGCGCCGTTTATCGGCGACCGCCACCGTATAGGGGGAGGCCGTCTCACTTTTATGACACCCTAAGATATTGATTTTTATGGAATCAGGCTGATTCCATGTCGGTTTTGCGACGGAACCGGACCGAGAAGGTCGAGCCCTTGCCCTCCACCGACTCGATGCGCAGCCGCGTGCCGTGCCGGATCAGGATGTTGCGCACGATCGAAAGACCGAGCCCCGTGCCGTCGCGCGCCTTCGGGTCGCCCTCCGCCACGCGGTAGAAGCGCTCGGTGAGGCGCGGCAAGTGCCGGGAAGCGATGCCGGGTCCGAAATCCCGGACCTCGGCCTCCGCCTCGTTCTCCCCCACGGCGGACAGGTCGATGATGACGCGTTTGCCCGACGCGGCGTAGCGGCAGGCGTTCTCGACGAGATTGACAAAGACGCGGACGAGTTCGTCGCCGTCGCCCTCGACGAGGAAGCTGTCGTGCCCGTCCGTGTCCAGTTCCAGTTCGACGCCCGCTTCCGCGGCCAGCGGCTCCATCAGCGCGCGCACGGTGGAAAGCACAGCGACGAGGTCGGCCTCGTCACCCGGTCCAAGCCGTGGCCGCGTCTCGATCCGCGAGAGCGAGAGAAGATCATCGATGAGCCGCGACATGCGTCCCGCCTGATCGCGCATGATGGAGAGGAAGCGCGTGCGTGCCTCACGGTCGTCGCGCGCAGGGCCTTCCAGCGTCTCGATGAACCCGATGAGGGACGCGAGCGGCGTGCGCAGTTCGTGGCTGGCGTTGGCAACGAAGTCCGAGCGCATTCGCGCGGCCTGATGCTCGGCGGTGCGGTCGCGGAAGGTGAAGAGGGCGTAGCGCGTGGTGCCCGGCCTGTCCTCGCGGATGGGCGATATGCTCAGCGACCAGACGCGCTCCTCCAGCCGGCCTTCGCGGTGGATGGTCTCGCAGGGGATCGAATCGGCAAAGACCTCGCGCGCCAGCATGGCGACTTCCGGCGTGCGGAAGCGCAGGGTCACCGGCTCGCCCGGCGCCACGGTGCCGAAGGTCTGAACGGCCGCGCGGTTGCAGAAGCGGATGAAGAGCGCGCGGTCGACGATGAGCACCGGATCGGTCATCGCCTCGAGGACAGGGCCGGCAGCCCCCTCACCCCATAACGGCCCCTGGACGGTGACCGGCCCGGCCGCCGCGCGCGGACGCGACCGGCGATCGATGAGGGCAAAAGCGACGACGACCAGCGAGGCGATGGCGGCAAGCGGCACCGCCTGTGGAACGAGGAACGCAATCAGCGCGAAGCCGGCGACGGCGGCAAGGTCGGAGCGGCGCCTGAGCGCTGCCTCGTATCGTCTTCTCCAGGCGGCCTTGCGTTCGTCCTTCACAGGCGACGCATGCGGACCGAGAAGAGATCGATGTCGGGCCCGTCCGCCGAGAGGCCGGGTCCAATGGCGAGGTTGGCCGGCGCTTCGGCGCCCTCCGGCACGGTTACGTCGAAGACAAAGGCCTCCTCGTGCATCGTGGTGAGAAAGCGCTGGCGCTCGCAGACATTGGCGTCCGAGAAGACGCATCGCACGGAGAACTCGCGCGCGTCGTCGTCGGGGGAGCCCGCGACGACCTCGATGCGCACGTCGGCGCCAGCGAGATCGCGTGCGAGCCCGGCGCCAAGGTCGAGGACGATCTCGCCCTCGGAGCCCTGCGGGCCTGCAAGGCGAACGGCCTGACGGCCCTGGGCATCGACCTCCTCGATGCGCCCGCCGGAGGGGGCTGCGAGGCGCTGGAGATCCGTGCCGTCGAAGACGTTGATCCAGTCGAGCGGCGGCGGCGCCGCCTCGCCGACGGCGGGGGTGAGCGAAGCCGTCTCGTCGGCCTGCGAATCGCTGCCGTCGGCCAGAAACCAGTAGAGCGCGGCGGCGAGCACGAGAACGGCGAAAATGACCGCGATCAGCGCCGGCAGGCGGTTTGCGCGGCGTGTGCGGGCGCGGCCGGCGCCGGGCGTCCAGACCTCTTCCTGCACCGGCTCGCCCTCCTGCGGAACAGCGGCAGGGGCCGCATAGCTGCCGGGCGCGCGCGCCCCGGAGGGCTGGATGCTCGAATGCGGATCCGCCGGCTCGTAACGCGCCGGTTCGCTGGCGTCGGCCCGCTCGCCGTCGAAGGTCGCCGCAGGCGCGCCGGAATATTCCGCCTCCACCCTCTGCATCGTCTCGTAGAGGCGCATGCGCTCGGCGTAGGCGCGTTCCTCGTCGAGGCCCCTCGCCTCGATCATGCGCTCGATGGCGCGCTGGGAGGCCTCATAAATGGATTGCCGGAACGCTGGATCTTGCGCATCGCCTCCACCCAAGGCGCGTCGCAGGCTCTCTTCGATGCCGTCCATCAAGCTCTTTCCGTCCATTGGCGCCCGAAGGCGAAAGGGCATCCCTTCTGCCCTGTGGATGTGGAGCGAAACTTAGCAAAGGCCATGGAGGCCCGATAGCGCCACCGGCGCGCCTTTACTTCGCGACGCGGAGCACAATCTGATTTTGCCGCCCCTCCACTCCCGAGGCCCCATGCCGAACGCTCTTCCCAAGCCGCGCAATCCGATCGACCAGCACGGGGTCATCGGCGACATGCGAACGCTGGCGCTGGTCACGCCGGACGGGCGGATCGACTTCTTCTCCTATCCTGAGATCGATTCGCCGACGCTTTTCGCCAGCCTTCTCGACGAGGAAAAGGGGGGAGAATTCCGCCTCTGGATGGATGCCGACCAAGCCAAGCTCAAGCAGATATACCTTCCCGACACCAACATCCTGCTCAACCGTTTTCTCACCGACGGGCAGATCGGCGAGGTGACCGAGTTTATGCCGCTCGACGGCTCGGGGCGCATCATCCGCCGTGCACGCGCCATCGTCGGCAGCGTCGACTTTCTCCTCAAGATCACGCCGGCGCCCGACTACGCGCGCCAGACGCCGCGCTACGACCCGGTCGACGGCGGCGGGGTCAAGGTATCCTGGGGCGATGGAGACGATGCGGTTTACTTCTACGCCTCGGCGCCGGTGGAGATCGGCGAGAACGGGATCGGAGCCCGAATCCGGCTGAAGGAAGACGAAACCTGCCATGTCGTGATGTGCCCAGGTCGCGCGGAGGTGCCCAAGATCGACGAGAACTACGTCGCCGAGGCTTTCCGCCAGACGAGCGACTTCTGGCACAACTGGGTTCGGCGCGGCACCTACCCGACCTACTGGCGCGAACTCGTGGTGCGCTCCGCACTGACGTTGAAGCTGCTCACCTCGTCCAAGCACGGCTCGATTGCGGCGGCCGCGACCTTCGGTCTGCCCGAGACGCCGGGCGGAGAGCGCAACTGGGACTACCGCTTCTGCTGGGTGCGCGATTCCGCCTTCACGCTCTACGCGCTCTCGCGCCTCAACTATTACGACGAGGCCGAGGCCTTCATGCACTTCCTGATGGAGCGTGCGGTCGAAAGGGCCCCGCACCTCCAGATCATGTACAAGATGGACGGTCAGGGCGAGCCGGTCGAGAGCGAGCTCGATCACCTCTCCGGCTATATGGCCTCTCGGCCCGTGCGCATCGGCAACGGTGCCTTCGACCAGCGCCAGATGGACATCTACGGCGAGCTTCTGGATTCCATCTACATTTCGACCCGCGCCCGCGGCAAACCGTCCTATTCGGTCTGGACCAGGATCTCGGGGATCGTCGACTGGCTCTGCGACAACTGGCGCCTGCCCGATCGCGGCATATGGGAGAGCCGGGGCGAGGATCGGGAGTATCTTTCGTCGCGGCTGATGTCCTGGGTCGCGCTCGACCGTGGCATGAGGATCGCCGCGCGCCACTCGCTGCCTGCCGACATCGTGCGGTGGCGCGTCGAGCGCGACAGGATCCAGAAGTCGATCGTGGAGGAATTCTGGAACGAGGAGGTCGGCGCCTTCACGCAGGTCAAGGGTGGTACAGGACTCGATGCCGTCGTTCTCCTGATGCCGCTCGTGCGCTTCATCAACCCGCGCGATCCGATGTGGACGTCGACGCTGCGTGCCGTGCGCCGCGAACTCGTCCACGACTGCCTCGTCATGCGCTACCACAACACCGACGAGAACCCCGACGGCCTGGAGGGCGAGGAAGGCGCGTTCACCATCTGCTCGTTCTGGTACATCGAGGCCTTGGCGCGCACCGGCTATACGGCAGAAGCGCGCCTTCTGTTCGAGAAGCTCCATGCCTACGCCAACCATCTCGGCCTCTACTCCGAAGAACTCTCCAAGTCCGGAGAGCATCTCGGCAATTTCCCGCAGGCCCTCACGCATCTGTCGCTGATCTCAGCGGCGATATGGCTCGATCGCGCGCTGAATGGCGACCGGCAGGACCCGACCAATGCGACCTACGGCATTCTGGAGGATCCCGATGGCATCACCTGATCTTCTCTCGCTCGCAGGCCAGCGCGCACTCGTCACGGGCGCGGCAACGGGTATCGGCAAGGGCATCGTGGAGGCGCTCGCCAAGGCCGGAGCGGACGTCGCCCTCAACTATCGGAGCCACGGCGAGGAGGCCGAGAAGCTCGCACGCACCGTCGAGGCGATGGGGGGCAAGGCCGTCGCCCTCCAGGCGGACGTTTCGAAGGAGGCCGAGGTGATCTCGCTCTTCGACGCTGCCGAACGCGACCTCGGCCCGATCGACATCGTGGTTTCCAACGCCGGCCTCCAGCGTGACGCGAAGATCGCGGACATGACGCTGGAGGACTGGAACACGGTGATCGAGGTGAACCTCACCGGCTCGTTCCTCATCGGACGTGAGGCGATCCGCCGCTTCCGAGGGAAAGGCATGGGCCAGAGCCGCTCGCTCGGCAAGCTCGTCTTCAACTCATCCGTCCACCAGCGCATCCCCTGGGCCTTCCACGCCAATTACGCGGCGTCGAAGGGCGGCCTGAAGCTCCTGATGGAATCTCTCGCGCAGGAGGTCGCGCCGGAGCGCATCCGTGTCAACGCCATCGGTCCTGGCGCGATCGCGACCGCGATCAACGCCGCCGAACGCGAGGGCGACGGTGAGAAGGAGATGCTGAAGCTGATCCCCTACGGGCGCATCGGCGAGCCGGAGGATATCGGGCGCTGCGTGGCATGGCTGGTTTCGGACGCCGCCGACTACGTCGTCGGTCAGACGATTTTCATCGACGGAGCGATGACTCTCTATCCGGAGTTTCGCGGCAACGGATGAGCGCCGGCGCCGGAACGAAAAAAGGGCGCCGCGCGGCGCCCTTTTTTCAACCCATGCGCTGACTCCCGTCAGCGGGTTTCTTCGTCGCTCTCGTCCTCGTTCTCCGTGCTGCGCATGGAGGTGAGCTTGGCGAAGACGGCCGCCGCGTCCAGCTCGTCCTCCTCGCCGCGCGGGGCGCTGCGATAGTTCTGCGTCTGTGCAGCCGAGAGCAGGCGCTCTTCCTCGGCCGCCTCTTCCGGGCGCGGCATCCCGCGCGAAGCCTTTTCGACCTCGAGGTCGAGATCGATCTGCGAGCAGAGGCCCAGCGTCACCGGGTCCATCGGGGTCAGGTTCGCCGAGTTCCAGTGCGTGCGCTCGCGGATCTGCTCGATCGTGTTCTTCGTCGTGCCGACGAGGCGCGAAATCTGCGGATCCTTCAGCTCGGGATGGTTGCGCACCAGCCAGAGAATGGCATTCGGCCGGTCCTGACGCTTGGAAACGGGCGTGTAGCGCGGCCCCTTGCGCTTGGCCTCCGGCACGCGAACCTTCGGCGGCGCGAGCTTCAGGCGATAGTTCTCGTCGTTCTCGCCTCGCACGATCTCGTCGCGTGTGAGCTGGCCGGTGATGATCGGGTCCATGCCCTTGATGCCCTGCGCCGATTCGCCGTCGGCGATCGCCTTCACCTCGAGCGGATGCAGCGTGCAGAACTCGGCGATCTGGTCGAACGACAGAGCCGTGTTGTCGACGAGCCAGACCGCGGTCGCCTTGGGCATCAGGAGCTGCTGAGCCATGGATATAGGTCTCCTGTTCGCCCGCTCGGCAGAGCGGGCCGTGGACGTTGCCACATTCTCGAGAATTCGCCGGGACTATAGGCACTGGGCGAAGGCTTCGCAAGGAAAGCCCGCACCGCATGCCGCATTATCCGGCAGCGCGCCCCTTCGCCGTCGTCAGCATGATCTTGCCGACATGATCGGCGTCCATCGCGCGATGCGCCTCCGCCGCCTCCTCGAGCGGCAGGACGAGATCGATCAGCGGCGCGACCTTGCGCTGTTCCAGGAGCGGCCACACCCGTTCGACGACCTCGCGCGCCAGAGCGCCTTTGAAGTCGAGGCCGCGTGGCCGCAGCGTCGAACCCGTAAGCGTGAGGCGCTTGCGCATGACGAGACCGGCGTTGATCTCCACCTTGTGGCCCTTCATCGTCGCGATCTGCACGATGCGCCCGTCATCGGCCGCCGCCACGATGTTACGGCCGACATACTCCCCGCCGACCATGTCGAGGATCACGTCGGCACCGCGCCCGCCGGTGTGTTCGCGCACCGCTTCCACGAAATCCGCCTCACGGTAGTTGACGGCGAGTTCGGCGCCGAGGTCTCGCGCCACCTTCGCCTTGTCGGCGCTGCCGACCGTCGTGATGGCGCGTGCCCCCGTCGCGACGGCGAGCTGGATCGCCGTCGTCCCGATGCCGGACGTGCCACCGTGTACGAGAAGCGTTTCGCCCGCCTTCAGCGCGCCGCGCTGGAAGACGTTGTGCCAGACGGTCATGAAGGTCTCGGGAACGGCCGCCGCCTCGACGAAGGAATAGCCCTGCGGCACCGGCATGACCGTCTCCTGCGGCGCGGCGGCGTATTCGGCATAGCCGCCACCCGCCAGAAGCGCCGTCACACGGTCTCCCACCTTCCACCGCGTGACGCCCGCGCCCGCCTCGACGACGACGCCCGCGACCTCGAGGCCCGGCCAGTGCGGGGCACCGGCCGGGGGCGGATACAGACCGGCGCGTTGCATGACGTCCGGCCGGTTGACGCCGGCGGCGTGGACTTCGATCAGGACCTCGCCGGGCGCGGGCTGCGGGCGAGGCATGGTCTGAGGCTTCAGCACCTCCGGCCCGCCAGCCGTCTCGATTGCGATCGCCTGCATCACCTGTCCGTTGCTCAATGCCGTGTCCTCTTCTGCTCGTCGCACTCATAAGGTAGACGCGTGGTGAATATTGCGAGGGAGCGTCAACGCTTCGTTAAGCATCCGCAGCGTAAGCTCTGCCCATCCAGTTTTTGGATGAGCGCCTCGCTGCGAGGTGTTCGACGCCTCCCTGTTGAACTTCACAGAGCCGCCCATGTGCGGCTCTCTTTTTTTGGCGCCCCCGGCGGCACGGGCTCTTGCTCCGAAAGATGAAGGGCGGTTAACCAAACCGCGCGCCCTTGCTTGCCTCCGGCTCACGATCGGCCCACTTTCAGCGCGCCGGCCGAGAGCGGAACGATTCCGCGTCGCGAGCCGATTGCAACCTTGTGAAGCCAAGCCGGTTCTCGCCACCATGACGACCATCTCATCCGAAACCGTTTCGCGAGCCGAGACGATCCGTCTCGCCGAACGGCTGGCATTCTCGCAATCGTTCCAGCCGATCTTCAACGAGGGGATGGGACTGGTCGACGAAACGGCGGCCTATCTCGACGGAGACGGACGACGCGAGGTGAAGGGGCTGACCAAGGCGGCCTCGACGCTCTACGCGGCCGAATCCATGCGTCTGACGACCCGCCTGATGCAGATCGCGTCTTGGCTCCTTTTGCAGCGCGCGGCCAATCAGGGTGACATGTCGCGCGCGCAGGTCGAGGCCGAGAAAGTGAAGGTTCGGCTGGAAGGGATCGGCAGCGGTCGCGAGCTTCCGGCCTTCGGTGATCTGCCCGAGACATTCCGCGATCTCGTGGAGCGGGCGATCCAGCTCGAAACGCGTATCTCGATGCTCGACCGCGAAATCTACGGGCGAGAAGAGGAGCCGCGCGAGGGGCGCAACCCCGTGGCCGAGCAGATCGACCTCCTGCGCACCGCCTTTGCGGTCTGAACCCGCGTCCCATGCAGATCAGACTGGCCGAAACGCAAGACGATGACGCGGTCTGGGCGATCGTGGGCCCCGTCCTTCGGGCGGGAGAGACCTATTCGCTGGACCGCGACATGAGTCGCGAAGATGCCCTCGCCTATTGGACGGGCCCCGACCGCGAGACCTTCGTCGCCGAGGACGATGGCGAGATCCTCGGTACCTACTACATCCGTGCCAATCAGGCCGGCGGCGGCCGCCATGTGTGCAATTGCGGCTACATGACGAGCGAGGGCGCGGCCGGGCGTGGCGTCGCCCGGGCCATGCACGCCCATTCGATCGAACGCGCGCGCCAGACCGGCTTCCGGGCAATGCAGTTCAACTTCGTCGTGAGCACCAACGAGCGCGCGGTGCGGCTGTGGGAATCGCTCGGCCACGCGGTCGTCGGCCGCCTGCCCGGCGCCTTCGAGCATCCGACGCGCGGCTTCGTCGACGCCCTGGTGATGTACCGCACGCTTTAACGGACCGCGATGCCGAAGCGCTGGCGGAAGGTCGCGGGCGTCAGCCCCGTTATTCTCTGGAACGTCTTGCGGAACGCCGCCGGGTCCGAATAGCCGACCTGCCACGCGATCCGGTCCACAGGCTGGCGCGTCAGTTCCAGCGCCTCGCGCGCCTTGGCGATGCGCACCTCCTGGACGTAGTCGATCGGGCGCAGGCCCGTCGCCTTCACGAAGCGGCGCAGGAAGGTTCGCTCCGTCAGTCCGGCCGAGGCGGCGAGCTCGGCGACGCTCGCGCCCTTGCCGCCATCCGCGTGGATGCGATGCTGGGCGCGCCGCACGGCTTCGTCGGAATGGTCGAGCCTCGGTACGAACTCGCCGAAGGGGCGCTGCGAGCGCCTTGGCGGGTCGATCAGGAGGAAGCGCGCGGTCGCCAGCATCACGCTCGGCCCCAGAAGCCGCTCGACGAGCGTCAGGCCGAGATCCGTCCACGCAAGGATGCCGCCTGCCGTCATGATGTCTCCCTCGTCGACGACGAGGTTTTCCGCCGCCAGTTCGATCGTGGGGAAGCGCGCCGCCAGTTCGCTCGCGAAGGCCCAATGCGTGGTCGCGCGACGGCCGTCGATGAGGCCGGTCTCCGCGAGCACGAAGGCACCGGCGCAGACCGAGCAGAGCGTGCTGCCTTGGGCATGGCGCTCGCTCATCCACGCCGCCGCGGCGGGCATGGGGCGCATGTTCTTCGGCGATATGATGCTCGGCGGCGCGATGACATGGCTGAGGCGATGCGGCAGGCCGGGATGGCTGTCATAGACGCAGGAAACCTTCCCTTCGTCCTCGTCCGCGCGCCAGTGCGAAACGCGCATGAATGGCGGCGCGATATCGGCTGTCTCCAGTGCCTCAATCCGCTCCGTGCTCTCGTTGGCGATACGGAAGAGATCCGTCAGCCCGTGGACAGCCGCGAGTTGGCAGTCGGGATAGATGAGGAGGCCGATTTCCGCGACCGGGACACCGGGTTTCTCCATCTGTCCGCTCCGCCTCGTACTATGTCGGTTCCGCCACGTCCGTTCGTATCAGCGGCCGCCTATCTCGTCCATGCAACCAGCGAACCTCGGGAAGAAGGACAGAGGGCAATGACGCAAGACAGACAACACAGGGTGCTAGAACTGCGACGCCGCGACGTCTTGATCGCGGGCGGCACCGCACTCGCAACCCTCGCTCTCCCCACCATCTCGTTCGCAACCACACCGCAAACAGGAGACTTCGTCATGGCGACGATCACCACGCAGGACGGTACGGAAATCTTCTACAAGGACTGGGGTCCGAAGGACGCGCAGCCCATCGTCTTCCATCACGGCTGGCCGCTTTCGGCCGATGACTGGGACGCGCAGATGCTGTTCTTCCTCGGCGAAGGCTACCGCGTCGTCGCCTTCGATCGGCGCGGGCACGGCCGTTCCACGCAGACCGATACCGGCAACGAGATGGACACCTATGCGGCGGACACCGCCGACCTCGTGAACGGCCTCGATCTGCGCAACGCCATCCATGTCGGCCACTCGACCGGCGGCGGCGTTGTGGCGCGCTATGTGGCGCGGGCCGAGGCGGGACGCGTGGCCAAGGCCGTCCTGATGGGGGCGGTTCCGCCGATTATGCTGCAGTCGGCCTCCAACCCGGAAGGCACGCCGATGGAGGTCTTCGACGGCTTCCGAAAGGCGCTGGTCACCAATCGCGCGCAGTTCTTCAAGGACGTGCCGGCTGGGCCGTTCTACGGCTTCAACCGCGACGGGGCCGAGGTCAGCCAGGGTCTGATCGACAATTGGTGGCGCCAGGGCATGATGGGCGGTGCGAAGGCGCACTACGATTCCATCAAGGCCTTCTCGGAGACCGATTTCACGGGCGATCTGCAGGCAATCCAGCTGCCGGTGCTCGTCATGCATGGCGAGGACGATCAGGTCGTCCCGATCGCGGCCTCCGCCCACAAGGCGGTGAAGCTCCTGCCGAACGGCACGCTGAAGACCTATCCGGGCCTTTCGCACGGAATGTTCGCGACGCATCCCGACCAGATCAATGCCGATCTGCTAACGTTCTTCCGCGCCTGATCGCACGCGGCACGCAAAGAAAAAGCCCGGCTCGCGCCGGGCTTTTTTCGTTTCGACCCCGAGGTCGGCAACTTAGATGCCGAGGCCCTCGTAGCGCTTCTTGAAGCGCGAGACGCGGCCGCCGCGGTCCAGAAGCTGCTGGTTACCGCCTGTCCAGGCCGGGTGGCTCGTCGGGTCGATGTCGAGGTTCATCTTGTCGCCTTCCGAACCCCAGGTCGACCTCGTCTGGTACTCCGTGCCGTTCGTCATCACGACCGTGATGGTGTGGTAGTCGGGATGAATGTTCTGCTTCATGGGTCCTGATCCTGAACGGGCGACGTTGCGCCGCATGCCGCGCCACCGCCGGCACTCCGGGACGGAGACACCGAAAAGCCGCCGCTGGCGGCACGATCGCTTCCAAATTCGAGGGTGAGCCTATACATCACGGCCCAAAGAGGCACAAGGGCCGGCGCGGCCGGAGAATTCATTGAAAAGCGAGACCGCCCGAACGCCGTCGGCAGGCAAGCTGAAACCCCTCGCCCGGCTCCTGCCCTTCCTGCGGCGCTATCGCTTTCTCGTCACCGGCGCGCTCGTCTCGCTCGTCCTCGCCTCGCTCACCGCGCTCTCGCTTCCGCTCGCCGTGCGTCGCGTCGTCGATCACGGCTTCGACACGCCCGACACGGCCTTCGTCGACACTTATTTCGCCATGCTGGTGGTTCTGAGCGTCGTCCTGGCGCTGGCCAGCGGCGCCCGATACTTCTTCGTCGTGACGCTTGGCGAGCGGATCGTCGCCGATCTTCGCCGCAGCGTCTTCGCGCATGTCGCGCGGCTTTCGCCGGCCTTCTACGACCGCAATCTCTCCGGTGAGATCGTCTCGCGCCTGACCGCCGACACGGTGCAGATCAAGTCGGCCGTGGGCGCGGCCGCCTCTCTGGCCCTGCGCAACGCCATCCTTTTCGTGGGCGCCGTCGCGATGATGGTGCTGACGGCGCCGGACCTGTCTCTGATCGTCGTCGCAGCGATTCCCTTCGTGGTGCTGCCGCTCATCGCCTTCGGCCGAAAGGTGCGCAAGCGCGCACGTGCTGCGCAGGACCGCCTCGCCGAGGCGACCGCCTATGCAGGCGAATCGATCGCGGCCGTGCGCACGGTGCAGGCCTTCACCGGCGAAGCCGAGGCGACGCGGCGCTATGAGAGCGTCGTCGAGGAGGCGTTCGATGCCGCGAAGGCCTCGATCCGCGCACGCTCGGGCCTCACGGCCTTTGCCATCTTCACGATCTTCACCTCCGTGATCCTGGTCCTGTGGGTCGGCGCGCAGCAGGTGATCGCCGGCACAATGACGGCAGGCACGCTCGGCCAGTTCCTGCTCTACGCCGTCTTCGCGGCAAGCTCGCTCGGCCAGCTCTCCGAGGTCTGGGGCGAACTCGCACAGGCCGCCGGCGCGACCGAGCGCTTGTCCGAACTGCTTGCCGAGCCCTCGCCCGTCCGCTCTCCGGCCGACCCGTTGGCGCTGCCCCAACGCGCACTCGGCGCGTTGCGCTTCGAAGGCGTCTCCTTCGCCTATCCGGCCGCCCCGGCGCAGACGATCGTCGAGGACCTGTCCTTCGACGTCCGGCCGGGCGAAACCGTGGCGATCGTCGGCGCGTCAGGCGCCGGCAAGTCGACGATCGTCGCGCTCATCGAGCGGTTCTACGATCCGGTCGCCGGCCGTGTCCTCGTCGATGGCGTCGATGTCTCGCGCGTCGATCTTGAGGCGCTGCGCAGCCGCATCGCTTTCGTGCCGCAGGACGTCGCGGTGTTCGCCGCGAGCATTGCCGAGAACATCGCCTTCGGCCAGCCGGACGCTTCACGCGAGGCGGTGGTCGCGGCCGCCGTCGCGGCGCAGGCAGACGGCTTCATCCGGCGGCTCCCGGACGGTTACGACACGCTCGTCGGCGAGCGCGGCGTGACGCTCTCGGGCGGCCAGCGCCAGCGCATCGCCATCGCACGCGCGGTGCTTCGCGACGCGCCGATCCTCCTCCTCGACGAGGCGACCTCGGCGCTCGACGCCGAAAGCGAGCGCCTCGTGCAGGATGCGCTCGACGGGCTGACGCGCGGGCGCACGACGCTCGTCATCGCCCACCGCCTGGCGACGATCCTCAAGGCGGACCGCATCCTCGTCATCGACGACGGGCGGATCGTGGAAGAAGGCACGCACGCCGCGCTGATGGCGCGCGGCGGGGCCTACGCTCGCCTTGCCGCCCTCCAGTTCAACACCGAACCGGTGACGAGCGCGGCGGAATAGGCGTCAGCGTTCGGTCAGCTTGAGTTCGATGCGGCGGTTGCGGGCGCGCGCCTCGGCGCTGTCTCCCGTATCGAGCGGCTGGAATTCGCCGAAGCCGGTCGCCGCCAGCCGGTTGGCCGGCACGCCCTGCTCCACGAGATAGCGCACCACCGCCGAGGCGCGGGCGGTGGAAAGCTGCCAGTTGTCGGCGAAGCGCCCGCCGGTGATCGGCACATTGTCCGTATGGCCGTCCACGCGGATGATCCAGTTGAGGTCGGACGGGATTTCGCGGTTCAGTTCGATGATGGCGGTCGCCAGCCCGTTCATCTGTTCCTCGCCGGCCGGTTGCAGCACATCCGAGCCCGAGCCGAACAGCACCTCGGACTGGAAGACGAACCGATCCCCGACGATACGGATGTTCTCGCGATCCGACAGGATTTCGCGCAGACGCCCGAAGAAGTCCGAGCGGTAGCGCGCGAGTTCCTGCACGCGCTGGGCGAGCGCGACGTTCAGCCGGCGCCCCAGGTCGGCGATCTGCGTGCGGCTCTCGCGATCACGCCCCTCGGAGGCGTCGAGCGCGTCCTCAAGCGCGGCGATCTGCTGGCGCAGCGCCGAAAGCTGGGTGTTGAGAAGCTCGACCTGGCTGCGGGCCTGATCGGAAATCGCGCGCTCCGAATCGATCGCGCCTTCCAGTTCGCCGATGCGCGCCTGCGCGCCGGCCCCAGCGCCGGTGCCCTGATCGAGCGCGCTCTGCAGGCGCGAGCGATCGTTTTCGGCTGAAGCGAGCGAGGCGCGAAGGGCCGCGATCTCGTCCTCGAAATCGGCGCCGCTGGCGCGCTCCAGTGCCAGAAGCTCGTTGAGCTCGGCGATCTGCGAGTTCAGCCGGCTCAGCACCGTGTCCTGCCCGGAGAGTTCGCGCGAGAGCAGGAACTGCGCGATGACGAAGACCGAAAGCAGGAAGATGATTGCCAGAAGCAGGGTCGACAGCGCGTCGACATAGCTCGGCCAGTAGTTCGTCTCCCGTGCCTTGCCGCGCTTCGACAGGGCCATGGCTCAGCGCCGCCCCGGCTCGTTGAGCGTCGAGGAGAGCCGCTCGAGGACGCCGCGCATCTGCCGCTGCTCGCCCGCCTGGCTCTCCACGAAATCACGCAACATCTGCTGCTCGGAGCGCATGTGCTGGACGAGGCCCTGAATGCTTTCGGCGAGATTGGCCATGGCCGCACTGGTGCGCTGGCCGGAGCCCTGCTCCTGCACCAGCCGATTCAGGCGCTCCGACAGGAGATGTATTTCGTCGATGCCGCTTGGCGCGAGCGACCGCCCGGCAACCGGCACCGCGACATCGGAGCCGATATCGGTGATCGAGGACAACCAGTCTTCGAGCTCGGTGTAGAAACGATTCTGAGCGCGCCCCACCTGCAGGTCCAGGAAGCCCAGCACCATCGAGCCGGCAAGGCCGAAGAGCGAGGACGAGAAGGCCGTGCCCATGCCGGCGAGCGGCGCCGAGAGGCCCGTCTGGACGGAGTTCAGGATGGTCGCAGCGTCGCCGGCGCCCGGATCGAGAGTCTCGATGGTGGCGGAGATCGAGCCGATCGTGGCCAGAAGGCCCCAGAAGGTGCCGAGAAGGCCGAGGAAGACCAGGAGCCCGATGAGATAGCGCGCGACGTCGCGGCTTTCGTCGAGGCGCGTCGCGACCGATTCGAGGATCGAGCGGACCGACGGGTTGGCGAGCGCGAGGGGGCCGCGCCGGCCACCGATCAGGGCCTGCATCGGCGACAGGAGCACCGGCGGCTTCACGCGCTCGGCGTCCGCCGCGCCATCGCGGAAGGCATTCACCCAGCGCACCTCGCGGCGCAGCTTCAGGATCTGCCGCAGCGCCATCAGGATGCCAACGACGAGAACGCCGATGATGAGGCCGTTCAGGCCGGGATTGGTGCCGAAAGCCGAGAAGACCTGCCGCCCGAGGATCGCCGCCACGAAGCCGGCGAGCGCCAGGAAGACGAGCATCGCCCACAGGTAGACGAGCGGACTGGACAGGCGATCGGGCGCACCGCTGGCCGGGCGCCTTTCCTCGGTGGTCGAACTCAAGACCTGCATCGGCTCCGCTTCCGCATGGTGCCGCCGACAGGGCGGCCTTGTGGGCTCGTCAAGCCCTTTTAGCCGCGCCGCGCCTCATTCTCCAGTGCCGGAGGCGTATGTATCTCGCCGAAGTCAGGCGCCCGCAAGGCGCGCTTTGGACGCCTTCAGGAGAAGCCCCTGCAGGGCGCGGTGCGCGAATTCGTTGCCGCAGAGGATGTCTCCGGCCACATGGTCGAAGCCGGACGCGCCCTGGATGTTGGTGACGAAGCCGCCGGCCTCGCGCACGAGGATGGCGCCGGCCGCGAGATCCCAAGGCGAGAGCGCGCGCTCCCAGAAGCCGTCGAGCCGCCCCGCCGCGACATAGGCAAGGTCGAGCGAGGCTGCGCCGATGCGGCGCACGCCCGAGCATTCGGCCATCACGTGGCGCAGCTCGTAGAGGAAGCGCGCGTGGTCGCCCTTGCCGAGGAACGGGATACCCGTGCCGAACAGCATCTCGGGCAGGTTCTGGCGCGCGGCAACGCGGATGCGGCGATCGTTCAGGAAGGCGCCGCCACCCTTTTCGGCCGAGTAGAGTTCGTCCTGCACGGGGTTGAAGATGACGCCCGCCACGATCTGCCCGTCGCGCTCCAGCGCGATGGAGACGGCGAAGTTCGGGATGCCGTGAAGGAAGTTCGTGGTGCCGTCGAGCGGATCGACGATCCAGCGGTGCTGGCTGTCGCGCCCTTCGACCGTGCCGCGCTCCTCCATCAGGAAGCCCCAGTCGGGCCGTGCTCGCGACAGTTCCTGGAAGACGATATCCTCCGCCTTTCGATCGGCGTTGGAGACAAAATCCGCCGGCCCCTTCATCGAGACCTGGAGGTTCTGCACCTCGCCGAAGTCGCGCACCAGCGAGCGGCCGGCCTTCATGGCGGCCTGCGTCATCACGTTGAGAAGGGCCGAACGGGCCATCGTGTCTCTTTCAGAAGATTGCCGCCCGCCTCGGGGGCCGACGAGGCGCCGTCAGTCGGCGCGGCGGACGTAGGTGATCTCGTTGGTGTCGACGACGATGCGCTCGCCGCTCTCGATGAAGGGAGGAACCATCACGCGGATGCCGTTCTCCATCATCGCCGGCTTGTAGGAGGAGGCGGCCGTCTGGCCCTTCACCACCGGGTCGGCCTCGACGATCTGCAGCGTCACGTAGTCGGGCAGCGAGATACCGATCGGGCGCTCCTCGTGGCTCTCGACCGTCACCTTCATGCCGTCCTGCAGGAAGGCGGCGCGCTCGCCCACGAAGTCCTTCTGGAGCTCGAGCTGCTCGTAGGTCTCGTTGTCCATGAAGACCAGCATCTCGCCCTCGGCGTAGAGATACTGGTAGTCCTTCTGCTCCAGACGGATGCGCTCGACCGTCTCGGAAGCGCGGAAGCGCTCGTTGAGCTTGGTGCCGTCGATCAGGTTCTTCAGCTCGACCTGGTTGAATGCGCCGCCCTTGCCGGGCTTCACGTGGTTGGTCTTCACCGCCGCCCAGAGCCCGCCATTGTGCTCGATGACGTTGCCGGGACGGATTTCGTTTCCGTTGATTTTCATGGGAGAGGGTGTTCCGAGAGTTCGGGCCGCCCGAGCGGCAGCGCGCGTCGATGGCGGGAAGAACCACAACGCCCGCGCTTTTTCAACCGTGCCCCGTACCCGTTCAGCGCGCCTTGAAGCGGTTGGCGTCCTGCAGCGCGCGCTGCTGCATATCCTGCGGCAGGCCGCGGATGAAGCCATCGAGGCCCGGATCGGTGTTGCCCGCGCGGCGCGCGAGCACGGCCCACATGGCGGCCGCTTGCGTGTCTCTCGGCGTGCCGATGCCTTCGCGGTAGAGATGGGCAACACGATTGATGGCGATGGCGTTGCCCCGCTCGGCCGCGCCCTTCAGCCAGCGGAAGCCAGCCAGCGCGTTCGCCTCCCCGCCCCGGCCGTTGATGAGCCAGATGCCAAGCTCGACACGCGCCGTGTCGTGCCCGCGGATCGCCGCCTCGCGCAGCCAGCGGCGCGCCTGGGTGTCATCCTGCGTCTCACCCTGCCCATAGGCGTAAAGCTGGGCGAGCGCATACTGCCCGTCCGGCACGCCAGACTCGGCCGCCACGCGAAAGTAGCGCGCAGCTTCGGTGAAGCCGCCCGTCGGCGATGACTGGATCAGCATCTGCCCGTAGTTGAAAGCGGCCGTCGGCTCGCCGGCGTCGGCGGCCTGGCGCATCAGGTCTCGCGCCGCAGCCTCGTCGGGTGTCACGCCCTCGCCCTCGATCAGCATCATGGCGTAGCGGAACTGGGCCCGCGGCACGCCGGCCTCGGCGGCCACGCGATACCAGCGGGCGGCCTCGGCCTCATCACGCGGGACGCCGAAACCACCGGCATAGATTTCGCCGAGCAGGGTCTGCGCGGCGCTGTCGCCGAGATTGGCCAGCGGTTCGGCGATGCGAAGTGCCGAGAGATAGAGGCCGCGCTGGAAGGCGCCGTAGGCACCATCGGCCGTCGCCGGGAAGCCTTCCGCCGGCACGCCGTCGCCCGTCGGCCCCAGCGTCGGCACCGGCAGGAGGCGTTCGCCATCACGCGGCGTTTCGGCACTCCCCGGCAGCATCGGCGCCTCGCCCACGGCCCCCGACGCCGGTGCGCCCGGCGCATCCTGCGCGAAGGCGGAGCCAGCCGCAAGAAGGCCGAGCGCCAGCGCCGGGAAGGCCGCGCGCCTCACTCGACAGCCCTTTGCGCATGGACCTCGTCGAGAATTTCGTTCGCCCGCGCGACGGCTGCCGCCTCCTCTCCCGGCACGCCGAATACCGCGCTCGAGAGGGCGACGAATTCGGCACCGGTCTGCGCGGCCGCGTTCAGGGTCGTGAGATCGGAGCCCGCCATCAGCACGCAGGGCACCTCGACGATCCCCGCCCACCACGCGGCGAGTTCGACGTCCTTGGCGGAGGGCGCCGTGTCGGGCGCGCCGGTGAGGCGGCCGAAGAACAGATAGTCAGGCATCATCTCGCCCGCTTCCAGCGCATCGTGGCGCGTGCGAAAGCCCGAACCGCCGACGATGAGCTTGGGCGAGAAGCGCCCGATCGCCTCCTGCAGATCCTCCAGCGAGCCGCCCGAGACATGCACGCCGTCGGCCTTCACGCGGCCGGCGCAGCGCGTGTCGTCGGCCACGATCGCGGCGGCGCCCGCTTCCTGCGCGAGCGGTACGATCGCCTCCGCATAGGCCTGGAAGGCAGCCGCGTCGCGCCCGGAGGGAGCGAGGAAGACGGTGGCGACGTCGCCGCCGGAAAGCGCTCGCGACAGGGCTTCGGGCGGCGGCGCCTCGCCTTCGGCCGAAGCGAGGACCAGTGCGAGGCGCGGGCGAATGAGATCGGTCGACATGGGGGCTCGGGGCTGCGGGCTTTGCCGGTTGCGTTGAGGCGAGACATGACAGGCTCGCGCTGCTTTTTGAAGCCCGCGCCCGACAAGGTCCGGTCAGCCGCGCGCGGGGGCGGCGCCCCTTCAACGAAAAAGGAGGCCGGCGCGGCCGACCTCCTCATCCGAATGCCATGTCCCTTCAGCCTTGGGTGCGAAGCCTTTCGATCTCGTCCTTGAGGACGAGCTTCTTCCGCTTCAGTTCCTGGATGTGTACATCGCTCATCGCCGGCGCCTGCCTGAGCGCCGAGATCTGTGTGTCGAGCGCCGAATGGCGCTGTTCCAACGTGGCGAGATGGCTATCCAAGGACATTCCAAGCTCCTCTTGCTGACATTGCAGGCCGCCCGGCCCGGATGGACGCGGAGATGATGCGGCCGTCTCCAGACTGTCACATAAGATGTGCCGAGACGATGGCGAGGAAGAGCACGAATTGGCTATTTTCGCCGGGGCTGGTATCGGTGCCTTGAAAACCGGCCGACAGGCCAGGCGCTGCGGGGTTGCGGGACGAATATGTCGGATCAGGAGCAGGCGACCTTGAGGCTTCAGGTCGCGCGTCTGCGTCAGGAACACGCGGATTTCGATGCCGCCATCGAGGCGATGGAGATCACCGGCTGCGACCGGCTGCAGATCCAGCGCATGAAGAAGAAGAAGCTGTCGATCAAGGATCGACTGCAGGACCTCGAGGACCAGATCCTGCCGGACATCATCGCGTGAGCACCCGACCTCCCGTTCCCGCGCATGCGGACGTCGCCATCATCATGGGCAGCCAGTCCGACTGGCCGACCATGAAGAACGCCGCCGACACGCTCGACGCGCTCGGCGTCTCCTACGAAGCGCGCATCGTCTCGGCCCACCGCACGCCGGACAGGCTCGTCGCCTTCGCCAAGGGCGCGCGGGCCGAGGGCTTCAAGATCGTTATCGCGGGTGCGGGCGGCGCGGCGCATCTGCCCGGCATGACCGCCGCGATGACGCCGCTGCCGGTCTTCGGCGTGCCGGTGGAAAGCCGCGCGCTCTCGGGCCAGGACAGTCTCCTCTCCATCGTGCAGATGCCCGCCGGCGTCCCCGTCGGCACGCTCGCCATCGGCCGTGCGGGCGCGGTGAACGCCGCGCTTCTGGCTGCCGCGGTCCTCGCCCTCTCCGACCTCGCGCTCGCGGAGCGGCTCGACGCCTGGCGCGAGCGCCAGAGCGCGCTCGTCGCCGAGACGCCCAGCGACGAGACGGGAACCAAGCATTGAGCGACATGCCTCTCGCGCCCCTTCGTCTCGGAGGCACCATCGGCATTGTCGGCGGCGGCCAGCTCGGGCGCATGCTGGCAACCGCCGCCGCCCGCCTCGGCCTGAAGACGGTCATCCTCGACCCGCAAGCGGACTGCCCCGCTTCCTTCGTGGCGGCCCGCACCATCGTCGCCTCCTATGACGACCGCGCGGCGCTCGCCGAACTCGCCAAGGCGAGCGGCGTCGTCACCTACGAATTCGAGAACGTGCCCTACGAGCCCCTCGCGGCACTGGCCGAGCACGTCCCCGTCCATCCGACAGTGGAGGCACTTGCCGTCGCGCAGGACCGCGTCACGGAGAAGGCGTTCCTCAACGGGATCGGCATCGCCACCGCTCCCTGGCGCGCGGTCGACGACGAGCCGGAACTCGCCCACGCCCTCCTCGACCTTGGCGGCGACTGCATCGTGAAGACGCGGCGCATGGGCTACGACGGCAAGGGCCAGGCGTCGCTGCGCGACGGCGCGCCGATCGACGGCGTGCTCGACAGCCTCGGGCGCGTTCCCGCGATCCTCGAAAAGCGCGTCGCCTTCGAGCGCGAGATTTCCGTCGTCGCCGCGCGCGCGGCGGACGGCACGGTGCGGGCCTTCGATCCGGCCGAGAACGTCCACCGCAACGGCATCCTGCGCACCTCCACCGTGCCGGCGCGGGCCAGCGAAGCGGCGCAGGCGCAGGCCCGCGAGATCGCCGGTCGAATCCTCGAAAAGCTCGGTTATATCGGCGTCATTGGCGTCGAGTTCTTTCTCCTCGAAGGGGATCGTCTCCTCGTCAACGAGATCGCCCCGAGGGTCCACAATTCCGGCCACTGGACGGAGGCAGCCTGCGCGGCCTCGCAGTTCGAGCAGCATGTGCGCGCCGTCGCCGGCTGGACGCTGGCCGCCCCCGCCCGCCACAGCGACTGCGTGATGGACAATCTCATCGGCGAAGACATCGACGCCGTACCCGCCATCCTCGCAGAGCCAGCGGCTGTGCTGACGCTCTACGGCAAAGCCGAGACGCGGGCGGGCCGCAAGATGGGCCACGTCACTCGCCTGTCGCCGCGCGCCGATACCCTTGGGGATCACGCCGCCGCTCGTTGACAGCAACGGGTGCCGCCTGTATGTCGGCGGCATCGAAGCGCGGCCGGTGACGGGCGCGTTTTTCCCAGCGACGGCATGGAGGCATGGATCGTCGCGTTATTATCGACGGTCGGGTCCCATGAAGATCAAGAATTCGCTGAAGGCTCTGAAGGGTCGCCATCGCGCCAACCGCATGGTTCGCCGCAAGGGTCGTATCTACATCATCAACAAGCAGGCCCCGCGCTTCAAGGCGCGCCAGGGCTGATCGAAAAGCGGATCGTTCGGGCGGCCTGATGCCGCTCGCGCGATTATTGCTTGAGGGCATGCGCGGTATCGTTAAAGTCGATGCCATGCGTGCCCTTTTCCTTTGTGCCGTCCTCGGCACCGCCCTCGCCTTTCCCACCGCCGAGCGCGTGAACGTGCAGAAAGGCGGCGCGCTTCCCGAAACCGGGGAGCCTCAGCAGCCCGACGTGAAGCTGAAGGCCGCAGAAGGCCTTGACGCGCAAGCTCCCGCCGCTCCTGTGGACTCAACGTCCGACGACCCGGCCGACCGGCTCGACGCGCTCTTTGCGCAGCTCAAGCGCGAGCGATCGCCGGAAGCGGCCGAGGCGATCGCCGGCCAGATCCAGGCTGCATGGCTGGAAAGCGGCAGCGCGACCGTCGATCTCCTGATGCTCTGGGCGGCGACCGCCAGCGCCACTTCCGATGCGGGCGTCGCCTTCGACCTTCTCGAACAGGCGATGGTGCTCAAGCCGGACTACGCTGAGGCTTACAATGCGCGCGCGACGGCCAATTTCCTGCTGTCGCGCTACGGACGCTCGCTTGCCGACATCGAACAGACACTGATTCGCGAGCCCCGCCATTTCGGCGCGTTGATGGGGCTGGGTGCCATCCTCGAACAACTCGACCGCAAGGACGGTGCGATGGACGCCTACCGGCGCGCGCTCGCGGTTTATCCGGCGATGCGCGAGGCGCAGGAGGCGCTCGGCCGCCTCGCCGACGAGACGAGCGGCCAGAGCCTCTGATCATCGCCTGACGCGCTGTCAGGCGGCTGAAATGCCGTCCGAGCCGATATAGGCGATGCGCAGCATGTTGGTGGCACCCGGCGTGCGCAGCGGCACGCCCGCCGTCACGATGATCCGCTCGCCGACATGGGCATGACCCTCGGCGACGGCCACGCGGCAGGCCTTGTCGACCATCTCGTCGAGGTCGCTCGCATCTTCCGTCACTACGCAGTGAAGGCCCCAGACGAGCGCGAGGCGCCGTGCCGTGCCGAGCACCGGCGAGAGCGCCACGATCGGCAGGAGCGGACGCTCACGCGAGGTGCGCAGGCCGGTCGTGCCGGTCGAGGTGTAGGTGACGATCGCCGCGACGCTCAGCGTCTCGGCCATCTGGCGTGCGGCGAGCGACACCGCGTCGGCCCCCGTCGCCTCGGCGAGCGGGCGCGAGGCCGAGATGATGCTGGGATAAAGGGGGTCCTTTTCCACCTGCACCGCGATGCGGCTCATCGTCTCCACCGCCTCGACAGGATAGTCGCCGGCGGCCGATTCGGCCGAGAGCATCACCGCGTCGGCGCCCTCGAAGACGGCGATCGACACATCTGAAACCTCGGCGCGCGTCGGCACGGGCGCCGTGATCATCGATTCCAGCATCTGCGTGGCGACGACGACGGGCTTGCCGGCCTTGCGCGCGAGGCGGACCATGCGCTTCTGGATGCCCGGCACGGCCTCCAACGGCATCTCGACACCGAGATCGCCGCGCGCGACCATGATCGCGTCCGACAGTTCGATGATGTCGTCGAGACGCTCCACCGCCTGCGGCTTCTCGATCTTCGACATCAGCGCAGCGCGGCCGCGCGCGATCTTGCGCGCTTCCGAAAGGTCTTCCGGGCGCTGGATGAAGGACAGCGCCACCCAGTCGACCCCTTCGGCGAGGACGGCGTCGAGGTCTCGCCGGTCCTTCTCGGTCAGCGCGCCGCTCGACAGCAGCGTATCCGGCAGGCTGACGCCCTTGCGGTCCGAGATGCGGTTTCCGGCAACGACCTTCGTCTCGACCCGGCGCCCATCCGTTTTCGTCACGACGAGTTGCAGACGCCCGTCGTCGATCAGGAGACGGTGACCCGGCTCGACGGCGGACAGGATCTCTGGATGCGGCAGGTAGACCCGCGTCGCGTCCCCCGGCGTCTCGTCGTCGTCGAGGACGAAGGTCTGGCCGGCCGTCAGATCGACCTTGCCCTCGGCGAACTTGCCGACGCGCAGCTTCGGCCCCTGAAGGTCGGCGAGGATGCCGATCGGGCGGCCCACCGCCTCTTCCACACTGCGGATCCGCCGCACGAGCTCGCGCATCAGATCATGGTCTGCGTGGCTCATATTGATGCGGAACGTGTCCGCACCGGCCTCATGCAGCTTGCGGATCATCGCCTCCTCGGAGGAGGCGGGGCCGAGAGTGGCGAGAATCTTCGCTCGGCGATTGCGCTTCATTGACCGGTCGCTTCTTCTTGAGTTTCGTCGCCCGCATCCGGGGCAGGCTCGGCATTTGCGTCCGGCTCGGCGGCATCGGCAGACGCGGGCTCGGCGTCCGAGCGCGGCGCCTCGGTCAGCTGGACCATCCAGCTCGCCTGGCCGCCGGTGTCGTACTCTCGGAAGCCCATCTCCTGGAAGCCGCGCGAGAAGCAGTCCTGAACGCCGACGACGCGGAACTCGTTCTCGGCGATGCACAGCTCGATGTCGCCGGCCCAGCGGCCGACCCCGTCGGAGTCTTCCGCGTAGAGGTAGTAGTAGCGCGAGGACAACTGCCCCTCGACGACGGAGCGGCAGGTGGTGGCGGGAATGCGCCACCAACCCTCGCTAACCCATCCTTCCGCGTCACGATAGCCGATGGCGACGCCCACGAGAGCCTGCGTGCCGTTGCAGACGCGGAAATCGGCCTTCGCGGTGGAGACGGCCTGCGGGGCGAAGAGGAAGAGCGTGGCTGCCGAGGAAAGGATCGCGAGACGGGCGAGCGCGCGGGCGACGGGCGGCCGGATCGGCATGAAGGGGACCTCGCACATCCTGGACTGGAGACGATACGGACTCTTCCATACCGTCGCATTGTGTCAACGCATCGTCGCGTCTTTTGCGTCTTCTGGAACGATCGCCGCGCGCGCGCAAGGGAAACGACGGGGCAAGCGGCGGCTTGAAGCAGCGGCGGACACCGTCGATATGGCGGGCAGGTATACAAAGTGAGGGAGACCATCATATGGACGAGGACCGGGCGCGCATCGAATACGAGGCAGCCGTCTATCGCCGGCTGCGCGATCATCTGCGCGAGCGCACCGACGTGCAGAACATTGACTTGATGAACCTCGCCGGATTTTGCCGCAACTGCCTGTCAAACTGGTATCGCGAGGCCGCCGAGGCGAGCGGCGAGACCATGACCAAGGACGAGGCGCGCGAGATCGTCTACGGCATGCCCTACGAGGAATGGCGCGCCCTTCATCAGACTGAGGCGAGCGCTGAACAGAAGAGTGCATTCGAGACGTCGGGGAAGCACGGCTGAGTGAACACCCGCCCGCTTCGGAAGCCATTGCGGCTTCCATTGGCGGCCCGAAGTCTGCTATCGCCCCCCGCACAGCAGACAGAATGGGGTTCACCGAACATGTCCGACGCCAGCCCGGTCGCGCAGGACCATCTCCGATCCTTCGTGGAGCGCATCGAGCGCCTGGAGGAGGAGAAGAAGACGATCGCGGACGACATCAAAGACGTCTATGCGGAGGCCAAGGGCACCGGCTTCGACACCAAAGTGCTGCGCAAAGTGATCTCGCTGCGCAAGCAGGACCAGAACGAGCGCGCCGAGCAGGACGCGATCCTGGAACTTTACCTTCAGGCACTCGGCATGACGCCCGGCGCGTCTGCCTGAGTTCGACGCGCGACCGCGAGGGGCACATGCAAAAGGCGCGGGACCCTTCGGCCCCGCGCCTTTTGCATGCCGTAAGAGAGCGACCTGCGTCTGCGCTCAGCGTGTCCCGCGGCGACGCTTGTGGCCGAGGCCCATCTGCTTGGCGAGGCGCGAGCGCGCAGCCGCGTAGTTCGGGGCGACCATCGGATAGTCGGCCGGCAGATCCCACTTCTCGCGGTATTCCTCGGGCGAAAGATTGTAGTGCGTCATCAGGTGGCGCTTGAGCGACTTGAACTTCTTCCCGTCCTCGAGACAAATGATGTAGTCGTCGGTGACGGACTTCTTGATGGCGACGGCCGGCTTCGGCTTCTCGATCTGCTGCACCACCGGCGCGGCGGTGGTGCGCCCGAGCGCGCCGTAGACGTCCGAGATCAGGCCCGGCAAATCGGAGACCGGAAGGGAGTTGTTGCTGACGTAGGCTGCGACGACTTCGGCGGTCAGCTCCATCAGCATTTCGTTGTTGTCGGGCGTCTCGATCTGATCCATCACATCACCTGTTCCGTGCGCGCGCGCCCACAAAGGTGCCGCGCGATTTCTTCAAAGATCCGCCCTCGGTGCGCGCCATGGTAAGCCGCATAGGAGAATCGTTCTTCGGGCTATCAAACTTCACAGGTCTATTTAATGTCTGCTATCGCGTGTCAAGCCTAAGCTTAATCGACATGCCGCAATAGCGCGTGTTTCGTGACGTTAAAATACAAACATTACATCGCTGTCAGCTTTCCGGGCGGCGATGTCGGCGGCCCAAGCTGACGATGTCCGCTCGTTCTCGCAACCAATGCTTGGACTGCAACTGACAACTTGAACTTGTTTCGCACATTCCATGATTGAGAAGAGGCCGCACTCCCTTCGGAATACGGCCTCTTCCCGGATATTGATTGGCGAGGAACGGTTAGTTGAGTTGGCGCATCGCGGGACGGTCGACGGCGGACCCGCTGAAGCGGTCGCTCGCCGGGTTTGCCTGC